>NZ_AP027079.1:2400000-2700000 GCF_030295385.1 Geothrix oryzae
GAGCTTCGCCATGACCGGCCCCTCGGGCATGCCGTCCATGCACTGCTGGATGATGCGTGCGCTCTGGCGCATCTCCGCCATGCGGACCAGGTACCGGGCGTAGGTGTCGGCCTCGGTGCGGGTGGGCACCTCGAAGTCCATCTCGGCGTAGGCCGCGTAGGGGAAGGCCTTGCGGATGTCGTAGGCCACGCCGGCCGCCCGCAGCATGGGGCCGGTGACGCCCAGGGCGATGGCGTCCTCGGCGTTGAGCTTGGCCACGCCGATGGTGCGCTTCTTCCAGATGCGGTTCTCGGTGAGCAGGTTCTCGTATTCCTCGAGGCAGCTGGAGAACTTGGCCAGGAACTTGTTCACCATCTTGTCGAAGCCCGGGGGCAGGTCCTCACGGAGGCCGCCGATGCGGAAGGCCGTGGTGGTGAGGCGGGAGCCGCAGAAGGCTTCATTGATGTCGAGGACATCCTCGCGCTCGCGGAAGGCATAGAGGAAGACCGTCAGCGCCCCGATGTCCATTGCGTGGGTGCCCAGCCAGATGAGGTGCGAGGCGATGCGGTTGAACTCGTTCAGCAGCGTGCGGATGTACTGGGCGCGCCGTGGCACGGTGATGCCGAACAGCTTCTCGTTGGCCTCGGCCCAGCCCAGGTTGTTGGCCACGGCCGAGCAGTAGTCCATGCGGTCGGTCCAGACCTGGCCCTGGAAGAAGGACTGGTTCTCGCAGATCTTTTCGACGCCGCGATGCAGGTAGCCGATGATGGGCTGGCAGTGCGTGATGGTCTCGCCATCCAGCCGCAGCTTCACCCGGAGCACACCGTGCGTGGACGGGTGCTGCGGGCCCAGGTTGATCTCCATTTCCTCGTTCTTGAACACCGTCCGCTCCTAGTCCGCCTTGGGTTGCTTCAGGTTGATGCCCAGCTGGCCGGCCTTCTGGAGGGCGATGCGTTCGAGCATGCCGCCTCGATCCTCACGGAAGGAGATGTCCCGCTGGCCCCAGCCCACGGTCGGGTAGTCCTTGCGGAGGGCGTAGCCTTCCCAGTCCTCGGGGCAGAGGATGCGGGTCATGTCGGGGTGGTTGGCGAACCGGATCCCGAGCATGTCGTAGATCTCCCGCTCCATCCAGTTGGCGCTGGGGTAGAGCGGACAGGCGCTCTCGGGCACGAAACCCTCGGGGACGAGGATCCGGAGGCGAAGGCGCTTGCGGCGGCTGATGCTCGTCAGGTGGTAGACCACGCTGAAGGCGAAGTCCTTGGCGGCGGGGTAGTGGGTGCCCGTCTGGTCGGCGAGCATCTCGTACTTCAGGGCGGCCTCGTCGCGGCAGAGCGCCAGCGCCTCGAGGATGGCCTCCTTCTTCACCTGGCAGACCAGTTCACCGGCCTGCTCGAAGACCTCCTCCACCTTGTCGCCCAGGAGCGCCTGCAGCTTCAGCAGATCGGCGTCCTTCGCATCCTCGGGGGAGGGCGTCTTCAGATCGTTGTCGTCCTTGCGGGGGACGGGGCGGACGGGCGCCTTGGGGGCATCCTTCCCCTCGGCCTCGGCCTTGGCCTTGGCGGTCTCGTAGTCCGCCAGAGTCTTCTGCCACTTGGCCTCGTCGGCCTCGGCCGCGGCCTTCTGCTCGGCCAGGTAGGTCTGGCGGCTCGGCAGGGGCACCGTCTTGGGCATGGCGATCTGGCGGTTCGGCGCGGCCTTGTAGTCGTAGATGTACGGACCGGCGGGGGCCTCCGGGACTTCCGGGACCTGGGGGGCGTTCGGTTCCGACATCAGCCGACCTCCTCGAAGATCTCCTTGTACCGGTCAGCCAGGCTGCTGGTCATGATCTTGTCCTGCAGCTTCAGGAACCCGTAGATGAACGCCTCCGGGCGGGGGGGGCAGCCGGGGATGTAGACATCCACCGGGATGACCTTGTCCACGCCCTGGATGGTGTGATACGAGTCGAAGGGCCCGCCGGCGGTGGCGCAGGAGCCCATGGCCATCACCCACTTGGGCTCGGGCATCTGGTCGTAGAGGGTCTTGATGATGGGGGCCATCTTGTAGGTCACCGTGCCGGCGATGATCATCAGGTCGGCCTGACGCGGGCTGGCGCGGAAGATGCCGGCGCCGAAGCGGTCGAAGTCGAAGCGGCTGGCGCCCGCGGCCATCATCTCGATGGCGCAGCAGGCCAGGCCGAAGGTCACGGGCCACACGCTGGTGGCGCGGGACCAGTTCATGACCTTCTCCACCTTGGTGGTGATCAGGATGTGCTCCAGGGCGGTGGGTTGATTTACTCCCATGTCAGGGCTCCCTTGGACCAGATGTAGCCATAGCCGAACAGCAGCAGGAACAGGAAGAGCCCCAGCTCGATGAATCCGAAGAGGGCCAGCTCCTTCATCTGGATGGCCCAGGGCATCAGGAACACCGTTTCCACATCGAACACCAGGAACATCACTGCCACCAGGTAGTAACGGACGGAGAACTTCTCCCGCGCCTCGCTGGTCGTGGCGATGCCGCACTCGTAAGTCGAGTATTTCGCGGCGCTGGGCCAACTGGGGCGCAGGAGCCGCGACAGGTTCAGGATGATGATCGGCAGGGCCACTGCCACCAGGATCAGCAGCAGGATGGACGCGTACCCACGCATGGAGCCTCCAAGACGAAAGCAATTGTGGCGCGCGAGTCGCGGGCGGGTCAACGCTGGAAGCCGACCGCTGCATCCATTGTGACCCATGCCCGACTTCGCCCCCCTCCCCGGGCCCCGATCCGCTAGGATGCTTCCATGTCGTCACCAAACCCCACGGTTCCTGCGGATGCCAACGACCCCGGCACCCCCGCCCTCGCGGACTTCCGGCCCGCCCGGGAGTTGTATCCCACCCTGGACCTCACCCGCGAGCCGGTGGATTTCGGGCTCTTCCAGGCCCTGCCCCTCGATTTGATGCTCAAACATCATTTCGTGCCGGTTCAGGAACGGGATGGCGCCCTCTGGCTGGCCATGGCCGACCCCCTGGACATCCCCACCCAGGACATGCTGCGCCTGCGCCTCAAGCGGCCCCTCCGGTTCGCCGGGGCCCCTCAGGCCCAGATCCAGGAAGTCCTCAAGAAATCCGAGAGCGGCCAGAAGGTCATGGACGAGGCCGGCGAGGCCCTCAAGATCCAGGTGCTCCACGAGGAGGATCTGGACGACGAAGTCCTCGACCTCGAGCGCCTCACCGACAAGGACGAGGCCCCCATCGTCCGCCTGGTGGACACGACCATCTTCAACGCCCTCCAGCGCCGCGCCTCCGACATCCACCTGGAGACCACGGCCACGGGCTTCCAGATCAAGTACCGCATCGACGGCAGCCTCTACTCCGCCGCCGATCCCATCGACCGGCGCTTCGCCTCCCCCATCATCAGTCGCGTGAAGGTCATGTCCGAGCTGGACATCGCCGAGAAGCGGAAGCCGCAGGACGGCCGCTTCAAGCTCAAGGTGCGGGGCCGGGCCATCGATTTCCGCGTGAGCATCATGCCCACCATCCACGGCGAGGACGCGGTCATCCGCATCCTCGACAAGGAGAACCTCACCGAGGAGTTCCAGACCCTGACGCTGGAGATCCTCGGCTTCTCCGACCACGAGCTGAAGCGCCTCCGCCGATTCGCCCACGAGCCCTACGGCATGTTCCTGGTCACGGGGCCCACCGGTTCCGGCAAGACCACCACCCTCTACGCCGTGCTCAGCGAGATCAAGGCCCCCGAGGACAAGATCATCACCATCGAGGATCCGGTCGAGTACCAGCTCGAGGGCGTCACCCAGATCCCCGTGAACGAGAAGAAGGGCCTCACCTTCGCCCTCGGCCTGCGCTCCATCCTGCGCCACGACCCCGACAAGATCCTCGTGGGTGAGATCCGCGACCCCGAGACCGCCCAGATCGCCATCCAGTCCGCCCTCACGGGCCACCTGGTCTTCACCACCGTCCACGCCAACAATGTGCTGGATGTGATCGGCCGCTTCCAGCACATGGGCGTCGAGGTCTACAACTTCGTGTCGTCCCTGAACTGCATCCTGGCCCAGCGCCTGGTGCGCGTGCTCTGCCCCAAGTGCAAGCGTCCCTCGGCCCCGCCCAGCCCCCAGGAGCTGGTGGAGAACGGCGTAGACGAGGCCTGGCTGCGGAGCGCCACCCTCTTCGACCGCGTGGGCTGCGTGGACTGCCACGGCACCGGCTTCCGCGGCCGCCAGGCCATCATCGAATTCATGGGCCTCAACGACGAGATCCGCGAGCTGCTGGTGCAGCGCGCCCCCGTGCGCGAAGTGAAGGCGGCCGCCCGCCGTGGCGGCATGCAGTTCCTCCGCGAGAGCGCCATCGAGAAGGTGCGGCTGGGCATCACCACCTTCGCCGAGATCAACAAGGTGACCTTCCGCGACGGAGCCTGATCAGGCCGCGCCGGCCTCCTTGGGCTGGTCGAAGGCCAACAGGTCCGCCGTTTTTTCGAGGTTTTCCGCCAGGTCCAGCAGCACCGGGCGCAGAGCGGCTCCGGCCTCCCCTCCCGCCAGGTTTCGCAGCAGCCGAACCGCCCGCACGGGGTCGTCGCCGAGGCGTCGCAGGGCGTCGAAGGCATCACCCTTCGCATGCCCTGCGGTGGCATCCGGAATTTCGTGCAGTCCTTCGATGGCGTATCCCAGGTTGATGACCGCCAGGATCCCCTTGGGCCAGCGTTCCCCCAGGTCCTTCGAGCGGCCCAGGTGCAGGGAGAGCCGCAGGATCTGCCGTGAGCCCCGCGCCCGCCAGTCTTCGAGGGCATCCCCCGGGTCGGGCTCGACCATCCGGAGCAGGTCGCGGCGGATCACCCGGACCGCCTCCTCGGCCTGCCGAACGGACCTTCGCGGCATCAGGATGTAGGTGCCGGCCACCAGGCCGGCCGCCACCGCCAGCGCAGCCGCGCCCCCGATCACCTCCGCCCCGCTGGCGAGGGTCGTGGTCCCAGCCTGACTGGCCAGCAGGAAGCACATGTTGGTATCGACTCCGGCGATGGCCGTGCCGGGATTGGCGCGCACGAACCCGCCCAGCAGCAGGAATGGCACCATCGACAGCAGCAGCCCCGTCGTCGACGAAAGCGTCGGCTGCACCGCGAGGCGGTAGAACACCGCCAGGATGAGTCCGCTCACCACCCCGGTCAGCAGCTTGGGGGCGATGTGCTGGGGCAGGGCCAGGGAACCCAGCACCAGCGAGAAGATGCTGACCCCCACTGCCGCCTGGACCACCAGGGGAGATCCCGTCCAATGGGCCACCACCGCGGCCAGGAAGGTGGCGGCGCCCGAGGCCACGGCCGTGCGGCCGGCCTGCGACCATTCCCGGTGCGGCTCGAGCACGGCCAGTTGGCGGCGGAAGGGGCGTGCCGTCCTGCCGACTAAGGGCCGCCCCAGGGCCGCATTCGCCTCGAGGATGCGGGTCAGGGCACTGGCCAGGCGTTCCTGTCCCGGGAGTTCGCCGATCTGGAGGGACCGGCCAGCAGGCAGCGGCTCCCCCTCCCGGCGCAGCTGGTCCGCCACCTGGTCCAGCTGGGACGCCCGTTCGTCGACCCCTTCTGCCGCGCCGCGATCGTCCGGCCGGTGCGCCACCGCGGCACTCATGACTGCGAGCGACCCCACCACCAGCGAATCCACATCATGCAGGCGGCGGTAGCCTTCGAAGGATCCAGCCAGGATCAGCCGGGCCGAGGCCTCGACCTCGCTGATCTCCGCGAGGATCCGGCACTTCTCGGGCCCCAGCTCCGTGGCGCCGCGGCGCAGGACCCCCGCGGCGTAGGCGACCGCATCGGCGGACAGGCGGCGGAGGCGGGCGAAGAACGCCTCGCTCGGCGACCTGGGGGTGGCCAGACCGAAGACCACGGTCGCCACCACCACCCCGATCAGGGTGCATTCCACCCGCGCGGTGGCGAGGTCCAGCGATGCCCCCGGGGCCAGCACGGCGGGAATGACGACGACGGCCGCCGTGATGCCCGCCAGCACGGCCCCATAACCATGCACGCCGCGCAGGATATGGGTCAGCCCGCCGTTGAGGGCGACCCACAGCCCGAGCAGGGCGAACTGCGCGAAGGGATGCACCGGCACATGGAGGATGGCGAATCCGGCCACCGCCCCCAGCAGGGTCCCCACCACGCGGAAGAGAGCCCGTTCGACCACCACCCCCCGAGAGGCCTGGGCCACCACCCAGACCGGCATGGCCGCCCAATACGCGTTCTGCACATGCTGGATCGTCGCGATGGCGAAGGCCACCCAGGCCGATAGGGCCAGCAGCAGGGCGCGCACCACCACCCGGCGGTCGATCTGAAGGGCGGTCATCCCGCGCCCTTCACCAGCTCCCGTTCCAGGCTCTGCAGCCGCTTGAGGCGTGCGAACAAACCGGGCTGGGCGGCCAGCGCCTCGGGCGTGTCCAGCTGGATCATCCGGCCCTCCTCCAGCACCAGCACCCGGGCGCAGGTCTCCGCCACGAATACGCGGTGGGTGGCCAGCACCAGGGTGGACTTGCCGAGGAAGGTCCGCAGGTTCTCGAGGATGCGGCTCTCGGTCTCGGCGTCCACGGCAGAGAGGGCGTCATCCAGCAGCAGCAGGCGGGGACGGCGCAGCAGGGCCCGGGCCAGGGCCGTGCGCTGGCGTTCTCCGCCGCTGAGCGCCACGCCGCGTTCGCCCACCACCGTGTCGAGGCCGTCGGGCAGGCGGTGGATCAGCTCGTCCATGGCCACCACCCGCGCGATTTCCCAGATTTCCTCCTCTGTGGCCTCGGGGCGGCCCATGGCCAGGTTCATGCGCAGCGTGTCCGAGAAGAGGAAGGCTTCCTGGGGCACCCAGCCCAGCCCCGCCCAATGGCGGCGCAGGGTGGCGTCGGAAAGGGGCTCCCCGTCCACGAGCATGCGTCCGGCCTGCGGCTCGCGGAGGCCCGCCAGCGTCTGCAACAGCAGCGTCTTGCCGGAGCCGATGCCGCCCACCACCGCCAGGCTGTCGCCGGGGGCCAGCGCGAGGTCCAGGGGACCCAGGCCGCGCCCCGTCTCGAAGCGGTGGTTCACGCCCTCCAGGGCCAGGGCCGCCGGAACCTCCGGCAGGGTGATGGCCTCGGCGGAGGGGAGGGGCGCTTCCGGACTGCGGAACACCTGGTCGAGCCGCTCCTGGCCGGCCTTGGCCCGCTGGAACAGGTTCGCGGACCACCCCAGGCTCATCATGGGCCAGGCCAGGGCCACCAGGAACCCGGTGAAGGCCGTCAGGTCGCCCAGGTTCAAGGTGCCCTTCACCACCAGGCTGCCGCCGTAGGCCACCAGCACCAGGGCGGACACGCCGCTGATGAAGGCCGACAGGGGTGCATAGGCGCTGAAGATCACCGACTGTTTCATGCTGAGCGAGGCATGGCGGTAGCTGAGGGTGGCGAACTGCGCCACGCGGGCCTCTTCCAGCCCGAAGGCCTGCACCACCCGCTCGCCGCTGATGGTCTCGTGGCTGTAGGTCGAGAGGGCCGAGAAGGCCAGCTGCAGCTTCTGCTGCACCATGTGGCTCCACTTCCCGATGATGTAGAAGCCCAGCGCCAGAAACGAGAAGGGCAGCATGACGGCCACGGTGAGGCGCCAGCTCGTGTTGAACATCAGCCCGAGCGTCACCGGCAGGATAGACAGCACCTGGAGGAAGCTCATGAGGCCCGGGCCCGTGGCCATGCGGACCGTGCCCACATCGTCGCCGACGCGCGACATGAGGTCGCCCACCCGCTGCCGCTCGTAGAAGGAGAAGGGGCGGGAGAGCAGGAAGTCATAGAGGGACTCGCGCTGCTCCCGCTCCACATCACGGCTGAGGCCGATGAGCGTGTTGCGCATGAGGTAGCGGCCGATGCCCGCGGCGGCCGTGAAGGCCAGCATCCAGCCCAGGAAGACCCGCGACCCGTGCCAGTCCTGGCGCTCCAGGGCATGCACCGCCCGGCCCGACCAGTAGGGCACCACGGAGGCCGCCACGCTGCACCAGACCGTCGCCACCAGCCCCCAGTAGAGCGTGCGCCGATGACGGGCCATGAGGGGCCACCACCAGAACAGCTTGGACTCCGAAAGATCCGCCACGGGGCCTCCACCAATCAGAGTAGCAACACCGATCACCCCGTGCGAAGCCGCACCCCAAACCGAAACCGAAACTTGGCAGGGTCGCATCCCCCCGGGCATGCTGGGTGAAACTTCCTCGAGCCTTCAGCCATGCGGAACCTCCTCCCCGCCCTGACCTTGGTCTTCCTTTCGGCCCTGATCCCGGCCTTGACCCCGGCCCAGGCCCAGGTGGTGGAAGAGTCCCTGCCCCGCGATCCGGGCCCCCTGGATTTCATCCGCGGCGACAGCTACGAGCAGTGGATCCTCCAGTCTCTGGCGGGCGATGCGCTGGTGGGCATCGCCCCCGATGGACGGCTGGTGCCGCGCCTGGCCACGGCGTGGAAGGTCCAGAAGGATGGCGCCCTCTCGTTCACCCTGCGGGCCGATGCGCGCTTCCCGGATGGCAGCCCGGTGTCGCCCGAGGATGCCCTGTGGACGCTCCGGGAACTGCTCCGCGATCCCCAGGCCAGCCCCACCAAGCGGGCCATCCTTCAGGGCTCCGAAACCGGCGTCCAGGACGGCCGCCTCTGGATCCGCTCGCCCAAACCCCCGGGCCGCCTGCTCCTGGAGCTGGCGCAGGTGCCCGTGGCCCAGAAGGGTCATGCGGACCGGGGCTCGGGGCCCTTCCTCTTCCGGAAGGAGCCCGCCGCCTGGGTGTTCACCCCGCGCGAGCACTTCCTGAAGCCCCGCGTGGACGGCATCCGCTTCCGCCTGCTGCCGGACGCCCACAGCGTGCTCCAGGCCCTCCAGAAGGGCTGGCTCACCCTGGGCGCGCCCCCGGCCCGGCTCCAGGCCGACCCGCCCCCCACCCACCGCCTGGTGACCCAGCCCATGCATGCCCAGCTGGTGGCCTGGAGTCGGGCCGGCTCGGGGCCCCTCCTGCTTCTGGAGCGTTGGCGCCGGGATGCGTTCCCGCCCCGCCTCCTGGGACGGAACGCCCGACCCAGCCGGGGCCTGTGGCCCGAGACGCTGGGCTTCGAAGCCCGGGCCATCGAGGCCCAGACCGCTGAAGCCGGCGCCGGCCGGCCCCCTCGGGCCCCGGCCACGCTGAAGCTCCTCTTCGTGGCGGGCGAGGAGTCCGTGGAAAAGCTCCTGCTCGCCCTGCGCGAACGGGCCCGGAGGGACGGCTACGACCTGCAGCTCATCCCCTTGGAGCAGGCCCTGCTGGTGGCCCGCCTCCAGAAGGGCGACTTCGACCTGGCCTGCTCCATGGTGGTCTTCGAACCCCACCCCTGGGCCGTCTTCGAGTATCTCGAGCCGAGGGGTCCCATGAACTTCACAGGTTGGAGCCACCCGCGCTTCGCAGAACTGGCCGCCCGGGCCCACCAACCCGGGGATGCCGCCTGGCGGGATCTGCAGATGATCTGGGCCCAGAATCCCGCAGCCCTGCCCCTGTTGGATTTCCAGAGCGTGATCTGGGTGGACCGGCGCCTGACGGTGGAACCCGGGGCCCTGGGCCTCTACCTCAGCACGCCCGGAGCGGCCGGCTGGCGCTGGGTTCGATGAGGGCCGACCGGGGCCGAGTCGGGGCGACCTGGAACCCCGTCGTCTGGGGCCTCGTCGTCTGGGGCCTGGCCCTCGCGCTGGCCTGGAGCCTTCCCGGGGCCCTGTGGCGGCCGGTGGCGCCCCCGCCCTTCCCCCTTCAGGCCCTGCTCCCCGCCGGGCTGGCCGTCCTCGCGCTCGCCGTCGCAGCCCCTCTGGCGGCCTGGCTGGGTGGCCCGGGCTTGGCGGTCCGGCGGCCTCTGGCCCTGCTGGAAGCTCCGCCCGACCTGCTGTGGGCCGGCCTCCTCCTGGCCCTTTGGCCCGCCGCCTGGGGGCCGCCCGGTTCCGGAGCCTGGATTCTGGCCTTCCTGGCCGCCGCCCTGCCCAGCGAAGTGCGCTGGCTGTCCCATGCCCTGCCGGGGGAGCGCCCCTTCCCGGAAGCCTGGGGCGCCCAGGCCGTCCGGCGGGTGCGCTGGCTGGCGCTGCGGCGGCTCTGGGGTCGGTGGCTGGCGGCCCGCCTGCCGCTCTGGCTCACTGCGACCCTCGTCCTGGAACGCATGCTGGGGGTGCCGGGCCTCGGCGCGGACTGGCTGGCCCGCGTGTCCGGCCGGGATCGGGCCGGCCTCGCCATCTGGGTCGCGGCGCTGACGATCCTCTGGCTGCTGGCGCGGCCCCTGGAGCCGGAAACCCCATGAAGGGGCGGCTCCTCTTCCTGCTGGCCCTGCTGCTGCCAGACCTCCCCCTGGATCCCTTCCGGGGCGGGGCGGCGGTGTCCTTCCGGCATCCCCTGGGCCTGGACGACCTCGGCCGGGACGCCTTGCTGCGCTTGCTGCTGGCCGGCGCGCGCAGCCTGGGTTTCGCCAGTGCGTGCGCCCTGCTGGCCCTCGCGACCGCCCTCCTTCTCGCGTGGTACGGACGGCGGGGCCGAGGCGCCCTCTCCGCCCTCCGCAGCGTGCCGCCCCTGCTCTTCCTGCTGCCGCTGGCCGCCGCCACGGGCGGCCTCTCCCTGCCGGTCCTCTTCCTCGTCATGGGCCTCCTCCTGGCTCCGCACCTCGAAGCGCCCCTCCGCATGAGGCTCGAAGCCTTCCGCCGCTCGCCGGCCTGGGCCGCCGAGCGCGTCCTGGGGGCGTCCCCCGCCTCCACGCTTCGCCGCTGGGCGCCCTGGGGCCTGGATCAGGCCGCCTCGCTCTTTCCGGGCGCCTGGCTCGGCGCCCTGTGGGGCGAGGCCACCCTGTCCGCCCTCGGCCTGGGCCCCGGTCCCGGCCGGGACAGCCTGGGACGGCTGCTCTCCGAGGAGCTGCCCCGCCTCACCACGGACCCGAGCCCCCTGGGCTGGGCCGCCCTGGCGGCGGTGCTGGGGTTGGCCTGGGTGTCCGTGCCGCGGAGGCCGGCCTGATCACCGGGTGGCGTCAGGCTCCTAGAGCTTCGCCTGCATGATCTCCAGCACCTCGGCATCCACGCCGATCATGCCGCGGCGGGCCAGGCGCCCGAGGTTGGCGAGGGAAGCGTCGCCATCGATGCCCACGATGCCATCCGTGGCCGGGATGCCGAAACCCGCCAGGGCGAGCGCCACCGACCGGAAGGCCGCGTCCACACCCGTCATGGCCTTCATCGCGCAGCCGATCTTGGCGCCGTCGCAGATCATCCCCGCCACATTGCCCACCATGTTGGCCACGGCAAGGTCCATCTGCGCCGGCGTCGCCCCCTCCAGCAGGAGGATCGCCAGGGCGATGCCGATGCCCGCCGCATTGGAGGCCCCGCACACGGCCGACAGCGTGCCGAGGTGGTGCGTCGTGGCCGAGGTCATCAGGCAGCCGAAGGCCAGGGCCTCCTCGATGCGGGCTTGGTCATGCCCGCCCTCGCGGCCCCAGAGCGTGACGGGCACCGACAGGGTGATGCCCTTGTTGCCGGAGCCGGCCAGGGACACGACCATGAGCGGCTCTCCGGACATGCGCGCGAAGACGCCCGCGCTGACGAGCCGGGAGAGCCGCACGAGCCGGTCCGTCCCCACGGGCGGCACGAATCCCGGGGGCAGCAGGGAGACACCATGTTCGGCCATGGCGAGATTGAACGCTGCCCCCTCCCGCAGCCGGGCCCGGTCTTCATCCGAAATCGAGGCGGTGAGTCTCCGCAGCTCTTGGATGCCCATGGCTCCCACGGTGGCCCGCGGGGAGGACAGACCCGCCGCGCCACTCCGGGCCGGCCTGCCCCCCACCTGGATGCCATTCGCCTCCAGTCGCGCGAGGTGGGTATGTTCCACCTCCAGCACCGCCCGGCCTGTGCCACCCTCCCGGGCCACCGTGCAGTCGATGTGAAGGTCTGGGCGGGACGGGTCCACTTCGACGCGGACCGCCTTCCGATCCAGGAGGTCCTTCGCCGAAGCCAGGAGCGCTGCATCCACGGCGGCGAAGCAACCCAGCCCCAGGGATGGGTCCGGCAGCCGGGCGCCCAGGGCGAGGGCCCAGAGCACACCGGTGCGTCCGCCGCTGTTGGGGATGCCGACCGCATGGCAGTTCTTGTAGGTGCGGGGATCCACCACCAGGCTCACCTGCTGGATCGCGCCCGTTCCTTGTGCAGCGGCCAGGCTGGCGGCGTGGGCCACCGCCGCGGGCTCCGTGCACCCCAGGGCGGGTTTCCATTCGGCATCCAGGAACTCGGAAAAGCGCATGATCGGCCTCGCCCTTCATTCCACCCCACCCTCGAAGGGCTTGGGTCACATCCGGGCCTCCGCTACCCTGGCCCCATGAGCATCCAGCCCGGCACCCCCCTTCCCGCCTTCTCCCTCCAGGACGACCAGGGTCACACCGTCACCGACAAGGATCTGAAGGGGCGCTGGACCGTGCTCTACGCCTATCCCAAAGACAGCACCCCCGGCTGCACGACGGAGGCCTGCGATTTCCGGGACAACCTCGCCCGCGTGCAGTCCCTGGGCGCCCAGGTCTACGGCCTCAGCCGCGACAGCCTGAAGAGCCATCAGAATTTCATCGCCAAGCAGAGCCTGCCCTTCCGCCTGCTCTCCGATCCCGACTGCGCCCTGCTCAACCCCCTGGGCGCCTTCGGGAAGAAGCTCATGTACGGCAAGGAGGTTCAGGGCATCATCCGCTCGACCTTCCTGGTCGACCCCAAGGGCGTGATCCGCCATGTCTGGCCCAAGGTCAGCGTGAAGGGACATGTCGAGGCCGTGCTCGAGGCCCTGGCAGCCCTGCAAAAAAGCTGATCCTGTCCCGGCCTTTCGAGCAGCCGGCGCTCACCCCGCCATGATGCTGAAGCCACCGTCGACATAGAGCACCTGGCCCGTGATGCCACGGCCCATGTCGCTGACGAGGAAGACGCCGGCATCGCCCACTTCCAGTTGGTCGGTGTCCCGCTGCAGTGGGGTATGGGAGCGGTGCTGCTTGAGCTTGGAGCCGATGCCCGGGATGGCCGAGGACGCCAGGGTCTTGATGGGTCCCGCGGAGATGGCGTTCACGCGGATGCCCTGGGGACCCAGATCGGCGGCCAGATAGCGGACGCATGATTCCAGGGCGGCCTTGGCCACGCCCATCACATTGTAGCCAGGCACCACGCGCTCACCGCCCAGGTAGCTCAGCGTCACGATGGAGCCGCCTTCGGCCATGAGGGGCTGGGCCGCATTGCAGACGGCGGCCAGGGAGTAGGCGCTGATATCGTGGGCCACGCGGAAGTCCTCGCGGCTGGTCTCCACGAAGCGGCCCTCCAGGGCCTGGCGCGGCGCGTAGGCCACGGCATGCACCACGAAGTCGAGCTTCCCCCACTTCTTCCGGATCTCGTCGAAGGCCATGACGATCTGGCTGTCGCTGCCCACATCCATGGGCAGCAGGATGGGATTTTTCAGCTCGGCCGCCAGCTCCCGGACATTCTCGCCCAGCCGCTCGTTCTGATAGGTCAGGCAGAGCTGGGCCCCGGCCTCCGCGACTTTCTGCGTGATGCCCCAGGCGATGGACCGCTTGTTGGCCACGCCGATGATCAGACCGCGTTTGCCCTCCAACAGCCCGCCCTTGGTCACCATGCGATCTCCTCCGGAGTCGTGTCCGAACAAGCACTTAGGATAGCGCAAAACCGCGTCCCTGCGCTATACCCGGAGTCAGGAAGCAGACTGGTTGTATCCCATTCCAGGCGATCCTGGTAATCCTGTCCTCGCGTCCATCCTGAAGGTCCCCGTGCTCCTCCTCGTTCCCGCCGCCCTCGCCGTCCTGGCCCAGACCCCGGCCCCCCCCTTCCGCGCCGACCTGGACGCGGGGCGCTACCTCAAGGTGCTGGCCGAGGCTGAAGCCAGGCTGCGCCCGGATCCCAACGACGCCGGGGCCTGGGCGGCGAAATCCCAGGCCCTGTCGAGCCTCCAGCGCTTCGCCGAGGCCCGTGCCGCGGCAGAGCGGGCCGTCTCCCTGAAACCCGGCTTGGCGGAGGCCCTGCTGGCCCGGGGGCTGGCGCGCGCCGGCGAAGCCATCCGCCAGCGCGACCTCGGCAGCCTGCGGGGCGCCCTTGGCGCCATGGACGACCTGCGCGCCGCCACCCAGGCCGATCCCACCCTGGCCCCGGCCTGGATGAGCCTCGGCCTCGCCTACGAGATGCTGCCCGGCCTGCTGGGCGGCTCCACCCGCAAAGCCCTGCAATGCGCCGAGCGCCTGCGCCGCGTGGCTCCCGCCCAGGGCGACCTGTTGCAGGCCCTCGTCCTCGTGGAAGAGGATAAGTGGCGCGAGGCCGAGCCCTACTTCCAGCGCGCCCTGGCCCAGGCCCCGCAGGATCCCGAAGTGGTGGGCCAGTGGCTCGATGCCCTGGACCGCCGCCCCGCCAAGAAAGCCCTGGGCGAGGCCGGGAAGAATGCCCGCCTGCTGGCCGAGGCCCCGCGCCTGCTCCCGGGCGTCCGCACCCGCGCCCGGGGCGTGGCCGCCGTTGTCGAGGCCTACCTGCACGGCGGCAACCCCGAGGCCGCCTGGAGGACTGCCCAGGCGCACCTCACCCAGGTGGACGCCCCCAGCCTGCTGCGCCTGCAGCTCGGCAAGGTCGCCGCCGTCAGCGGCCTTCACCGCCAGGAAGGCCTCGCCGCCCTCGATCAAGTGCTCCGCGAACCCCTCGAAGGCGGCTCCTCCGGCTACCCCGGCGCCTGGTGGCGCAAAGGCCAGATCCTGCAAGCCCTCGGCCGCAAAGAAGAAGCCCGCCGAGCCGCCCAGGAAGCCCTCAAGCTCGACCCGAAGCACCGGGGGGCAAGAGAGTTGGTGGAGAGCCTTTGAAAAGACTCAGGTCAGCGCTGGTCCGCCTGGTCAAGCAGAGTTACGCCCTGACGGCCTTCTACTATCTCTGGACCGATTGCTTGGCTGACCTGCGTTTCAGGTGGGGCGACATCGCCTCGCATTCAGGGACCTTGCATGAATCCCTGGAGCCGCCGGAATCGCTCGACTACATCCAGGGGCTCTTCTCGGATTACGCGCGGTACTCCGGTGGAGCGCTCTTGTGCGGAAAGGCCGCAGAGGTGGGTCCCGGCGACAACTGCGGAGTCGGGCTTCTCCTCCTGGAGGGGGGTTGCCAATCCGTCGACCTGGTGGACCGCTTTTACGCGCACCGGGATCCGGAGCGACAGGCTGAAATCTACCGACGGCTGGCGGAGCATCATCCCGGGGTGGCCCGGATCCTGGAGGGGGCCTGCCTCCAGGACGAAGGTACCTTCCCCGGCATCCATCGGCACTACGGTGAAGCGGCCAGCGCCGAGTCCTTTTTTCATGAAGGCCAGGATTACGACCTGATCTTGTCCAGAGCGGTCCTCGAGCATGTCCGCGACCCTCTGCTTGCACTCAGGCGAATGACCGAGGCGCTTCGCCCCGGGGGACTTCTCCTCCACAAAGTGGATCTCCGGGACCACGGCATGTTTTCCGATCACCACGGCGAGTTGAAGTGGCTTGAAACCCCGGGCCGGGTCCACCGCCGGATGTCGCGGGCCAGCGGCCGCCCGAACCGGATCTTGCTTCATCGGTACCGGTCGGCCTTGGCCTCGTTGCCCTTGGAGACCGACCTATTGATCACCCGCCTGGCTGGCGTGGGAGACATCGACCCCCATGTGCCCTATGAGGCGATTCCAAGCGACCTTCGGCATCGCGCGCTGGCTGTCGTGGCTTCCCGCAAAGAGCACTTCGCTTCGGAATTCGAGGACGCTCCCCCTGCGGACCTGAGCGTGACTGGATTCTTCCTGGTGGGGCGGAAGCCCCCATTTGGAGCGTGACTCCGGGGCTCCAACCGCCCTTCGCCGCCCCTCCACGACCGCGCTATAGTCATCCCTTCGAGAGGAAACCGGTGCCGGATCGCGATGTTCACCAGCTGGAATGGGATGAAGGAATCATCCGCCGCTTCTGGGACTTCGCGGCCACGCGGGAGAGTTGGCAGGAAGACTACTTCAGCTACCAGTCCGGAACCGGCATCGTGGCCGTTCTCAAAGCTCTGACGCCCCTGGATGGACGCGTACTCGACTATGGTTGTGGTCCTGGTTACCTGGTGGAACGGCTGCTCGCCATGGGCGTGGCCTGCGAAGGTGCGGACCTGTCGGAGGCCACCGTGGCTGCGGCCAACCAGCGCCTCGGGGACCGCCCCCTCTGGCACGGAGCTCGCGTCATCGACCCCGCCTTCTCCAACGAGCGGGAGGGGCTCCTCGATCTCGTGATCTGTGTGGAGACCATTGAGCACCTGCT
Source organism: Geothrix oryzae (assembly GCF_030295385.1). Classification (GTDB taxonomy): domain Bacteria; phylum Acidobacteriota; class Holophagae; order Holophagales; family Holophagaceae; genus Geothrix; species Geothrix oryzae. The sequence continues at coordinate 2,416,224 of NZ_AP027079.1, forward strand.
GCGCCCCAGCCTCCCATCCACCTTGCAGAAGCTGCGCCGGATGCTGAAGCCAGGAAGCGGGAGGCTGTTCATCACGACTCCCCACGCCGAAGATCTCGCCCGGGCCCAGGTGTTCTGCCCTGAATGCGGCAGCGTCTTCCACCGGTACCAGCATCTCTCGCAATTCACCAAGGCTTCGCTGACGGAGTTGATGGAACGAGAGGGATTCTCCACCTTGGCCTGCGAGGCGACGGATTTCGCCCGTTTCCAAGAGCCCCTCCTGAGGGGCCCCTTGGAATGGAGCCCTCGCTATGTCTTGAAGACGCTTCTTCGCGCTGGGGCCGCCTCGGGTGATGCCCTGCACCTGCCCGGGCGACCCAAGGGAGGCCTGGCCTTCGCCCGGAGGGTGGGTTCGGGACCCCATCTGTTCTGGCTGGGGCAACGGCGTTGATCACCGTTTCGGCGGCCAAACTTCGGCGATGCAGGCTTCCCACAATCCGAGAATCTGTCCCAGGCTGAACCGATCGACGACCTCCCGGGCCCTCGCCCCCATGGAAGCCCGTAACGAAGCATCTGCCATGAGCCGACCGAGGGCCTGCACCAGAGCTTCCTGATCGCCCAAAGGGATCAAGAAGCCGTCCAGGCCCGGCCGGATGATCTGAGCGGGACCGCTGGGGCAATCAAAGGACACGACCGGAAGGCCTGTGGCCATGGCCTCGCAGAGGGCGTTGGGGAAGCCTTCGAAGCGGGAGGACAGCACGAACAGATCGGATTCGGCCAAGGCTTCATAGATCCGGGGGTGATTGCCCGGGAGGGTGCTGCACTCCTCCAGACCGAGTTCCGTCCGAAGTTGTTCAAGGACAGGGCGCTCAGGGCCTTCTCCCCAGATCACCAGCTTCCAATCCGGATGCTCAGGGGTCAGACGGGCGAAGGCCTTGAGCAGCATGTCGAACCCCTTCTGGGGGACGAGCCGTCCCACCGCCACCAAGGTTCGACCTGTTCGTGCCGTGTCCGCAGGTACGGCGTGAACGGGTGCACAGATGACGGGGTTCGGAATCACACGGGATCGTCGGCGAACGCGGCCGTGAAATTGCTTCTGGATTCCCTCGCCCTGAACCACGAGCCGATCCGCCCATGGGTAGGTCATGACCCTTAGGGCACTCCAAGCCCAGCCAATTCGGTGATGGGCAGGGTCGATCCGTTCGGAGACGATCACGGGGATTCCGCTTCCGGCCAGTGCGACGAGGGTCAGGATATTGACCTGGTCGATGAAGCTGATCACCAGATCGGGATCAAGGTCCATCAGTCCATGGCGGACCCTCAGCGCCCGCCGGGACAGGTTCCAGAGGGTGGCCAGCTTGGATCGCATCAACCATCGGAGGACACCCCGGTCCGCGCCCGCCTCCGCCAAAGCCTGGCCTGCGGCGGACCGCCTGGAGACGGCCAGCTTGACCTGGCAGACGAGGGGATCGACGGGATAGAAGGGGGGGACCTGACCATCGTCCAGGGTCACCAGGATGACATCCCAGCCCTTGGCCGCCCACGCGTTGGCCAAGGTGGTCAGCACCCGTTCCGCCCCGCCGCTGGTGATGGCATGGGTGAACAGGACGAGCCTGGGGGTAGCGGAGGCGCTTTCTTCCGTTCCCTGGGCCACCAAAGACGGTCGGGCATCCAATGGCGTATTCATGGATGGCCGGGGAAAGCCGCGGCCAGGCGGTCCAGAATGGCTGGAGAAACGGGTATCCGATTCAATGGCTTACCCCCTGGGATTCCATCCACTGAAGCAACACGAGGAGGGGCCAAAGTCGATCCTGGTTCGGTTCCCCTCGCTGGCAGAAGCCCTGCCAGGCCGAATCTACGCCTTCTCGGGCGATGCCGGCCTCCGCCAGACGGTCCGGACGGAGCAGGGCCTCCGCCCAAGGCCTGAGCGGCCCTCTGAGCCAACTTCCAAGCGGCACGCCAAATCCCATCTTTTTGCGCTCCACGAGTTCCCGGGGCACATGCCGATGCAGAATCTCCTTGAGAACCTGCTTCCCCTGGCCCCCGTCCAGTTTGAATGCCAGGGGCAGCCTCCACGCAAAGGTGAACACCCGCTTGTCCAGAAGGGGATTCCGCACCTCCAGGCTGTTGGCCATGCTGGCTCGGTCCACCTTCACGAGGATATCGTCCACGAGGTAGGTGAGCGTGTCCGTCAGCATCATCCGGGAGACGGGCTCCCAATCTGCAGGAAGGAAATCCTGCCTCCAGACGGGTGCCCCCAGGCCCGATGGCAGGCATAGGAGCCGCTCGGGTGCCTGCCAGTAGGACATCATGTCCCGATAGACGGCCTGGCTTCCCTCGGGGAGCATGAGCCGCCCCAGTTTCTGGAAACGGGACGAGGACCACCTGGGCCCCAGGAGCGCGCCCATGGTTCGGTCCCACCCGGGGCCCGGGATTTGACCGCAGGCCCAGGCCGCCATGCGACGAAGGGCTGGCGGTAGCCGCTGAAACCGGCCCATCAGCATCTGGCCCACACGGTACCGGTCATACCCCCCGAAGAGTTCATCCCCTCCGTCTCCCGAAAGCGCCACGGTCACATGCTGACGGGTCATCCGGGACAACAGGAAGGTCGGGATCTGGGAGGGATCCGCAAAGGGCTCGTCGTACACGGCCGGGAGCAGCGGAATCACCTCCCGGGCTTCCGAGGAAGCGAGGTAGAGCTCCGTGTGCTCGGTTCCCAGGTGGCGGGCGACCTGCTTGGCGTAAGGAGCCTCGTCGAAGTCGCGCTCCTCGAAACCGATGGTGAAGGTGCGTGCTGGGGAGTGGCTTCCTTGCTGCATCAGGGCCGTCACCAGGCTGGAATCGATCCCCCCCGACAGAAAGGCGCCCAGGGGGACATCTGCCACGCAGCGCCTCCGGGTGGCGTCGAGCAAAAGGGCTTCCAGCTCATCTGTGGCTTCCTGGAAGCTCCCTCCGAACCCCTGCTCCCGCGCCCGGAAAGCCTCTGCCCTCGAATCCCAGTACACTTCCGGTCCGGGCAGTTGGCCAGGCTCGGGCATGCCCAACCGTAGGAAGGTTCCCGGTGGCAGCTTGCGAATTCCACGGTAGATGGTGGCGGGTCCGGGGATGTAGCCGAAGCGCAGGAAAGCTGCCATGGCTTCGCGGTCCAGGCCGGGGCGGAAGGCTGGGTGTCTTCGCAGGGCCTTCAGTTCCGAGCCGAAAAGGAAGACCCCATCCCCCCACCCGTAATAGAGGGGTTTTTTGCCGAAGGGGTCCCTGGCAAGGCTCAGCACCCGAGCGTTCTTGTCCCACAGCGCCATGGCGAACATGCCATTGAACCGGGCCAGCGCCGTTTCCAAACCCCAACGCTCGATCGCCTCCAGGACGACCTCGCTGTCTGAGTGGCCTCGCCAGGAATCCCCAAGTTCGGCACGAAGCTCCTGGAAATTGTAGATTTCGCCATTGAAGACCATGACATGCCGACCGGAGTGGGCCTGCATGGGTTGGTGGCCTTCGGGGCTGAGGTCCAAGATGGAGAGCCTGCGGAACCCTAGACCGACGCCGGCCTCGGGATCCTGCCAGTGGCCCTCGTCATCGGGCCCCCGGTGCTGGAGGGAACCGGTCATGCCCGCAAGGATGTCGAGCGACGCCTTCGAGGCATGGCGGCCCTTCGCATCCCAGTACCCCGTCAATCCACACATACAATTCCTTCAAGGTCCCCAGTTTGCACCCGGCATTTGTGAATAGCCCAGCAGATGAAGGACCCGATAAAGTTATCGAGCCCCAGCCACCTAAGTTAACTGACGCAATCCAGATTTTCCTTCACCCATCGATCGAATTCACGAGGCGGCCATTTGTTGAAGTCCATGGGCGTCCCAGGAAGGCATTTTCTGGTCAAAGTCTCATCACGGCTCCGCCAGGCCCGAGCTGACGGGGCCCTTCACCGAGGAGTGTTTGCAGGATTGGCCCTCCTCCTTTTTTGCGCCTACATGCCGGTGCTAGGGGCCGACCTCAAATGGCACTGGGCAAGTTCCGGCCTGATCGCCCTCTGCGGATGCCTCCTGGCTACGCGCCTGCCGCGCCCCTGGATCCTCCCTGGATTGACGGTGGGGTTCGCTGGTCTAGGCACCGTCACCCTTCTGGCCCTTTGGCATAGTGGCCTTTCCGATGGATTCACCCTGGCGGGCCTCTTCCCCTATTCCGATGCTGCCGGCTATTTCAGTGACGCCCAGCGGATCCTGGCCGGTGAACCAATCACGGCTTTCTCTTCCAGACGCCCTCTGTACGCAGCCTTCCTCGCGGGTCTATTGAAGATCACAGGAAACAACCTGCGCTGGGCACTGTGGCTTCAGACACTTCTCGTCTCTTGTTCCATAGGATGTGTCACTTGGGGCCTGCTGAAGAGGATCCGAAATACCTTCAGCGCCTCCGTATTCGGAATGCTCCTGTGGTTGTTCTTTCGCCGCTTCATCGGAACCACCACCACGGAACACCTCGGGCTGCTGTTGGGTGCGTTCGGATTCCTGGCCATCTTGGAGGCGGTTCACGACCGCTCGATCCGGTTGTTTGCCCTCGGGCTCTTCACGACAGGCCTCGCTTTGAATGCGCGAGCCGGGGCCTTTTTCGTCCTGCCGTCCCTCTTGGTCTGGGGAGGTCGATATTTCGCGAAGCAAAATCACCGGGTTTCTTGGCCGCTCCTCGGGATGGGATGTACCGCCATCGTCTTGTCCTTCTGTGTGAACTATGGCGTCCTGATTCTGTCCGGAGGTCGGCCGGGCTTGGCCTTTTCGAACGCCTCCTTCACGCTCTATGGGCTTGTTCATGGGGGGAATTGGCAACTGGCTCTGGCTCAACACCCGGAGTTGGGCGCGGTCGAACCCCAACAGCAAGCCATTTCCGTGTTTCAGCTGGTCTTGGCTCAGATCGGAGCCCACCCCTTTTCTCTGATCAAGGGGGCCTTAAGGGCGTGGGTGAGCTTTCTTCCGCAGGCCTTCAGCTTCGTGGACTCCCCCCATCCATTTGCACCCATTTCGCTCGGAAGCCGACTTCTCGCCTTGCTTGCCCTCCGGGGCTTGTTCACATGGCAGCAGCCCCATTCCACGGTTCCGTTCTCCCTTCTGTTGGCTTACCTCGCCGGAATCATCCTCTCCGTTCCCTTTGCTCCGTCCTGGGATTCCGACTACATGAGAATTTATGCGGCCACCATTCCTGCCCTCTGCTGGTTGGCTTCGGCAGGTGCATGGTTGGAACCCAGCCACGAGCCAACTTACCCCTCGTTCAATTCCGCCACGGCCTTCTGGGGAATGTTGGTGGCCAATTCAGGCCTTCTCCTCTTGGTCTCCTTGCCGCACATGTCTGGGGCATCCACGGGAATCAGACGGTTGTCCGCCATCCCGGGTTCCACCCTTCGCATCGGCTCGAGCGTGAAATTCCCCGATTCCTTGAACTCGATTCCAAACCAGGAAAGGTGGAGATCCTGGAAATGGCTGATTCAGGAGAAGCGACTCCCTCCCATTCCGCTCAATCAACTTCTTGAAAATGCCCATCCCAGGATCTCGCCCGAAGGCGCCCGCTCATTCCTGAAGTCGATTCCTCGGGAAAACGCCACGCTGCTTCTCGCCACCGGGAATGCATGGCCCGACTCGGCGGGCCATGACACCAGAATCGTCGTGCTTCAGGAATCCGGCGAGTGGATGTCGAGTGGTCCAGATTCTCGTCCACTCGGCTCCGTCAAGCCCTCCTCGCTGCCATGAGGATCTGATGCCTCTTCTTCCTTCTCTTGAATCCGAGACTTACCGGACGGCGCGAAGCGCTCACTGGGATGGCGTAGCAGGAAGGTCGCGAGCCAGTCTAGGCCGCTACTATCGCCATAGGCTCCTCTCCGTTTATCGGGAACTTATCCCTCCGGGCAGCCGCATCCTTGAAATCGGGTGTGGTCGCGGCAATCTGCTGGCCGCCCTGTCACCTTCCCACGGGGTCGGAATCGACCTGTCCACTCGGGCGATCGACCTGGCCCGAGCCGATCATCCGGACCTCGACTTCATCGTGGCCGATGTCCACGAACTTGGGCTCGAAGGGCAGGTTTTCGATTTCATCGTCTTGTCGGATGTCGTCAACGACCTCTGGGATGTGCAGGCGGCGCTCGCGCGAATCCGCCCCTTGTGCGGGCCCCAGACGCGTCTCGTGTTCAATTACTTCAGCCACTTGTGGAGTGGCCCTCTGCGAGTGGCCCAGTCTCTGGGCTTGGCCCAACCAACGCTTCCCCAGAATTGGCTGACCCGGAAGGACCTGAACAACCTTCTGGAACTGGCGGGGTTCGAGCCCCTGCGAGGATGGGAAGAGGTCTGCGTTCCCGTTTGGATTCCGCTTCTGTCCGGTTTTGCCAACCGCTATCTTTCGAAGATCCTCCCCTTCTCCTGGCTGGCCATGACCAACTTCCTGGTCGCCCGGCCGCTCTTGCCACCGGAGACGCAGGAGCCTTCGGTCACCGTGGTCATCGCCGCACGAAATGAATCCGGGCATATCGAGGAACTGCTTTCCCGGATTCCCGACATGGGTTCGGCCACTGAGATTCTTTTCGTGGAAGGAAACTCCACCGACGATACCTACGAGGTGATTCAGAGGGCGATTCACGCTCACCCGGAGCGCAGTTGCCGACTGCTGAAACAGGGAGGTCGCGGGAAGGGAGATGCCGTGCGCCTTGGCTTTTCAGAGGCTAAGGGCGACATCCTCATGATTCTCGATGCGGACATCACCGTACCACCGGAAGACCTCCCACGGTTCTACGAAGCCCTCGCCTCGGGCAAGGCCGAGTTCGTCAATGGCGTCCGGCTGGTCTATCCCATGGAGGACCGCGCCATGCGCTTCGCCAACCTGGTGGGCAACAAATTTTTCTCGTGGGTCTTCAGCTGGTTGCTGGGCCAACCCATCCGCGACACGCTGTGCGGAACCAAGGTGCTCTGGATGCGGGATTACCGTCAGATCGCCCGGAATCGATCCCATTTCGGCGACTTCGATCCCTTCGGCGACTTCGACCTGCTCTTCGGGGCGGCGAGGCTCAATTTGAAATTCATGGAGGTCCCCGTGCGTTATCGGATGCGCCGGTACGGCGAAACCAACATCCAGCGCTGGCGACACGGGTGGCTGCTGCTGAAGATGGTCGTTTTCGGTGCCCGGAAGATCAAGTTCCTATGAGCGCACTTCCAGGGCGGCTCCGGGAGACCTTTCGCCGGGATGCCGGAATGGGTGTGGATGATCCCCGCACGACCCTCCTCCGGCGCCGCTTGCTGCAGAGCAAACCCTTCCTGCGATGCCTCTACCTCGAGTGGTACTCCCTCCTGGCCGCACGGATCCAAGGCCTCGACCCGGTGCTTGAATTGGGATCCGGAGGCGGCTTCCTATCGGAGTTCCGGGCCGGGGTCATCCAGAGTGATCTGATCAGAGTTCCGGGCCTCTCCCTCTCGGCGGATGCCTGCCGTCTCCCCTTCAAGGAAGGTCGATTGGGGGCCATTGTGATGACGAATGTCCTCCACCACATTCCGGATGTCGCCCAATTCATAGCTGAGGCCGTCCGCTGCCTCCGGCCAGGCGGCCATGTGGTCATGGTCGAGCCGTGGAACACAGTCTGGTCCCAGCAGATCTACCGTCACCTGCACAACGAGCCCTTCGACCCCGGGGCGACCTGGAAATTCCCTTTCACGGGCCCTCTCAGCAGCGCCAACAACGCCCTGCCCTGGATCCTGTTCCGTCGGGATCGGGCCAGGTTTGAAGAGACCTTCCCTAAAATGAGCATCGATACCATCCAGCCCATGATGCCCTTCGCCTATCTTCTTTCGGGCGGCGTTTCCAGGCCCATCGGCGCGCCTGGCTGGAGCTATCGGAGCTGCCGGACCCTAGAGCGACGCCTCGCCCTTGAGCGCTTGGGACTGTTCGCGCTCATCGATCTCAAGCGAAGGAGCTGATCCCTCACTTCAGTCACGCAGTCGACCCGCGCCAGAGGCTTGCGAACCCGGAAGGACCTCAAGGCTGAGGTCACTGGGTGACCCAACGCAGCCCGGGTGCGCGCCCTCTCCCAGTCCGGAATTCATTGATCGGACGCTCGTTTCCGAGCAACCAGAATCACATTGCTGTAGAAGGAAGCAGTCCGGTCCAGGAAATCGATGGCCACGGCCATCCCGTTCAACAAGGCGGTCACGATCAGCCACAGTGGAAGCAGTGGTATTTTCAACATCCGGGTCGGAGATCTTCGGTCCCACATGGTCCGAAGCCAGGCCAACAAGAGGACGCTCAGCGTGCTTCCCAATCCCCCCTGGGTGTCGTTCCGGAGAATGTCATACGACCCCGGAAGAAGTCGCGTCGTTTCATGCCTGGAAAAGCGCCTGAAGTCCCTGGGTGCTCCATGCTCGTAGTAGATAAAGGGGACCGTGATCACCACTTGCCCGCCGGGGGCCAGGACCCGGTGGATTTCCGCCATGACGAAATCCACATCTGAGGCGTGCTCCAGCACCTGGGTGCACAGCACCATGTCGAACGATGCCGCCGGAAAAGGCCAGGGTTGACCTTCCCCGATGACCACATCGACGCCGGGCCCAGGCTCGATGTCGATCCCCACAATGGATGAGGGAGGAACCGACTTGAACCAGGTGAGGTAGGGCTTGTTCCCGCAACCGACATCCAAGACCCGCCCAGTCACAGCGGAGAGACTGGTCCGAAGGTCCCGGTGAAGGTCGCGCACGGCCATCCATTGCCAATGCCAGGGGTAGACGGCGGGATGGACGCCGCAGATTCGGTCGTAAAGGCCTGTCGCGGCCCGGTCCAGCACCGCAACGGCCCTCAGGCGGAGGGATGCCCTGGGTTCAGGAGGATTCATGGGACGCGAGTGTATGGCATGGGACAAAGCCTAGCGAGAGGGCCCGGGGGGAGCCAGTTCCAGAGCGGATTCAGACAGAGGAAGGTGAACGCTGGATCAAGAAGATTCGCCGCATCCAATCCGGGGCCAGCACCCACCCCAAGAGCCCTCCCGTGAGGGCTCCGACGGGGAATTTGAGGAGCAGACTCCTCCACGCAGACTCGCTCCATGGCGGGGCCAGGAAGCTCCCGGCCACCAACGCGGCCAGCGCGGCAACGCCCAGACGACCCCAGGGCAGAGGGAGATAGAGCCTCGACTGGGCCGACCAGACCATTCCTCCTGCAATGATGGCGAAGGTGAGGCAATTGACGATGACCGCCCCCATGGACCCGAAGGATCGGATCACCAGGGCGTTGGCCGCCACATTGAAGGTGGCCCCCGCGGCCCACCAGAGGGCCGTGGGTTTGAGATCCTTCTTCAAGAACAACCCCGTGTTAGCTAGGTCGGCGATGCCACTGAAGAAGACGCCTCCTGCAATCCAGGGAATGAGGTTTGCACCTCCGTGGAATCTCGAATCCGCGAGCCATCGGACAACATCTCCGCCCGCAGCGGTCACAGCCAGCCAGGTCACCAGGTGGAGACCCGCCAGCCGGGCCCAGAGCCGGGCGATGTTGAGGGGAGCGCACTCGCCGGAATGCTCGAATTCCCGGCTCACTTCCGGGAACCAGGCTGTGGTGATGGCGCTGTTGATCATCATTCCCGAGAGCCCGAGGCTCGCGGCGAAGGCGTACACCCCCACCCCGCCTGCCCCCACCCAGAGGCCCAGGAACCAGCGATCCGCCGAGCTGATGACCCAGAACATCGGAGTGGTCGCCATGCTGGCCATTCCAAGTCCGAGAAGCCCTCTTCGTTGCCCGGAATCCAGGTTGGACTTCTGAAGCAGGAACTTGACCCGGGGAAGTCCCAGAATCCCCAGAGACAGGATGGATCCAGCCAGGGTGCCGGAGAGCATGGCCCAGGAATCCGGGCGCCAGAACCTGGCCAGCAGGAGAGAGACCAGGATCCCCACCCCGGTCCCGGCCAGGGTGGCCATGGCGATCCGGGCATAGGCTCCCCGAATCCGCTGACGGGTCGTGGCCATGACGCTCGTCACGGCGACCAGGGTCGTCAGACTGGCCATGAGGGCCAGGTCCCGGTGAGCCGAGGCCGAGGGAATCAGGCGCCACCAACCGATGCCCGCCGCCACCGCAAAAAGGAGGCCCAGACCAAGGGCGAAGCGCCAGCAGAAGCTCTCCACCGCGGACGGCTGATCACCGCGTCCGGCGAAGAAATACCGTGCATAGGCGAGGTCGATGCCCACCAAGGCCACCGAGGCGGCGAGGGAGGATACGGTACCGATCAGGGCGAGAATGCCATAGGGCGAAGGACCTACGAGCCGGGTCAGAATCGGGGCAGAGAGCAGGCTGAAAAGGCGCGCGATGACCCCGGTGGTCACCATGACTCCAACGCCCTTCACCATGGCTCGCGTCAGGGAGCGGATCGGCGCATCCTCACGCACCGTCACCTGACCCGCGGCAGTGGCCCGGGGCATTTCCAGGTCGGGGGACCGAGGGCAATCGGAACGAGGCGCAGAGTCCTCGGGAAGGTCGCGGTTCATGTCCGGAGGGATCTCCTCGCCTGCAGCAACTATCGCACCAGGGATTGGTATAGCGATTGATATTGAAGGGCCACCGATCGGATGCTGAATTCCGTTTCCATCTTCACGCGCCCCAGTTCCCCCAGCTGAATCCGCTGCTCAGCAGAAAGGGAGAGGAGCGAGTGCACTGCTTCCGCCAACGCGGCCGTGTCACCAGCCGGGATGATCCGGCCCGCGGCCCCGACCAGGGCCGCGGAATCACCCACATGGGTCGCGACACAGGGCACGCCGCAGGCCAAGGCCTCGCCGAGAGCGTTGGAGAAGCCCTCGTTCCAGGATGGGGAAACCGCGATATCCAGGGCCGCGGTCAGGCGCGGCAGATCGGTGCGTTCCCCGAGCAGATGCACGCGCCCCGCCAACGCCGGGTCGCGCAGTGCGGAATTCAGTTCTGGCTGGCCCTGATGGACGCCCTGCCCGGCAAACACACCGTGCACCTCGGGTGGCAGCCGCCGCAAGGCATCCAGAAACATCCGATGGTTCTTTTCAGGATGGAATCGTGCGAATTGCCCAATCAGCCGGGCTTCCGGTTCCAGGCCCAGCTCCTTTCTGACCTGGGCTCGGGCCGAGGGATCTGGATGGAAACGGTCGAGCGCGAAACCGTTCGGAATCCAACGACTACGGTCCTCCCGGTACCCGATGGCCTCGTGCTGCCTCCGCGCCGAGTGGGCGTTGTAGAGCACGACATCCGCGGCGGCGGAAAGCCTGGCGCCCAGGTGGATGAGTGCCCGCGTCATGGGGCGATAGGTGGCCATGGTGTCGATTCCCACTCGGATATTCCATAGCAGCGGCGCCTGACCAGGTATGAAGCGTGCAGCCAGGTAGGCGGCGAGGTTCCCGTGGTACATCCACCCCTGGATGATGTGGGGCTGCCAGGGTGCCCCGCGCAAGCAGAAGCCTGGGAGGCGCCACAAGCCAGGCGCTCCCCGCCCAAGCCCCAGGCAAAGGGTGGGCACTCCCTGTTCCCTCAGTTCCGCAGCCAAAGGCGCTTCGGCACCCAGGCACAGCACCCGTGGATCGAATGCCTCCCGGTCCATGGCCCCCAGCAGGCGCACCAGCATGGACTCGGCGCCTCCGCGAGTGAGGCCGGTGATCAGATGGAGGACGCGAAGCTTCATCTCCCCCTCCTCCCAATCATGGAACCAGCCACTCCAGATACCGTTGGAGTCCCTGATCAATCGAGGTTTTCGGGGAGAGGCCCAATAGTCGCTGAGCTTTGGCGCTGTCCGCCAGGGTCGCCGGGACATCCCCGGGGAAAGGGGCCTGGAAGATGAGCTTGGCTTCGCGCCCGACGGTGCGCGAGACCGCTTGGATCAGTTCCAAAACCGTGATGGACTGGGCCCCGCCAAGGTTGATGATCTCGAACCCAAATCGTCGCTCCACCGCGGCCAGGACTCCGTCGACGATGTCTCCCACATAGGTGAAGTCCCGGATCGCGCTTCCATCTCCGAAGACCGTGATGGGGTCCCCCTGGAGAATGGCCCGGGTGAACTTCGCGATGGCCATGTCTGGCCGCTGGCGAGGCCCATAGACCGTGAAGAAGCGCAGGGCAACCGTGTCCAGACCGTGGATGTGGTTGTAGTTGTAGCAGAGAAGCTCACCCATCCGCTTGGTGACGGCATAGGGGGAGATGGGACAGTCCACGGGGTCGTCCTCGCGCCACGGGAGCCTTGGGCTGAGGCCGTACACCGATGAGGAGGAGGCGAACACGAATCGGGGTTTCCCGAATTGGACGGCGCCCTCAAGAAGATTCAGGAGGCCGATCACATTCACCGTTTCATAGAGCACCGGGTCCTTCAGGCTGGGGCGCACGCCCGCCCGTGCCGCCAGGTGGACCACCACTTCGAATTCGCCCTGGAGCAGCGTCTCGATGAGGGCTCGATCCCGGATGTCCCCCTCGACCAGGCGGAAGGAGGGGTGGTCCAGCACGCCCGCCAGATTTCGCCGCTTGATGGCCGGATCGTAATAATCGTTGAAGTCGTCCACGACGGTGACTTCATCGCCCCGCTTCAAGAGGGCTTCCACCACATGGGATCCGATGAATCCCGCCCCCCCGGTGACCAGAATCTTCATGGCTCGACACGCATCCTTTCTGGGGCATCAGAGCGGGGCGGGAAGCCCAGCTCCTGATAGACGGCGAAGGTGGCATCCAGGACCCGCCTCTGGTCGAACCCCTCCACCACCAGCCTCCGGCTCTCCCGGCCATAGGCCTCCCGGGTGCTGGGATCCACCAGCAGTTCCAGCAGGGCTTCGGCCAGAGCGCCGCCGTCTTTCGGCGGAACCAGACGGCCATTGCTCCCGTGCCGGACGATGTCCCGGATCCCTTCGCCGTCGACCGCCACGAGAGGCAAGCCCGAGGCCGCTGCCTCCAGGAGGCTTCTCGGGACACCTTCGCGGTAATGGGAGGGCAGGACCGCGAGGGTAGCCTGCCGGTACAGGTCCGGCATGTCGTCCCGGTGACCCAGGAATTGGACCATCGGGAACCGGCATTTCAGTGCTTCCAATTCGAGGGGGGAGAAGGATCCGGGGTTGCCCTCGTCGATCTCTCCCGCCACCTGGAACACGACCTCGGGGCAGCTTTGATGCACGATGCTGGCCGCCTCACAGAAATCACCGATCCCCTTGTCCTTGAGCAAGCGGGAAGCCAGGATCAGCCTGGGGGGGGTCGACGGGCGGTCTGAAGGATGGAACCGGTCCGTGTCGATGCCCGACCCTGCGATCAACCGACACCGATCCTGATGACCGGCGTGCGTGGCGACCTGCGCGAGGTCGCTCGGATTCTGGAAGATCGTCCTTGTGCCCGGGTTCCGGAAGGTCCATCGGAGGAACGCCTCCAGCAGGGTGCGGGGAAGCCGGTAGCGTCCCCAATGGCTCGAACTGAACATGCTCCCGAGGCCCGTCACGGCGTTGACGATTCGCGGCGTTCCGGCGCGTCGGGCGGCCAAGGTTCCGATCAGGATGGATTTGAGCGTGAAGTTGTGGAGCAGGTCCAGTCGGACCTTCCGCAGGTCTCGCGCCAACCGCGCGGCTGCCGTCAGGTCGCGGACAGGGTTCAATCCCCGCCGGTCGACCTCGGCGGAGATCCAATGGAACCCCTCCGCTTCCAGCCTCGGGCGATAGGGACCGTCAGGGCAGATCACCCACACTTCTGCCCCCAGCTCGACCTGAAGGCGTTTTGCCAAGGGCAATCGGAAATTGTAGAGATACCATTCGGTGTTGGCGAACAAGGCGATGCGCGGGGGTTGAGGCAAAGTGTTCCCTTAGGCTGTGCCTGGCCATAGTAGCCTTGATCGTTTTCCCAGCCTACGGTGCAGCCACCCATGCCATTCGACCCTCGCCTCGCTCGATTCCTGGGAGGACTGCTTTCGGCCGGGCTCGCATCTTATTTCGCACTTCGCATCCTGGGACCTCAGGGGTGGATGGATGTACCCGATGGACGAAAGCTCCATGGACATCCCAGGCCCCGAACGGGAGGCGTAGCCCTCTGGGCGGCCTTGACCCTTGGGCATGCGCTCGGGTGGCTCCAGTTGCCCATCGCAGGAAGCGAATGGATCTGCCTCCACGGACTCGCCCTGATGGGCGCCCTCGACGACCGCCATTCCCTGAGCCCACGGATCAAGGCCCTGGCGGGTCTCGGGCTTGCCTTCACCCTGGCCATCCCAGTGGCCTACGCCTTCGCCCTGGATCGCCCTGTGGCGATGCTGATGCGCCTGTCCATTCCGACGAACCCACCGTACCTGACCCTTCCGCTCCTGGTGCTCTGGTTCTGGGCGATCCCTCAATCATTCAATCTCATCGATGGCATGGATGGTCTTGCCACCGGCTTGGCTCTGCTCATCGCTTCCTTCCTCCTGGTGGGACGGGGCTTCACGGGCACCCCCTTTCTCCTTGGCGCCCTGCTGGCCACCTTCCTCCTGAACTGGCCCAAAGCCATTCATTTCCTGGGGGACTGCGGCGCCTATTTTCTCGGGGGCCTCCTCGGGTTGCTGGCGCTTCGGACCAGAGCCTTCGAATTTCCTTCGCTGGCCCTTTGGGTATTCGCCTATCCGATCCTGGACATGGCGCTGGTCATCACGATTCGATTCCTCCGGGGCCGCCCGCTCGGAGCCGGAGACCGCAACCATCTCCACCACCAGTGGGCCTCCCTCATTGGCGAGCGGTGGGCGGTTCCCCTGCTCTGGCTCGAGGCGGCCGCCCTCGCCGTGGGCCCCACAGGGTTCCCCGGAAGCTCCTGGGTCTGCTGGCCCGCCCTTGTCCTGATGCTGGCCCAATGCGCCTTCTTCGTGCGCCGGTCCTTGCAGGAATCGGAAAAGACCCCAGGCTGAGGCCTCGTCCAGAGGAAGACCCCATGGTCGCGATTGGGCCATGGGCCTGACGCAATCCGTCGCCCCTGGACCTGGGTGTCTAGCCTGACGCGGGTTCTCTGTGATGGACCCCTCAAGGTCCGGGAGGATTTCCAGGCTTTACCTCTTGCATCCAAACCTGGGTCGAGGCACCTTGTTGGCATCCCCTTAACCTGGCATGGGACTTGATAAAATGTCTCTGGCCATCGCCATCCTGGAGCGCATCATGCAAAAACAGTCCGGCTTCACCCTCATCGAACTGCTGTTGGTGCTCGCCATCATCGGCATCATCTCCGCCATCGCGGTGCCCGCCCTCCTCGGCCAGCGTGAGCGCGCCCGCATGCAGGCCACCAAGGACAACACCACTTCCGTCATCGCCGACCTCACCTCCACCCTCGGCGAGCTGAGCGATCCCCCGTCCGAGCGCAAGACCGGCCTGCCCACCACCCTCTATGACGGCACGGCGGGCATGAACCAGACCAAGGCCACCGACGCCATCACCGCCGTCATGGCCAAGACCAACTTCAACACCGCCAAGAACCCCTATGGCTCCGGCCCGGCCTACATCGCCACGGCGAAGGGTACCGTCAGCGGCGCCGTCTACCTCGATGCGACCACTGCCAATACCACCACCGATCCGGTCATCACCGTCACCGGCGTGTTCATGAACTCCAAGGGCGTCCAGGACACCCTGGCCAAGACCGTGGCCGTCAACTAGGCTGGTTTGAAAATCGGCAAAAAGGGGGCCACGGCCCCCTTTTTTTAATCTTCGGAAATTACCCGGGCCAGGAGCAGGCTTTCGCATCATCCTGGACCTGGCATGGGACTTGATAAAACATCAGCGGCCATCGCCACCAAGGAGCACCTCATGAAAAAACAGTCCGGCTTCACCCTCATCGAACTGCTGTTGGTGCTCGCCATCATCGGCATCATCTCCGCCATCGCGGTGCCCGCCCTCCTCGGCCAGCGTGAGCGCGCCCGCATGCAGGCCACCAAGGACAACACCACCTCCGTCATCGCCGACCTCACCTCCACCCTCGGCGAGCTGAGCGATGCCCCGTCCGAGCGCAAGACCGGCCTGCCCACCACCCTCTATGACGGCACGGCGGGTATGAACCAGACCAAGGCCGTGGATGCCATCACCGCCGTCATGGCCAAGACCAACTTCAACACCGCCAAGAACCCCTATGGTTCTGGCCCGGCCTACATCGCCACGGCAGTCGGCACGGTCAGCGGCGCCGTCTACCTCGACGCGACCAGCGCCAATACCACCACCGATCCGGTCATCACCGTCACCGGCGTGTTCATGAACTCCAAGGGCGTCCAGGACACCCTGGCCAAGAATGTGGCCGTCAACTAAAACGGCCTGATCACAAAAAAAGGGGGGCCGAGGCGCCCCCCTTTTTCGTTTTGGCATATTATTTCCTACTCAATCCCGAAACCTGCCGGATGGATTGAGGAAACATGAGACGCGCTGCTGGATTCACCCTGATCGAGCTGCTGCTGGTGCTGGCCATCATCGGCATTCTCGCCACCATTGCGGTTCCTTCCCTGTTGAACCAACGGGAGAAGGCCAAGATGAACGCCCTCAAGGACCAGACCGTGAGAGTCGTGGGGGACTTGGGGTCCGTGATCAATGAGCTGGCCGACCCCCCCTCGGAGCGAAAAGCCGGCTATCCCACGACCAGCTACCTGGGGACGGCTGGGGACAATCAAACCAAAGCCCAGGATGCGATCACCCTGGTCATGGCGCGCCCCAACTTCTCCTCCGCGCGCAATCCGTACACCGGTGGCGGCGGGGCCTACCTGGCCGCGCCGACCCCTGCGCCTGGAGGAGGTACCCTTGGGGCCGTCTACCTCGACGCCTCCACCGCCAATACCACCCAGGACGCCTACATCACGATCACGGGCGTTTTCCGCGATATCAAGGGTGATATTCAGGGCCTGACCAAGACCGTATCTGTGAATTGAGGGCCTCGATGGCGCTCGCGTGCCGGGGGGAGAACCCGGGCTGGCGCCGGGCCTCTGCCAGGAGCTGGCGCGCCGATTCAGGCTTGCCTTGTTCCAGGGCCGTCTTGGCGAGGCGGAGGTACCGGTCTGGATCGTGGGGAGCCACAGCGGCATAGCGATTCAAGAGGCTCTGCGTGGCCTGCGAGTCGCCCAGGCGCCGGGCGATCTGGGCGCGGCACAGCAGCAAGTGGTGGTCGAACGGGTCGCGCCGCAAGAGCTGGTCCAGCTCCTGGATGGTGGATGCATCCGCCGTCAGCGCTGCGTTTTGGATCGCGGCTTTGCTGTAGAGGTCGAAGAGGTCGGCCGTAAAGGGATAGCACTTCCAAAGGCTGCGAGCCTCTTCCAGGGTTTGGGCAGGACGGTTGGAAGCCTCGAAGCGCTGTTCGACTCCCGGCCTTAAGATGGCGACACGGATCTGAAATCCGGCCAGAGCCAGAAGGCCAAGGGCAGCCAGTCCATGCAGCACTCGGGTGGTGCGTCCGGTGGTGCCTCCAGTGGGCTGGACCAGCGGGGCCAGTGTAATCCCCGCCCAGAGAAGCCCCAGGGGGTTGTGGAAGGGAAAATCCAGGAGGGCGATCAGCGCGACCGGGACCAGCAAGGCTCGCCGCGTCTCCCGGGAATGGCCGCTCCGGTCCAGCCAAAGCCCCAGCAGCGCCGTCAGCGCCAGGAGGAGCCCTCCTTCCACCAGCCATTCCAGCACCTCGCTGTGCAGGTTGTTGGGTCGCTGAAAATCGCCGTAGGCAATCTCGGCAGCCGGGCGGCTTCGATCGACGAACTGCGGGTAGATGGGGCGCGCGGAACCCAACCCTTGCCCCGTGAAAGGATGGTCCAGGAAGGCCAGGGCGGCGGCGCGATAGTAGCTCAGCCGCTGGGAAAGCGAGACATCCCCCTGGACCAAGGTTCCCCGAACGACGGTCTGAGACGCATTCTTGGGTGCCCGGGTGGCCATCCCAGCAAGGATGGCCAAGCTTAGGCCAAGAATCGGAAGCAGCCGGGAAAAACGCCCGAACCGGACCGGTTCTGTTCCCCGGGGCTTTTGCAGAAGGGCCAACGCCCCTCCCCCCAACGGGAGGAGCCAACCCCAGCGATGGGCGGTCAGGCTCCAGGCCAGGGCCAACACGAACGGCGGCGCGGCCTTGAGCCATGAGCGGCCCGAAGAAGGTTCCTCCGAGGCGTTCCGGCACAGGGTTGAATAGGCCAGGAGCCCCGCACAAACGCCGATGCCCAGGCGGCTCTGGGTCAGCGTCAAGGCCGGCAGCACCCAACCTAGATGGAGGATCCGCGATCGCCCCTGGTCGGACAACAAGAGCCATCCTGCGAGAATGACGAAGGGAAGCGCCGCCATGTTCGTGTTGTGGAACAGCCCTCGGCCGACGCCCTGGAAGGGGTCGATCCCAAGGCTGGGTGGCAGCACGGCGCGCACGGAGGGGATCCACTGAACCAGGATCAGGAATGCGTGGATCCCGGTCCCGACCATGAACCCGCCCATGAAGGAGGGCAATCGACCCTCTTCGGCCACGAGCCAGGTTCCGACGCCCATGGCCGCCGCCAACCAGATGACGCGCTGCAGCCCAAAAAACGGGGCAGGACTCCAACAGGCGCTCAGAAGCAACCATCCAAGCGGCAGCAGCAAGGTCCATGGATAAGCCGCCATGGGACGGGCCTTCCATCCCTGCCAGCCCCAGGCCAGCGCGCCTGCCAGAAGCAGCACCGCGCTCTTGGGTTCCAGCGAGGGCTGGCTCCAGGAAGGCACATGCGCCGCCACGATGGCGAAGCCAAACAGGAAAGCCAGGCACTTGGACATAGGCCCCATGGTAGTGGAAGGGCGCTCCGGCCGAGGCGGGACCTCGCCTTGGCCCTAGGCTCCGATCGAAGCAGACCGCAGCGGCTAAGGGGCGTAAACCGTCTTCGCTCCAGACTGATCCATGCTGATCAGCTTGGTGCCGGCAGTCCCCCCCTCATAGACCTCGATCCTGTAGGTCAGGGGCTGGGCAGTCAGGACGAAGGTCATTTGGCTGTTGCCCTGGGCCTTGAACGACGGCGCCGGACTGACGGTGAAGCCGGTCAGGGTGGGCGCGGCGGCAGTGGGGGTCCAGGTGGCGGTGGCGTTCGCGGGACCGTAAATGCCGTTCTCAGCCTTCGTGGCCTCCATGGCCATGGCGATCGTCCGGGCATTGGCTTCCGCATCGCCAATCCTCTTGGCGCGCTGGCGCTGCCCTGTGAGGGAAGGAACGGCAATGCCGACGAGGGCACCTATGACGGCCAGCACCAGCAGCAGCTCGACCAGGGAGAAACCGCGGGAATGGGCTCGATCAGGCATAAGGCCTCCAGGCCGGGGATCCGCTAAGCAAGCAAGGATCGTGCGTCAATCTTTGCCGAACACATTGGCCAGATTGAAGATGGGCAGATACATGGCGATCACGATGAAGCCGATGATGCCGCCCAGCATGGCGATCATGACGGGTTCCATGAGGCTGGTGAGGTTGGTCACGGCGTTATCGACCTCGTCCTCGTAGAAGTCGGCCACTTTGGACAACATGGCGTCGAGGGCGCCCGTGGCCTCGCCCACGCCCACCATCTGAACCACCATGGGCGGAAAGACCTTGGTTTCGGCCAGCGGCGTGCTGATGTTCCGGCCCTGCTCCACGGCATCCTTGGATTTGAGGATGGCGTTCTGGATGACCATGTTGCCCGCCGTCTTGGCAGTGATGTCCATGCCTTCGAGGATGGGCACACCCGAGCTGATGAGGGTGCCCAGGGTGCGGCAGAAGCGGGCCACGGCCACCTTCCGCAACACATCGCCAATGATGGGGATCTTCAAGAGAAGCGCGTCGATCTGGAGGCGGCCAGCCATCGTTTTGTAATACTGCCGAAGCCCGACCACGATGAGGGCTACGGCGAGGATGATGAGCCAACTGTAGTTGATGAGGGCGTTCGACAGCGCGATGCAGACCAGGGTGGGGAAGGGCAGTTTGCTACCCAGGCCGTCATACATGGCTGAGAAGACCGGGATGACCTTCACCATGATGATGACCACCACGGCGATGGCGATGGTGATGACGGCGATGGGATAGGTCATGGCGCCCTTCACCTTGGCGGTGAGCTTCACGGCCTTTTCGATGTAGCCCGACAGGCGCTGGAGGATGATGTCGAGGATGCCGCCGCTTTCGCCCGCACCCACCATGTTCACATAGAGGTCGTTGAAGGCCTTGGGGTGCTTGGAGAGGGCGGCCTGCAGGGTGAGGCCCTGCTCCACATCCCCCCGCACGGCTTCGATGATTCGCTGGAAGCCCTTGTTCTGCTGCTGGGCGCCCAGGATCTCCAGGCACTGCACCAGGGGCAGGCCCGCGTCGATCATCACGCTGAACTGCCGGGTGAAGATGGCCAGTTCCTTGGGTCGCACTTTGCCGATGGACTTGCTGCTCTTGCCCGCCATGAGGTTGACGCTCATGACCTCGATGCCGTTGCGTTTCAGCGTATTGGCGGCCGAGTCGCGGGAATCGGAGACCAGGACGCCCTCCT
Organism: Geothrix oryzae; assembly: GCF_030295385.1. Taxonomy (GTDB): domain Bacteria; phylum Acidobacteriota; class Holophagae; order Holophagales; family Holophagaceae; genus Geothrix; species Geothrix oryzae. The sequence continues at coordinate 2,436,598 of NZ_AP027079.1, forward strand.
GGACCTCCCCCATTCGGTTCTTGCCTTTCCATGCGTAAGCGGGCATGCGGACCTCGGCGAGCGGCTAGGAACGGTGGTGAACCCAGGATAGGCAGGAATGGCGCATTCGAGAAGACCTAGGTGTACTTGATGTTGGGGTTCCGCCCCCCAAGGGCCGGATTGACGGGCGAGGCCGGGGTGGCGGTCCGGCCGCCGGCGGTGCCGACGCCCACGCCCCGGTTGATGAGCTCGCGCAGTTCGTCGGTGTTGGAGGAGTAGTCGAAGGCGGCTTCCTGCGTGATCTCCTTCTTCAGCACCAGGTCGGACAGGCTCTGGTTGAAGGTCTGCATGCCGTACTTCGTCTGGCCGGCCTGCATGGTGCCGTAGATCTGGTGGATCTTGTCCTCGCGGATGAGGTTCCGGATGGCGGCGTTGGGGATCATGATCTCCAATGCCAGGGCGCGCCCCTTGCCGCCGGCCTTGGGAATGAGGCTCTGACAAATGACGCCTTCCAGCACCAGCGAAAGCTGGGCCCGCACCTGCGGCTGCTGGTGGGACGGGAAGACATCGATGATGCGGTTGATGGTCTGCACCGTGCTGTTGGTATGCAGGGTGGCGAAGGTGAGGTGGCCCGTCTCGGCGATGGTGAGGGCCGACTCGATGGTCTCCAGATCCCGCAGCTCGCCCACCAGCACCACATCGGGATCCTGGCGGAGGGCTGATCGCAGCGCTTTCTTGAAGCTGTGGGTGTCCGCATGGATCTCGCGCTGGTTCACCAGGGCCCGGCGGTGCTTGTGGACATATTCCACCGGGTCCTCGATGGTGAGGATGTGGACCGGCTCCTCGGCGTTGATCTTGTCCACCATGGCGGCCAGAGTCGTGGACTTGCCGGATCCGGTCACACCCGTGACCAGAACCAGGCCCCGGGGCTTGTCGCAGAGGGCCTGCACCGAGGGTGGTAAGCCCAGCTGATCGAAGCTGCGGATGTTCTCGGGGATGGTGCGGAACACGCCCGCCGTGGCGCCGCGCTGGTTGAAGACATTGGCGCGGAACCGGGCCACGCCCTGGAGGCCGAACGAGAAGTCCACCTCCAGATCCTCCTCCAGGCGATGCTTCTGCTGGTCGGTCATGACCCCGTAGCAGAGCCAACGGGTCTGGGAAGCGTCCAGGGGCGGCAGCTTGAGGGGGACCATGCGCCCGTCGATGCGGATCTGGGGCGCGGAATCCGTGGTGATGTGGAGGTCCGTTCCCCCGTACTCCACCATGGTCTTGAGGAGCTGCTGCAACGGGGCCACATAGTTCGAACCGACTTCGCTCATGGGAACCTCGCCTAGAGAACGGTTTCGCGGATGATCTCTTCGATGGTGGTGACGCCGTCCAGGACTTTGCGGCAGCCCGAGCGCCGGAGGGTGATCATGCCCTCTTTCTGCCCCTGCTCGCGCAGTTCGATGGCCGAAGCGCCCGTGAGGATCATGTCCTTGAGGGTCTCGGACATCTCCAGCACTTCGTAGAGGCCCACCCGCCCCTTGTAGCCGCGCTTGTTGCAGACCTCGCAGCCCACGGTCTTGTAGAAGGTGATGCCCCTCTGGATCTCTTCGGGCGTGAAGCCCACCTTGAGGAGGGCCTCCTCGGGCTGGTGGTGGGTGTCCACGGCCTTGCAGTTCGTGCAGAGGCGTCGCACGAGGCGCTGGGCGCAGATGATGTTCACGGAGGTCGCGACGAGGAAGGGTTCGACGCCCATGTTCATGAGGCGGTTGATGGTGCTGGGGGCGTCGTTGGTGTGCAGGGTGGACAGCACCAGGTGGCCCGTGAGGCTCGCCTTGATGGCGATCTCGGCCGTCTCGAAGTCGCGGATCTCGCCGACCAGGATGATGTTGGGGTCCTGCCGCAGGAACGAGCGCAGGGCCGCGGCGAAGTTCAGGCCGATCTGCTCCTTCATCTGCACCTGATTGATGCCGGGGAAGTTGAACTCCACGGGATCCTCGGCCGTGAGGATATTGGTATCCACGGTGTTGAGCTTGGCGATGGACGAGTACAGGGTGTTCGTCTTGCCCGACCCCGTGGGCCCGGTGACGAGCACCATGCCGTAGGGCTTGGAGATCTGCCGGTCCCAGCGGTCGAGGCTCTCCTGCTCGAAGCCCAGCTTGGTGAGGTCGAGCATCAGCTTGTCGCTGTCGAGCAGCCGCAGCACGATCTTCTCGCCGAAGAGGGTCGGCAGGATGCTCACGCGATAGTCGATGACCTTCTGCTTGCCGCCCATGTTCACGCGCAGCTTGATGCGACCGTCCTGGGGCAGACGCTTCTCGGCGATGTTGAGCTTGGCCAGGATCTTCACGCGGGAGGTGAGGGGGTCCTTCAGCTTCAGGTTCGGGCGCATCACCTCCATGAGGATGCCGTCGATGCGGAACCGGATGCGGTAGTTCTTCTCGTAGGGCTCGATGTGGATGTCGGAGGCGCCGCGCTTGATGGCGTCGATGAGCACCATGTTCACCAGCTTGACCACCGGTGCGTCTTCGCTGCCCTTCTTCAGGGCGCCGACATTGATGCTGTCTTCCTCGTCGTCCGTGGTGTCGAATTCGGCGTCGGCGTCGAGTTCCTGTTCCAGGTCCGCCAGGTCGAACTGCTCGTCCGCCTCATTGAATGGGGAGGTTCCCCCGCTGGTATCGGTGGGCCCGGCGGCGGCGGCCCCGCCCGCGTAGGAGCTCCGGCCCTGGGTGCCGTCGGCCAGGCGCACGGCGCTGGCGCCCCCGTAGTATTTCTCGACCGCCCGGACGAGCCCCATCTCGCTGGAGACCACCGGATCCACATTGTAGCCCGTGTGGAAGCGCACATCGTCCATGGCGAAGATGTCGGTGGGATCGGACATGGCCAGGGTCAGCACATTGCCCGTGCGCTGAAGGGGCAGCACCTTGTGGCGCTGGGCCAGGTCCTTGGGGATGAGGGCGATGACGCTCGAATCGATGGGCGGCCACTGTTCCAGGTCCGCGGCGGGCACGCCGTACTGCATGCCCAGGAAGCTCACGATGTCCTGATCCGAACAGAAGCCCTGCCGGACGACGATGCTTCCAAGCTTGCCCCCCTCCCGCCGCTGGATTTTCATCACTTCTTCCAGCTGGGCATCCGTGATGAGCTGGGCCTTGACGAGCATTTCCCCGAGCTTGCTGACCACTGGCTGCCTCCGGATGGGGTGAGGCGATGGTATCACCACCCGAAGCGTCCTGAAGTCCAACCCATTGTATGCTTTTGCCATGCCCGCCCCAGGAACCCCGCCCCAGCGCCTGCTGCTGGCCCGGCAGTTGATCCGGGAGAAGGGCCTGTCCAGAAGCGACCTGACGCTGCTGGAGGACATCCTCCGGGAGGGGGCCGGGGATCTGGACCCCCTGCTCGGTTCGGCCCCGCAGGAGGCGGCTCCGGTCGAGGAATCGACGGCCCAGGCGAGCTTGCGGCGCAACCTGGGACTCTTCCTGGCCTTCCTGCACCAGTTTTCCGCCCGCCGCCTCGGGGAATCCCGGGCGGCCATGGCCCTGGTCATGCAGCACGGGCTGGGGCGCCTGGGCGATCAGGCCGAGGCCGCCCACCGGGAGCTCATGGTGGAGCTGCAGCAGCCGGAATGGGTGGGGCAGCTGCTGGACCTCCTGGCTTCCCTGCGGGCCATGGCCCCCACCCCCGCCGAGGATGCCGGAGCCCTCCGGACCTTGTGGGCCGCCTTCCTGGCGGACCACCGCGACTCCTTCCGGCAGATCCTGGCCGCGATCCAGGCCCCGGAAGGCGGTTCCGAAGCCGTGGCGCGGCTGAACGCCCAGATGAAGTCCTTGAACCGGGCCATCCAAGGGCAGGGACGGCTGGAGGAGGCCCTGGCCCGGCTGGCGGAGCAGCTGGAATCCTGCATCCCCAAGGAGATCCACGCCCGCGTGGAGCCGCTGATCCTCCTCGAGCATGTCATCTCCAACCTCCGCCTGAGCCTGCTGCGCCCCCTCGACCGGGGCATCCACTGGCCCGCCGTGGAGCAGGTCCGGGGCAGCCTGCGCTGGCTCTGGGACAACCTGGGCTGGACCCTGCCCCGCATGGACGCCGAGCTGCTCAGGGACCGCATGCCCACCGAGCTACGGCGCCTGCTGGGGCAGATCCGCCAGGAGGACCGAGCGGCCTTCTCCGTGGTGGCCCGGGCCCTGGCCAGCCACATTTCCCTGCTGGGTCTGCTGGAATCCATCGAGCCCGCCGCCGGAGGGAATCTCCGCGACCGCTACGCCGCCGTCCCCACCTTCTTCGTCGTCGAATCGGAGCTGGGCCGCATGTCGGAGCGGGTCTATGATCCCGAGCGCGCCGCCCTCCTGGACCCGGATCGACCGGAAGCCCCCAGGCTCCGGGCCTACCTGCGGCAGGCGGTGCTGAGCCTGCAGCAGGATCAGGGGACCCTGCGGAGCCTCCTCCAGCAGGCGTTGGCCGGCCAGGATGCCGACCAGCTGGCCCAGACCCTCGACAGCCTGAAGGCCCTCCTCGTGAACCACCAGAAGCAGCTCATGGGCGAGCTGGTGGGGATCTTCTCGCCGGATGTCCAGCACCGGCTCTTCCCCGAATCGCCCAGCATGATGGAGGAGGGCGAGCGGCTCCGACTGCGGATCCAGCGGCTCTGGGAGCAGGTCCCCCCCCTGCATGGCCAGCTTCTCCTCCACCTCGAACTCCAGGATTGGCCCCGTCTGGCCCTCGGCCTGTCGCAGACCTACCGTCACCTGCTGGCTTTCCGGCGCAGCCCGGAGTTCCCCCTAATGCGGCGGCCCGACCGGGAGGAGGGCGAGCGGCTCATCCAGGACCTGGGGCGTCTGCTGGAGTCCCCGGAGGATGTGCCCCAGGCCCTTCGCGACGGGATGGACCTGCTGGGCGAGCTGATGCGCTTCCTGGAGCTCTTCCTGCTGCGCATCAATGCCCGGGTGCCGCTGATCCGGCAGGATCTCGAGGTGGCCCAGGAGGCCCTGAAGCTCGTCGCCAGCCTGAAGCAGGGTCCCACGGGCCCCGAGCGCACCCGGCTCTCCCACAAGCTCATCCAGACCGCCAAGCGGCTGGGCGTCCGCGACTCCCAGGCCCTGACCCTCCTCAAACGGTGGGTCCGGGCCGAGCGCAGCCAGCGGGAGGGCTCCCTTCCTGCACTGGAACAGCTGGCCGCCCACCTGCGTCAGCTGGCCCTGCGGCTCGAAGCGGCCCTGGGCTGAGCGCGCACCCCCGGCCCTCGAAACCCCGCCCTTGATTGAATCGATCCATCGGAGTCCCATGCACCGCATCCACTGGCTGGAGCCGCACCCCTCCAAGGCCGGAGACGCCCTTCGCGTGGCGCTGACCGAGTGGGGCTACGAGGCCGTCCCCGGGCCGGGGCCGGGCTCGCTGGTCCTGGTGGCCGAACGGCCGGACCCGCGACTGATCCCGGCCGAAGGTTCGGAGCTGCTGTGGTGGGTCCAGGAGGCCAGTGCCGAAGAAGTCAGCGCCGTCCTGGGCCTGAGGCCGGGCTGGGTCCTTCTGCAGGATCACCCCCTGGAGGCGGTCCGGGAGGCCCTGCACCACCTGCGGCACCGGGACCTGGGCAGCGAAGGCTGGCTGCGCCAGATGCTGCATTTGGCCTCGCTGGACGATCTGCTGCGCCTCGTGCTGGAGCGGGCCATCCGCCTGTCCGGGGCCCGGGGCGGCGCCATCTGGCTGCGCCGGGACGACCTCTTCTACCAGCGCGCCGGCGATGGCGCCTTCCCGGAGGCCCCCCTGCCCCGGCAGGAAGCCGCGGACCTGGTGCGCCGCGGCGAGGCCTTCCTCCTGGCCGCCTCGGAACAGCTGGGCATCCTTCGGCTGCTGGATCCGAAGGAGGCCCCAGAGCGCTGCCTCCGCGGCTTCGACGATGTGGAGCCCCTGCTGCTCAATGCCTGGCGCCTGGAGGAGAGCCGGGCCCTCTCCTTCAAGGACGATCTCACCGTCGCCCAGAACCGCCGTTGTCTCGAGGCAGAGCTGCCCCAGGCGGTCCGGACCGCCGCCGCCAAGGGGGAGCCCCTCGCGCTGCTGTTCCTCGATGTGGACGACCTCAAGCGGGTGAACACCAGCCATGGCCATCCCGCGGGCAGCATCCTGCTGGAGGCCGTGGCCCACACCGCCCAGCGCCTCTGCCGGGCGCACGACCGCCTCTACCGCTACGGCGGCGACGAGTTCTGCATCCTCATGCCCAGCACGACTTCCCGGGGCGCCCGGAAGCTCGGCGAGCGGCTGCTGCAGACGCTCCGGGAACAGCCGGTAGCGTTCGGCTCCAACCACCTCGCCATCTCCCTCAGCGCCGGCGTCGCCGCCTTCCCCGAGCATGCCGACGGGGCCGGCCACCTCATCGAACAGGCCGACCGCGCCCTCCTGCGGGCCAAGGAGGAAGGCAAGGGACGGGTGGTGATGGCGCGCTCGTAGACGCCCCTAGGCCGCCGGGTCGAGCCCCTGCAGTCTACTTCCGCTTCTTCTTTCCGCCCTTTTCCGAACCGAACACCTTGGCGAGGAAACCCTCCCCCTCGCCCGATGCGGCCTCGCCGTCGAGGCTGCGGCGGAGCTGCTCCACGAGCTGGCGCTGCTCGGCGCTGAGCGACTTCGGCACCGCCACCCGGAGGTGGAGGTACAGGTCGCCCCGCCCACTGCCCTGGAGACGCGGCACGCCGGCATTCACCAGCTTCACGACATGGTCCGCGGGAGTGCCGGCCGCCAGCTTCACCTTGTCCGCGCCGTAGGGTGTCTCCACTTCGAGCGAGCCGCCGGTCACCAGCAGGGGCCAGGAGACCTCCAGCCGCTGGTGCAGGTCGCTGCCGTCACGCTCGTAGCGCGGATCCGGCTCCACATCGAACACCACATAGAGGTCGCCGGTCCGGCCCCCGAACCGCCCGGCCTCGCCCTGGTTCTGGAGTCGCAGCCGGGTGCCCCGGTCCACGCCCGCAGGGATCTTGAAGCTGACCTTGGATTTGCGGTGGCTGCGCCCCTCGCCGTGGCAGGTCCGGCAGGGCTTGGGGATGATGCGGCCTCGGCCTTCGCAGCGCGGACAGGGGGTGAGCATCTGAAAGAAGCCCTGGCGCACGGCCACTTGGCCCGCCCCCCGGCACTGGGGGCAGGTTTCGGGGCGGGATCCCGCCTCGCAGCCGGAGCCATGGCAGGTGTCGCAGGCCTCCAGCCGGGGGATGCTGAGTTCGACGGAATCCTTGCCGAAGATGGCGTCGCGGAAGCTGAGCTTCAGGTTGTACTGCAGGTCCGAGCCGCGCTCCTCGCCGCCGGCCCGGCGGCGGCCGCCGCCCCCCCCGAAGAGGTCGCCGAAGAGGCCGCCGCCGAAGAAGCTGCCGAGAATGTCCTCGAAGTCCGCGAACTGGTTCGGATCGAACTGGAACTGCTGGCCGCCTCCCCCCGCGCCGCCCAGGCCCGCGTGGCCGAACTGGTCGTAGACCTTCCGCTTTTCGGGATCGGACAGCACGCTGTAGGCCTCCGCGGCCTCCTTGAACTTCTCCTCCGCCTCCTTGTTGCCCGGATTGCGGTCGGGGTGCAGTTCCATGGCCAGCTTGCGATAGGCCTTCTTGAGCTCGTCGGATCCCGCTTCCCGGGTGACCCCGAGAACCTCGTAGTAGTCTCGCTTCATGCATCCATCCTGGGTTCCAGGATAGCCGATGACGCGGGACTAGTTCGGGGGCGCCGCGCCCTCGCCCTCGCCGTCCAGGGAAGCCATCATGGCCTCGCTGGCGGCCAGGACAGCATCGGTCAGCAGATCCTGGGCCTCTAGCAGCTGCCCCTCGCAGGCGCGGAGCGCCTCGGAATCCTGGGCGGCCACGGCCTGCCGGGTGCGGGAGAGCACATCCCGGACCATGACCTGCTGATCCTCGGTCAGGTACTTGCCGCACTCGGCAAAGCTCTTGTCGCAGGAGAAGATCAGGCCCTCGGCCGAGGCGATGTATTTCAGGGCGTCCCGCTTTTTCACATCGGTTTCGGCGTTGGCCATGGCCTCGCGGATCATGCGCTGGATCTCCAGCTCGGAGAGGCCGGAGCTGGGGCGGATGCTCATGCTCTGCTCGAGGCCGGTCATGAGGTCGCGGGCGGAGACCTTCACGATGCCGTTGGAGTCGATGTCGAAGGCGACCTCGATCTGCGGCACGCCCTTGGGCAGCGGGGGGAGGTTGATGAGATCGAACCGGCCGAGGCTCTTGTTGTGCTCGGCCAGCTCGCGCTCGCCCTGCAGCACATGGATCTCCACCCGGTTCTGGTTGTCCGTGACCGTGGTGAAGGTGCGGGCGTCGCGGGTGGGGATGGTGGCATTGCGCTGGATGATCTTCACGAAGCCGCCGCCCTGGGTCTCGATGCCCAGCGACAGGGGGGTGACATCCAGCAGCACCAGGTCCTTGATGTCGCCCTTGAGCACGGCCCCCTGGATGGAGGCGCCGGAGGCCACCACCTCGTCGGGATTGATGCTGCGGTTCGGTTCCTTCCCGAAGAAGTTCTTCACCAGCCGCTGCACGAGGGGCATGCGGGTCTGGCCGCCCACCAGGATCACCTCGTCCACCTGCTTGGCGGTCTTGCCGCCCTGCTCCAGGGCGTCCTTGATGGGAATCAGGGTCTGCTCCACCAAGGCCCCGGCCATCTCCTCCAGCTGATCGCGAGTGAGGGCCGCCTCGAGATGCTGAGGACCGCTGGGCCCCTGGGCGATGAAGGGCAGGCGGATCTCCACCCGGTCCAGGGTGGACAGCTCGCACTTGGCCTTCTCGCTGGCCTCCTTGAGCCGCTGGAGGGCCATGCGGTCGGAGGAGAGGTCGATGCCGGTCTTGTCCTTGAACTGCTGCACCAGCCAGGCCTGGATGGCCTGGTCGATGTCCTCCCCGCCGAGGAAGGTGTCGCCGGCGGTGGCCAGCACCTCGAAGACGCCGTCGTTCATCTCCATCAGCGTGAAGTCGAAGGTGCCGCCGCCGAAGTCGTAGATGGCCAGGATCTGCTTCACGCCTTTCTTGTTGAATCCATAGGCGAGGGCCGCGGCCGTGGGCTCGTTGATGATGCGCTGGACATTCAGCCCCGCGATCTTGCCCGCATCCTTGGTGGCCTGGCGCTGGGCATCGTCGAAGTAGGCCGGCACCGTGATGACGGCATCCGTCACTTCCTCGTGGAGGAAGGCCTCGGCGGCCTGCTTCAGGGACCGCAGGACGATGGCGGTGACCTCGGGCGGTGCGTAGTCGCGCTCACCCACCCGCACCCAGGCGTCGCCGTTGGGCGCGCCCACCACCGGGAAGGGGAGGCGACCCAGGGCCTCCTGCACCTTGGGGGCATGGAAGCGCTGGCCGATGAGGCGCTTCACGGCAAACAGGGTGCGCTGGGGATTGGTGACGGCCTGCCGCTTGGCGATGTGGCCCACCAGCACATCCCCCTTGTCGGTGAAGGCCACCACCGAGGGCGTGGTCCGGCTGCCTTCGCGGTTGGGGATGACGCGCGAATCGCCGCCTTCCATCACACAGACGCAACTGTTCGTCGTGCCGAGGTCAATGCCGATCAGCTTGCCTGCCATGGGTGGAACTCCAGGGGGATCGCGAGGTCATGGTAATGAGTTATGGACATTACATCCATCATAAGCATTGAATGCGACTAGGATTTTTAAGAACTCTGAAGTCGATTCACCACGACGCGGGCGGCCCGCAGGAGCTGGCCCTTGAGCTTGAAGCCCCGCTCGTAGATGGCGGCCACGGCTCCATCCGGCAGGTTGGGATCGCTGAAGGTGGTGAGGGCCTCCGCATGGAGGGCGTCGAAGGGCTCGCCCACCTGCAGCGGCAGGGCCTCGACATTCATGCGGCGCAGGGCCTCCTGGAACTGCTTGCGGATGAGCTCCACGCCGGAGCGGAAGGACTCGACATCCTGATAGGTGGCGTCGAGCCCCCGGTCGAAGTTGTCGAGGACCGGCAGCAGCTCCAGGAGGATCTTGCGCTCGGCCTGCTCCACGGCCAAGGCGATGTCCCGCTGGGCCCGGTTCCTGAAATTGTTGAAGTCCGCCGCCAGCCGCCGGTGCTGATCCATCAGCTCGGCCTCGCGCCGGAGCATCTCCTCCATCTGGCGTTCCGCGTCGCCCAGCGCCGACTCCAGGTCCACCTCGGGCACGATCTGGGTGGGGTATTCCGAGGCCACCTCGTCGGCCACGGATTGGAGGTCCTCATCCAGGGAATCATCCAGGTTGAGGTCCACCACATCCTCGGGTTCCCCGACGGGGCGGGGGCCCGTACGACTGTGGTCGGGATGGGCATCTGGTTCGTGGGGAAGGCCGGTGGTCATCGCAGCAGTATACGCAATCCCCGCAAGCCACGGGGACCGTGCCCTGGGGGTACCTAGGCCCCCTGTCGCCGGTTGACCTGCCCCGACCACCAGCGCAGGCCGCCCATGACCAGGGCATAGTCCATCCGCAGGGGCCCCACCAGGGCGAAGGTCACGAAACCTGCGGAACCCAGGCGGACCGTCCGGACGGCGGTGGCCAGGGGCCAGCCCTCCAGGTAGGGATTCTCCGAACCCAGCAGGAGCTGGACATCCTCGGAGGCCCGGTCCGCAAAGGCGTTCAGCAGCCGGGCCAGGCGGCCGTGCTCCTCGAATGCCGCCACGAGGCCGCGGAACCGGGCGGCGTCCTCGAACTCGGGGAACCCGCCCAACCGCCCCAGGCCCGACACCATCACCGGCGGCTCTCCGGCCGGGCGCTCGTCCGGCCAACGCGAGGCCAGATCACGCAGCCGGGCGCGGAGGAATTCCCCTTCCTGCGCCTCGGCCTGGAGGACATCCAGCAGGCGCGACCGCATCTCCACTAGGGTGAGTCCGGCAAACCGGGCCGTGGCGTAGTTCCCCAGCTCGACGAGGACGGACTCGGGATAGTTCCAGGCATTTTCCATGAGGCGGTGTTCCACCTCCCCCTGGCAGCCCACCCAGACCGCCACCAGCCGGCCTGGCCCCACGGGCACGAACTCCAGCCGGGCCAGACGGCTGTGGGTGAGCGGCAACGGCAGCGCCACGCAGACGCCCCCCATCACCTCGGCCAGCGTGCGTCCCGCGTGCCGGGCCCAGGTCTCGGGGTCGAGGTCCAGGTCCTCCAGCGTGGCCGCCAGGCGCCCTTCCATCTCCGGGCCCGGGGGCTGCGCCTTCAGCCAGCGGTCCACATAGTAGCGGTAGGCCCGCTCAGTCGGCACCCGGCCCGCGGAGGTGTGGGGCTGGGCCACCATCGATTCATCTTCCAGATCCGACAGCACATTCCGGATCGTGGCGCTGGACAGCGGCTCGGGGTAGCGCTTGGCCAGCAGGCGGGACCCCACCGGCTCCCCCGCCTCGAGGTAGGTCTCGATGAGGGTGCGGAGCACGGACTCGCCGCGGGGATTGAGGTGGGGTCGCGCCATGAAAGGAAACCCTCTGGGGTGTCATACTATACGGCAAGATTCCCCCAAGGAGGCCCCATGCGCACCATCCTCTCCAGTCTGTCCCTCGCCGCGATCCTGGTCGTCTCGCTGGGTTGCAACCGCAAGAGCGAAGCGGCCATCCAGGCTGAGGAAGCCGCCAAGGCCGCCGAGACCAAGGTCGCCCAGCTGGAGCAGCAGCTGGCCGAGGCCAAGTCCGGCAAGGTCGCCGGCGCCGACAGCGACACCGTCCAGCACATCACCAAGTCCCAGGTGAAGGCCCTGGAGCGGCAGGTGGCCGATGCGAAGAAGCGGGCCGAGGCCAAGAAGCAGGAAGCCATCACCCTCGCCGCCGCGCCCGCTCCCAAGGACGCCCCGAAGGCCGTGGTGGTGGATGTCCCCACCGGCACCAAACTCGAGATCGCTCTCGCCCGTGACCTCGCGACGGACAAGGAACAGCCCGGGGATGCCTGGGAAGGCACCCTGGCTGCCGATGTCGTGGTGGACGGCAAGCTGGTTTGGAGCGCCGGCAGCCTGGCCCGCGGCGTGGTCACGCAGAGCGCCCCGGCAGGCCGTCTCAGCAATGGCCAGGGCGCCCTGGGCATCCGCCTGACCGAGATCGCCGGTGTCGGCATCGACACGGACACCCATGTCGTGGTGGCCAGCGCCCGTGGCGAGCGCAATGCCAAGTTCATCGGCGGCGGCGCGGCCCTGGGTGCCCTGGTCGGCCTCCTCTCCGACAAGAAAAATCAGGGTGACCACGCCCTTGGCGGCGCGGCCATCGGCGCCGCCGCTGGCACCGCCGTGGCGGCCGGCAGCGCCGATACCGTCATTCGGATTCCCGCTTCCAAGCCCGTGGCCTTCAGCCTGACCGCACCGGAGCGGGTCACCCTGAAGAAGTAGCCTCATTCACCCTCAACGAACGGGGGAGGCGGTGCCTCCCCCGTTTCGTTGTACCCATCCGGGAAAACCGCCCGCTTCAGGCCTCCAGCGCCTGCAGCCGCTCCGCCTCGAATGCGGCCCGCAGGGGCTCGATGATGGGCTCGATCATGCCGCCCATGAAGCTGTCGATCTGGTGGACCGTGACGCCCACGCGATGGTCGGTGACGCGACCCTGGGGGAAGTTGTAGGTGCGGATCTTCTCGCTGCGATCGCCGCTGCCCACCTGGGACTTGCGCATGGCCGAGTGGATCGCATCCGCCTCGTCCTGGGCCTTCTGGAGCAGCCGGCTGCGGAGCACGGTCATGGCCTTGGCCATGTTCTTGATCTGGCTGCGCTCGTCCTGGCACTGCACCACGGTGTTGGTGGGCAGGTGCGTGAGGCGCACTGCGGAATAGGTGGTGTTCACGCTCTGGCCGCCCTTGCCGCCGGAGCAGAAGGTGTCGACGCGGAGGTCCTTCTGGTGGATCTCGATGTCCACCTCCTCGGCTTCGGGCATGACGGCCACGGTGCAGGCGGAGGTGTGGATGCGGCCCTGGGTCTCGGTCTTGGGCACCCGCTGCACGCGGTGGACGCCGCTCTCGAAACGGAAGAGGCTGTAGGCCCCCTCACCCTGGATTTCGGCCGTGGCATCCTTCAGCCCGCCCGCGTCGGCGTCGCTTTCGTCCAGTACGGAAACCTTGAAGCCCCGGCGCTCGGCGAAGCGGATGTACATGCGGAAGATCTCCGCGGCGAAGAGCGCCGCCTCTTCCCCGCCCGTGCCGGCGCGGACCTCGAGAATCACATTCTTGGCATCGGCCGGATCCTTGGGGATGAGCAGACGCTTGATCTCCGCATCGCCCTCGGCGATGGCCTTCTTCAGGTCGGGGATCTCCATCTCGGCCATCTCGCGGAGTTCGGCATCCATGCTCTTGTCGCCCAGGATGGATTCGGCCTCCTCGAGCTGCTTGATCAGGTTCCGCTGGGCCTGGAAGGCCAGCACCACCGGCTCCAGCTCCGCCCGGAGCTTGGACAGCTCCCGGAGGCGCTTGGGGTCCGACACCACGGCGGAATCCTGGAGCTGCGCCTCCACTTCCTGGAAGCGGGCTTCGACGGCTTCAAGTTGATCGAGCATGGTCCACCTCTTTTGCTGACTCTAGGCGCAAAAAAGAAGGACGGGCCGATCGCTCGGCCCGTCCTTCGGAACATCGCAGCTAGGCTTCGGTGGTCGGCGCGACTTCGGGCGTGGCCTCGGCAGGGGCCGCGGCTTCCTTCTTCGCGTACTTCTTGTTGAACTTCTCCACGCGGCCTTCGGTATCCATCAGGCGCTGCTTGCCCGTGAAGAACGGGTGGCAGGCCGAGCAGATTTCCACGCGCAGCTCCTTCTTCGTGGAGCGCGTCATGAACTCATTGCCACAGGCACAGTGGACTTTGACTTCGTGCAGCTCGGGGTGAATCTTGTCCTTCATCGCTTCCTCCTGGGACCGACCGGATGCCCCCATGAGCGGGGTATCTGCACGCGGCTTGTCCACGCAAGACGAACAGCTTACCGCCGAATCCCCGGTGGCTCAAGGGGGATTCCCGGGGCGGAGGGGTGATCAGGCCCTTCCCTACCCCTGTTCCTGGGGCGTCAGCACCCAGCGCTCGGCCAGGAGCCGCTTCAGCTTCAGGGCTCCCATCACGCTGAGCAGCAGGGTGGCGTTGAAGCTGAGTTCCAGGGGCACCTTCCACCACTGGAAGCGGACCCGACCCAGGAAGCCGGCCTCGAGGATGAACATGAAGGCCGTGAAGAGGACGGGTTCCAGGACGGTCTGCCAGAGGGGCCGCTCCTGGCTGTGACGCTCCAGGAGGAAGCCCGTGTAGGCCCCGTAGAGCAGGCGGGTGGGCTTGAAGCCGTGGTGGGTGGTGAAGCCCAGGGGGATGGACAGCAGGGAGGTGATGAGGACGGCCACCGCTGTGCGTGCCCAGGGATTCAGGCGGAGCCAGTGGCGGCGGACCCAGAAATAACCCGTGCCCACGGCCAGGCCCTGGGCCGCGGCAAACGCCAGGCTGATGTACCAGCGCCAGCCCTCGAACCACATGTGCGCACCGGTGGCGAGGCCGATCATCATGCCGGCGGCCAGGGCCGTGCTGCCCCGGTGGTTGGCGTCCTGGCCTTCCCCGGCGGAGAGTTCCTCGGCCAGCAGGGTGGGGTGCTCCTTCTCGGAAAGCATGGCCGACATGCCTGCTTCGGAGTCGATGCCCCGGGCCTCGGCCTCATCCCTGAGGTGCGCTTCCAGCTCCCTCAGGAGGGTGAGCCGACGCCTCCGGGTCAGGCCCTTGAAGCCCGAACCCACTTGGGAGAGATAGGCTTCCAGCGCCCGGGACACGGGGATCTCCTGAGCCTAGACCTTGGGCCCCACGAAGGCCTGGACCATGTCCACGAACTGGTTCCACTCCTTCTTCTTGGCCGTCAGGAAAGCATGGCCGGCGGGCTGGATCGCGTAGTAGCGCCGCTCGCGGCCGTTCTCCTGGGTTTCCCAATACGAGGCGATGAACTCGGTGGCCTCCAGCTTGTGGAGGGCCGGGTACAGGGCCCCCTCCTTCAGCGTGTAGGTGCCCCCCGTGCGCTGGCGGACCGTCTCGATGATCTGGTACCCGTACATGGGCCCCTCGCAGAGCAGCGACAACAGCAGCAGGGGTGTGCTGCCCTTCAGCAGTTCACGGTCCACGGGGTCCTCCGGTTTAGGGCACTTCGATGCCTTTAATGTGCATCGCAAAGTGAGGTCCGTCAAGCCATCCCCTCGTGATCTCGGCAAAACCTGCACGAAATTCTGATCCTTCGAGTGGGCTTCAGGACTGACGGAAGGGTCTCTTCGTCTGGCGGAACAGGCGCCCCAGCCCCCAGGCGAGCACCACCATCGGCAGGGGAACCACCAGCAGCCAGGCCGCGCCCGCATGCCAGAGGCTGGTCCAGAAGAGGCCCAGCGCCCCCCAGGCATCCGCCTTTAGCGCCTCCTCGAGAATGGGCAGGGAAAGCGGCAGGCGCGGCGCCCCGAAGAGCCGCTCGCCTAGGCGGATGAAGGGGATGAGCAGGGCCAGCTGCAGGGGGTAGGCCAGGTAGTTGGCCACCTGCATGGCGGGCTGGTTCAACCGGAAGGCGGAAGCCACCCCCAGGCAGAGCACCGTGGAAGTGCCATACAGGGGTGTGATCCCCAGGGCCAACCCCACCGCCACGCTCCAGGCCAGGGCCTCCGGGCTGAGGCCCTTCCGGAGCAGCCCGAGCAGCGGATCCCAGATCCGGGCCTTCAGCCAGGCCCTCATGCGGCCACCGGCAACCCGTGGACGGGGACGACCGGCGCGGCGAGAGGGGCATGGAGGCGGCTCATGGGCCCTCAGGGTAGCCGGGCGAAGGGACCTTGGCCTCCGAAGCCAATGGTCGCCGGAGGCCAAGGGAGCACTGGGCCTTTTCATGCCGCAAGTCGAAGGGGGGCCGCTCGGCCCCCCTTGACTCAATTGGTGTACCCGACTGGGGTCGAACCAGCGACCTTTGGCTTCGGAGGCCAACGCTCTATCCAGCTGAGCTACGGGTACGAGGGGTACTGCGACTACGACGACCTTTCATCATGGCCGTGAATGGGTGGCAGTTCAAGGTCGGGGCCGGGGCGGCGCTCCTCAGCCCGGGCCTCCCACCGTCCGGCGCCGCACGCCGCCGTTGGTTTCGGCGAAATAGCGGCGGACGCCCAGGGTGATGGCCTCGGCCACCTTGGCGCGGAAGGCGGCCTCCTTCAGCTTCGCCTCTTCCTTGGGATTGGAGATGAAGGCGACCTCCACGAGGACCGCGGGCATGGCCGCGCCCCGGAGGACGATGAAAGGAGCCTGCTTGACGCCGCGTTCCTTGATGCCCGCCAGGCGGTTGAGCTGGCCCTGGATGGCCACGGCGAGGCGCTCGGAATCCTGGAGGAAGGCCTTCTGGGCCAGGTCGTCGAGGATGCTGGCCACCACGCTGTCGGGGCTCCCGGGGCCCGCCCCCGCCCCGGCGTTCTCCACGGCCACCACCTCGTCGTCGTCGCCCTTGCCCAGGCTCAGGAAGTAGACCTCGGAGCCCCGGGCGGCGCGGGCCCGGGCGGCGTTCAGGTGGAGGCTGATGAAGAGGTCCGCGCCCTGGGCGTTGGCGGCCCGGGCCCGGTCCCAGAGGGGGATGAAGGTGTCGTCGTCCCGGGTGACGGCGGCCTCGAAACCGGCGGCCTCCAGGCGGGCGGCCACGGCCCGGCCGATCTCCAGGGCGGCGGTCTTCTCCTTCAGGCCCCTGGGGCCCTTGGCGCCCCCGTCATCCCCGCCGTGCCCCGGATCCACCATGACCTTCAGGCGCGGAGGATGGTCCCCGGGATGGCCACCGGGGGGGGCGGGTTTGGGAGTCTGCGCCCAAGACAGTAGGCTGAAGGTGAGCACCAGCGTGCTCGGGAGTCGGATCATGGCCCAGTCGGTGAAAGGTATGCGGGATCTCTTCGGGGCGGAGCTGCGGTGGTTCCAGCATATCGAAGAAACCGCCCGCCGCGTGTTCGGGCGCCACGGCTACGGCGAGATCCGCACCCCCATCCTGGAAGAGCTCGATGTCTTCAAGCGCAGCGTGGGCGAAAGCTCCGACATCGTGAACAAGGAGATGTACGAGTTCACGGACAAGGGCGGCCGCCAGGTGGTGATGCGCCCCGAGAACACCGCCGGCGTGGTGCGGGCGGCGATCCAGCACAAGCTGCTGACCTCCAACGATCCCGTCCTGTTCTATTACATCGGCCAGCAGTTCCGGTACGAGCGCATGCAGACCGGCCGCTACCGCCAGTTCTGGCAGATCGGCGCCGAGAGCTTCGGCGTGGCCACGCCGGAATCCGAAGCGGAGTCCCTGCTCATGCTCCACGGCTTCCTCACGGAGCTGGGCCTCAAGCACCTGGTCTTCTCCATCAACAGCGTGGGCACGCCCGAATCCCGGCCGGCGTTCCACGCCGCCTTCCGCGCCTTCTTCGCGGCCCGGGAGGCGCAGTTCTGCGAGGACTGTCACCGGCGCATCGAGACCAACCCCCTGCGGGTGCTGGACTGCAAGAACGAACGGTGCCAGGCCGCGCTGGAGGGGCACCCGGTCATCACCGATCACCTGGACGAGGCCTCCGCGAAGCACCACGCGCGGCTGAAGGCCCTGCTCACGGAACTGGGGATCCCCTTCAAGGAGGATCCCCGGCTGGTGCGCGGCCTGGACTACTACACCCGCACGGCCTTCGAGGTGCTCAGCTCCGACCTGGGCGCCCAGAGCGCCCTGCTGGGCGGGGGGCGCTACGACCTGCTCGTGAAGCACCTGGGCGGGCCGGATGTCCCGGCCTTCGGCTGGGCCATCGGCCTGGACCGCCTGGCCATGGTGCTGCAGCAGGTCCACGGCGAAGCGCCCCGCGAGGTCCCCGCGGTGCTGATCCCCCTGGGGGACCGCGCCGCCACCGAGGCCCTCAAGCTGGCCCGCACCCTCTGGGAGGCCGGCGTGGCCCTGCAGTTGGAGACCCGGGGCGGCGCCCTCAAGAAGGCCATGGCCTCCGCCAACCGCATGGGCGTCCAGACCGTGCTCATCCTGGGCGACGGCGAGCTGGACGGCGGCACCGTCACCGTCAAGCACATGGCCACGGGCGAGCAGGAAAGCTGGTCCCTGGAGGAAGTTGCGACACGGCTGGCCAAATCCTGACCATTCAGATAAACTAAGCACTTCGCGATCGCAGGCGACCCCCGGTCTCCGCCTCTTTTCAGTCCGAATACCCCACTTTTCGCCCTGACCGGGCCCCCGGAATCCTTCCGCGGGCGGGCCCTTCAAGGAGCGACCATGTCCTTCGATACCCTCGGGCTGATGCCCGAGCTCCTGCGCGCCGTACGCGAGCAGGGCTACGAACACCCCACCCCCATCCAGGTCCAGGCCATTCCCCTGGTGCTGGAAGGCCGCGATCTCATGGGCCGGGCCCAGACCGGCACCGGCAAGACGGCCGGCTTCACGCTGCCCATGCTGCAGCGGCTGGCGCACCACGCCAACACCTCGGCCTCGCCCGCGCGCCATCCCATCCGCGCCCTCATCCTCACCCCCACCCGCGAGCTGGCCATGCAGGTGGAGGAGAGCGTCCGCACCTACGGGAAGTACATCCCCCTGCGGTCCACCACCATCTTCGGCGGCGTGAACATCAACCCCCAGACCAAGGCCCTCCGCGCCGGCGTCGAGATCCTCGTCGCCACCCCCGGCCGCCTGCTGGACCACCAGGGCCAGGGCAACCTGAACTTCAGCCAGCTCGAAGTCCTGGTGCTGGACGAAGCCGACCGCATGCTCGACATGGGCTTCATCCGCGACATCCAGAAGATCCTGGCCCTGCTGCCCACCAGCCGGCAGACCCTGCTCTTCTCGGCCACCTTCACGGACGAGATCAAGCAGCTGGCCTCCAAGTTCCTGAAGGCCCCCGCCTCGGTGCAGATCACCCCCCAGAACACCGCCGCCGAGCTGGTCCGCCAGGTCGTCCACCCCGTGGACCGCGAGCGCAAGCGCGCCCTGCTGGCGCACCTGATCACCAGCCGCAAGCTCGAGCAGGTGCTGGTGTTCACCCGCACCAAGCACGGCGCCAACCGGCTCTCCGAGCAGCTGGACAAGGACGGCATCAGCTCCATGGCCATCCACGGCAACAAGAGCCAGCCCCAGCGCATCAAGGCCCTGGAGGACTTCAAGAAGGGCGCCGTCCGCGTCCTGGTGGCCACCGACATCGCCGCGCGGGGCCTGGACATCGACAGCCTGCCCCATGTGGTGAACTACGAGCTGCCCCAGGTGCCCGAGGACTACATCCACCGCATCGGCCGCACAGGCCGCGCCGGCGCCGAGGGCGAGGCCCTCTCCCTGGTCTGCGTGGACGAGCACAAGCTGCTCAAGGACATCGAGAAGCTGCTCCGCAAGGAACTGCCCCGGGATGTGGTCCACGGCTACGCCCCGGACCCCAGCATCCCCGCCGAGCCCATCCTGACCGGCCGCCAGGGCGGCGGTGGCGGACGGAGCCGGGGCCCCGCCCGTCCCCGTGCCGCGGCGGCTCCGGCCCCCCGGGGCGAGCGCGGCCGTCATCCCTCGCGACCTGGTGCCCGCGGGAAGTGAGGCCGGGATATACCCCTTGACACGAGGGTAGTCCGGACACAATCTTCTTGCTTATGCAAGAACAGACCCCTCCCCCCACATCAGAAGTCGGCCTGGGCGTCCTCGCCTCCGCCGTGCGTCGCCGCCTCAAGCAGGTGGTTTGGGCCCGCTTGACGCCCTATGGCCTCAGCCCCCAGCAGCTCTGGGTGATGCTGGTGCTCCTCGAGAAGGGCCCCTCCTCCCTGCACCCGCTCGCCCAGCAGGTCTGGATGGACGATCCCACGGCCAGCCGCGTGGTGAAGGCCATGGTGGGTCGCGGCTGGCTCACCACCATGCCCGACCCCCATCACGGCCGGCGGATCCTCATCGATCTGGCGCCGGGGGCCCTGCCCCTGGCCCGGGAGCTCGGGGCCATGACCGAGCGGCTCAAGGAAGCCCTGGTGACGGGCCTGAACGAGCAGGAGCGCGCCATCGTGCGCCACGGCCTGGAGACCATGCTCGGAAACCTCGACGACCTGCTCGCCGCCGGCCAGGCCCTGGGCTCCAGCGAAGCCGCGGCTTCGTGACCGGGGCTTCCCCCCAGGGATTGCCGTCGCCGACCCCCCACGGAGGCCCCATGCGTGTCCTGATTGCCGCCAGCCTCATGGCCGCCGTGGCCCTTCCCCTGGCCGCGCACGCCCGGCCCAGCGCGGCCCCGGCTCTGGCTCTGACTTCGGCCCCGGCCGAGACGCCCAAGGTCCATCGCATCGAGAAGCTGGCCGAGAACGCCTACTGCATCTTCGGCCAGGGCGGAAACATCGGGCTCATCGTCACCGCGAAGCACGCGGTGCTCATCGACGACCAGTTCGAGCGACTGGTGCCGGGGCTGGTGGAGGCCGTGCGGTCCGTCACGGACAAACCCATCAAGTACCTCGTCAACACCCATGGCCACGGCGATCATGTGGGCGGCAATGTGGTGCTGGAGAAGCAGGTCTCGGCCATCATCGCCCACGCCAATGTCCGCCGGCGCATGGTCACCGAGCAAGCCAAGCTGGAGCCCGCCAAGCGGGGCGGCCTGCCGGAGCTGGCCCTCGGATCCGAGGATGCGACCGAACGGGCCCGCCTGAACATCCACCTGGACGGCACCGAGATCCACCTCCTCCACATGGGCCCGGGCCACACCAACGGCGATGTGATCGTGGGAATCCCCTCGGCCCTCGTCATGCACATGGGCGACCTCTTCTTCCTCGGCATGCTGCCCTATGTGGATGTCGAAGGCGGCGGCAGCTTCGAGGGTCTGGTGGCCCAGATTGCCTCGGTGGCCGCCTGGATCCCGGATGGGGCACGCATCATTCCCGGCCACGGCCCCGTCTGCGGCAAGAAAGACCTTCTCCGCTACCGGGACTTCCTCCAGGCCGTGCAGGCCCATGTGAAGGCCAACGCCGGCAAGGACGCCCCCGCCCTAGCCGCCTCCTTCGACACCGCCGCCTGGCCCGAGTGGAAACCCCGCCCGGACTTCGTGACCTGGGAAACCCTCTTCTCGGCGGCTCTCGGCAAGGGGCCGGGCCGCGTGACCCGACCCTAGCCGCCCACCGCCCGCATCACCCCATCTCCACCTGTTTGAAAAGGCTCGATTCCCGTATGGATGCTCCCGACCTCCTCTCTTCTGAATCCGGATCCGCCCGCCCCGCCCTGCTGCGCGGCTGGCGCCTCTGGGCCCTCCTCGGGGCCGGCCTGGCCCTCGCCCTGGGCTTCCTGGCCCGGGGCGGAACGAAGTCACCCGGCCCCAATCCAGCCGGTGGCCGGCCCGTTCCTGTGGTGGTGGCCAAGGCCCGCCAGGGCGACATGGCCGTGAACCTCACGGGGCTCGGCACCGTCACGGCCCTGAACACCGTCACCGTGAAGAGCCGCGTGGACGGTCAGCTGGTGCGCGTGGCGTTCACCGAGGGCCAGATGGTGCGCCAGGGCGACCTGCTCGCGGAAATCGACCCCCGCCCCTTCCAGGTGCAGCTCATGCAGGCCGAGGGCCAGCTGGCCAAGGACACCGCCGCCTACCAGAACGCGGTCGCGGACCTGAAGCGCCTCCAGGGGCTGGTCCAGCAGGGCATCATCTCCCGCCAGCAGCTGGACACCCAGGGCTCCGCCGTGGCCCAGTACGAGGCCACCCTCAAGGCGGATCAGGCCCAGGTGGAGAGCGCCAAGCTGAACCTGACCTACAGCCGCATCACGGCCCCCATCGCCGGGCGGGTGGGCCTCCGCCAGGTGGACGCCGGCAACATGGTGCGCGCCAGCGATGCCAGCGGCCTGGCCGTCATCGCGCCCATCCAGCCCATCAATGTGGTGTTCGCCGTGCCCGCCGACCAGATCCAGAAGGTGCTCGGCCAGTCGGCCAAGGCCGGGAAGCTGCCCGTGGAGGCCTGGGACCGCGACCTCAAGGCCCGGCTCGCCGCCGGCACCCTGGCGGCCATCGACAACCAGGTGGATCCCGCCACGGGCACCGTGCGGCTCAAGGCGCTGTTCGGCAACGACGACCGGACGCTCTTCCCCAACCAGTTCGTCAATGCCCGCCTGCTGGTGGACACCCTCCGCGGCGTGGTGATCGTGCCCACGGAGGCCGTGCAGCGCAGCCCCCAGGGATCCTTCGTCTATGTGGTGAAGGCCGACAGCACCGTGGAGATGCGCCCCGTGGAGATCCTGGCCACCGATGGCGGCGAGACGGCCCTAAAGAAGGGCCTGACCGGCGGCGAGACTGTGGTGACCGACGGCATCGAGAAGCTGCGGCCCGGCAGCAAGATCGCCCTGCCCAAGCCTCCCGGCGCGAAGGGCTGAAAAAATGAATCCCTCAAGGCCGTTCATCCTCCGGCCCATCGCGACCTCGCTGCTCATGGTGGGGCTGCTGCTGGTGGGCCTGCTCGCCTTCCGCCAGCTGCCGGTCTCGGCCCTGCCCCAGGTGGACTACCCCACGATCCAGGTGGTCACCTTCTATCCCGGCGCCAGCCCCGATGTCATGGCCTCCGCCATCACCGCGCCCCTGGAGCGGCAGTTCGGCCAGCTCCCGGGCCTGAACCGCATGTCGTCCACCAGCTCCGGCGGCAGCTCCATCATCACGCTCCAGTTCGTGCTGGACCTGAACATCGATGTCGCGGAGCAGCAGGTGCAGGCGGCCGTGAACGCCGCGGGCACCTACCTGCCGCGGGACCTCCCCAATCCGCCCATCTACAGCAAGATCAACCCGGCCGACTCACCCATCCTGACGCTGGCCCTCACCTCGAAGACCCTGCCCCTGTCCAAGGTGGAGGATTTCGCCGATACGCGACTGGCCCAGAAGATCTCGCAGCTGCCGGGCGTGGGCCTCGTCAGCATCAGCGGCGGCCAGAAGCCCGCCGTCCGCATCCAGGCCAACCCCTCGGCCCTGGCGGCCAATGGCCTCACCCTGGGCGATGTCCGAACCGCGGTGGCCCAGAGCAATGTGAACCAGGCGAAGGGCAGCTTCGACGGCCTGCGCCAGGCCTACGCCATCGGCGCCAACGACCAGCTGCTCTCCAGCGAGGACTACCGCCCGCTCATCATCGCCTACAAGAACGGCGCGCCCGTGACATTGTCCGAAGTCGCCCTCGTCAGCGACGATGTGGAGAACGCGCGGCTCGCCGCCTGGATGGACCGGACCCCGGCCGTCATCCTCAACATCCAGCGTCAGCCCGGCGCCAACATCATCGCGGTGGTGGACCGCGTGAAGGAGTTGCTGCCCCAGCTGCGGGCCTCGCTCCCCGCGGCCGTGGAGCTCACCATCCTCACGGACCGCACCACCACCATCCGCGCCTCGGTGGCGGATGTGGAGTTCACGCTGATGCTCACCATCGCCCTGGTGGTGATGGTGATCTTCCTGTTCCTGCGCACCCTGGCCGCCACCATCATCCCCAGCGTGGCCGTGCCGCTGTCGCTGGTGGGCACCTTCGGCGTGATGTACCTGCTGGGCTACAGCCTGAACAACCTCACGCTCATGGCGCTCACCATCTCCACGGGCTTCGTGGTGGATGACGCCATCGTGATGATCGAGAACATCATGCGCTACATCGAAGAGGGCGAGCCGCCCCTCCAGGCGGCGCTGAAGGGCTCGGGCCAGATCGGCTTCACCATCCTGTCCCTCACCGTCTCGCTCATCGCCGTGCTCATCCCGCTGCTCTTCATGGGCGACATCGTGGGCCGCCTCTTCCGCGAGTTCGCCGTCACCCTGAGCGTCACCATCCTGGTGTCGGCGGTGGTGTCGCTCACGCTGACGCCGATGATGTGCGCCAAGTTGCTGAAGCACACGCCGCCGGAAGAGCAGGGCCGGTTCTACCAGTCCTCCGAGCGGGTCTTCCAGCGGATCATCGCCTTCTACGGGCGCACCCTCTCCTGGGTGCTCAAGCACCAGACCGGCACCCTGGTCGTGGCCGTGGCCACCCTCGTCTCCACCGTTTTGCTCTACCTCGTCATCCCCAAGGGCTTCTTCCCGGTGCAGGACACGGGCGTGATCCTCGGCATCTCCGAAGCCCCGCAGACCGTCTCCTTCCAGTCCATGGCCGAGCGGCAGCAGTCCCTCGCCACCGAGATTCTCAAGGATCCGGCCGTGGAGAGCCTGTCCTCCTTCATCGGCATCGACGGCACCAACACCACCCTCAACAGCGGGCGCATCCAGATCAACCTGAAGCCCCTGGAAGAGCGTGGCCTCAGCGCCAGTGAGGTCATCCACCGCCTGCAGCCCGAGCTCGCCAAGATCGACGGCATCCGCCTCTACCTGCAGCCCGTGCAGGACCTCACGGTCGAGGACCGGGTCAGCCGCACCCAGTACCAGTACTCCCTGGAAGATGCCGACGCGAAGGAACTGGCCACCTGGGTGCCGAGGTTCGTGGAGCGCCTCTCGGCCCTGCCCGAGCTGCGGGATGTGGCCAGCGACCAGCAGAACGCCGGGCTCCAGATCCGCATCGTCCTGGACCGCACCACGGCCTCCCGCCTGGGCATCACGCCCCAGATGCTGGACGACGCGCTCTATGATGCGTTCGGCCAGCGCCAGGTTTCCACCATGTTCACCCAGCTGAACCAGTACCGCGTAGTGTTGGAGGCCCACCCCGGGCAGTACCAGCGGCCCGAGGATCTCCAGTCCATCTATGTCCGGTCCGCCTCCGGCGGGTCCGTGCCCCTCAGCGCCTTCACCCGCATCGAGACCATCACCGCCCCCCTGGCCGTGAACCATCAGGGCCAGTTCCCCACCGCCACGGTGTCATTCAACCTGGCCCCCGGGGCCTCCCTGGGCGACGCGGTGAAGGCCATCCAGCGCGCCCGCCAGGACCTGGACCTGCCCCCCAGCATCAAGGCCGGATTCCAGGGCACGGCCCAGGCCTTCGGCGCCTCCCTCTCCAACACGCCGCTGCTCATCCTTGCGGCGGTCCTCACGGTCTACATCCTGCTGGGCGTGCTGTACGAAAGCTACATCCACCCCATCACGATCCTCTCGACCCTGCCTTCGGCCGGCGTGGGAGCCCTGCTCTCCCTCATGCTGTGCCGGACGGACTTCAGCGTCATCGCCCTCATTGGCATCATCCTGCTCATCGGCATCGTCGAGAAGAACGCCATCATGATGATCGACTTCGCCCTGGAGGCCGAACGGAAGGATGGCCTGCCGCCGGAGGAGGCCATCTACCAGGCCTCCCTGCTGCGCTTCCGGCCCATCATCATGACGACCATGGCGGCCCTGCTGGGCGGCGTACCCCTGGCCCTGGGCTCCGGCGTGGGCGCCGAACTGCGCCGTCCCCTCGGCATCGCCATCGTGGGCGGCCTCATCTTCAGCCAGATCCTCACGCTCTACACCACGCCCGTCATCTACCTGGCCTTCGATCGCCTCGCACGCCGCGTGCGCGGCCTGCGGGGGATCACTCCCCAATGAGCATCTCCACCCCCTTCATCCGCCGCCCGGTGGCCACCACGCTGCTGACGGTGGCCCTGGCCCTGCTGGGCGCCATCGCCTACCAGTTCCTGCCGGTGTCGCCCCTGCCCCAGGTGGAGTTCCCCACCATCCAGGTGCAGGCGGGCCTGCCGGGCGCCAGCCCCGAAACCATGGCCTCATCCGTGGCCACGCCCCTGGAGCGCCAGTTCGGGCGCATCGCGGGCATCACGGAGATGACCTCCTCGAGCTCCCTGGGATCCACCAACATCACCCTCCAGTTCGACCTCAGCCGCAACATCGACGCCGCGGGCCGGGATGTACAGGCCGCCATCAACGCGGCCCGGGGCGACCTGCCCTCCAACCTGCCCAACAACCCGTCCTACCGGAAGGTCAATCCGGCCGATTCGCCCATCCTCATGCTGGCCCTCACCTCCAACCTGATTCCCCGGGAGCGCATGTACGATGTCGCCTCCTCGGTGCTTCAGCAGAAGCTCTCCCAGATCCAGGGGGTGGGCCAGGTCTTCGTGTGGGGCGGCGCGCTGCCGGCCGTGCGGGTGGATGTGAACCCGGCCCTGCTGAACGCCCAGGGTCTGGCCCTGGAGGATGTCCGGGTCGCCGTGGCCGCCGCCAACCTCAACCGGCCGAAGGGCGATCTGACCAACGACCGCACCGCTTGGTCCATCGCCACGACGGACCAGCTCATGACCGCCGAGGACTACCAGCCCCTCATCATCCGCTACCGGAACGGCAGCGCCGTCCGCCTGTCCGATGTGGCCCAGGTCACCGATTCGGTCGAGAATGTGCGGAACCGGGGGCTGTCCAACGGCGTCCCCGCCATCATCGTCCCCATCTTCCGGCAGCCCGACGCCAACATCATCGAGACCGTCGACCGGGTGCGGGCCGTCCTGCCGCAGCTGCAGGCCTCCCTTCCGCCCGCCATGGAGCTGAAGGTCCTCATCGATGCCACCCGCACCATCCGCGCCTCGGTGAAGGATGTGCAGCTGGCCATGTCCATCTCCATCGCCCTGGTGATCCTCGTCGTCTTCGTGTTCCTCCGGAGCGTCCGGTCCACCCTCATTCCCAGCGTCGCGGTGCCCATCTCGCTCATCGGCACCTTCGGCGCCATGTACATGCTGGGCTACACCATCGACAACCTCTCCCTCATGGCGCTCACCGTCGCCACGGGCTTCGTGGTGGACGACGCCATCGTGGTGGTGGAGAACATCACGCGGCACCTGGAGAACGGCATGCAGCCCATGGAGGCGGCCCTCCACGGCGCGAAGGAGATCGGCTTCACGGTGGTCTCCATCAGCATCTCGCTCATCGCGGTCTTCATTCCCATCCTGATGATGGGGGGCATCGTCGGACGGCTCTTCCGCGAATTCGCCGTCACGCTGTCCGTGGCCATCGTCGTGTCCATGGTGGTCTCCCTGACTACCACGCCGATGATGTGTTCGCGCCTCCTCCGGCCCCACAGCGAGGAGCGCCACGGGCGGGTCTTCCAGGCCACTGAGCGCGTCTTCCAGTGGATCATGCGCCACTACGAATCGTCCCTCGGCTGGGTGCTGAGGCACCAGCGCTTCACCCTGGCAGTGGCCCTGGGGACCATGCTCGCCACGGTCGGACTCTACATCGCCATCCCCAAGGGCTTCTTCCCTCAGCAGGACACGGGCCGCATCAACGGCTCCCTCCAGGCCGCCCAGGACATCTCCTTCGCCGGCATGGAGAAGCTGATGACCGAGTATGTGGCCATCGTGCAGGCGGACCCGGCCATCGAGAATGTCACCGCCTTCATCGGCGGGGGCAACACGGGCCGCATGTTCGCCTCGCTGAGGCCCACCGAGCAGCGCAAGGAGACCGCAGACCAGGTCATCGCCCGCCTGCGGGGCAAGACCTCCCACCTCCCCGGCGGCACGCTGTTCATGCAACCCGTCCAGGATCTCCGCATCGGCGGGCGGCCCTCCAGCTCCCAGTACCAGTACACCCTCCAGGGCGACGATGCCCGGGAGCTGTTCGAGTGGGCGCCGAAGGTGCTCCAGAAGCTCCGTTCCGTGCCCCAGCTGGCCGATGTGAATTCCGACCTGCAGAACAAGGGGCTGGAAGCCTCCCTGGTCATCGACCGCGCCACCGCCTCGCGCCTGGGCATCACGCCCCAGGCCATCGACAGCACCCTCTACGATGCCTTCGGGCAGCGCTTCGTCTCCACCATCTACACCGCCCTGAACCAGTACCATGTGGTCATGGAGGTGGACACGCCCTTCATGCAGACGCCCGACGGCCTGCGCCACACCTATGTCCGCTCCACCACCGGCAACCTGGTGCCCCTCAGCGCCTTCACCACCCTGGAGCGGCGGAACACCGCGCTCTCCGTGAACCACCAGGGCCAGCTGCCCTCGGTGACGCTGTCCTTCAACCTGCCGGTGGGCGTGGCCCTGGGCGACGCGGTCGCCGCCATCGACAAGGCCGAGCAGGAGATCCACCTGCCCGGCACCCTGCGGGGGAGCTTCATGGGCACGGCCCAGGCCTTCCGGGCCTCGCTGTCGAACCAGCCCCTCCTGGTGGTGGCGGCCCTCCTGGTGGTCTACATCGTGCTGGGCATGCTCTATGAAAGCCTCATCCACCCCCTGACCATCCTGTCCACCCTGCCCTCCGCGGGCGTGGGCGCCCTCCTGGCCCTGCTGGCCTTCCGCACCGAGCTGAGTGTCATCGCCTTCATCGGCATCATCCTCCTCATCGGGATCGTGAAGAAGAACGCCATCCTCATGATCGACTTCGCCATCGAAGTCGAGCGCCGGGAGGGCGTCACGCCCGAGGCCGCCATCTTCCAGGCCTGCCTGCTGCGCTTCCGGCCCATCACCATGACCACCATGGCGGCCCTGCTCGGGGGCTTGCCCCTGGCCATCGGCATGGGCACCGGCTCCGAGCTGCGCCGCCCGCTGGGCATCGCCATCGTGGGCGGCCTGCTCTTCAGCCAGATCCTGACCCTCTACACCACGCCCGTGATCTACCTCTACATGGACCGGGCCCGGCTGCGATGGGCCCGGCTCCGGCGCCGGCGCCCGGACCCTCTCGCGACCGCTGTGCCGCGGGTCTAGACGATCGCCGCGGGAACCCCCTGCCCTATGGCATCGAGCGACGGGTCCATCGAGACGCCCCGGCCCGGCCCCGGGAAGGCCCGGACCTGGATGAAGGCGGCCCTCGTCATGCCCGCCGCTTGAGCCTGGGCCCTCCGGGTGCGATCCTGTAAGGCTATGAAACTCGATCGGCTCGGCGACTTCCAACGCACCCACCGCAACGGCGACCTGCGCCTCGACCACGCGGGCCAGACTGTGCGCCTGCTCGGCTGGTGCCGCCGGGTCCGCAACCTGGGCTCGCTGGTGTTCCTCGACCTCCGCGACCGCTGGGGCTTGGTGCAGCTGGTGGCCAACGAGGAGACCGCCGATCCCGAGCTGCTGGCCAAGCTCAAGGCCGTGCGCAGCGAGTTCGTGCTGGCCGCCGAAGGCGTGGTGGCCGAGCGCGAGAGCAAGAATCCCAACATGGCCACGGGCGACATCGAGATCCGCCTGACGGGCCTGAAGATCCTCAACACCGCCGCCCCCCTCCCCTTCCCGCTGGAGGACGAGGGCGTGGGCGAGGACCTGCGCCTCACCTACCGCTTCCTAGACCTGCGCCGCGAGCAGCTGCAGCGCAACATGGTCCTCCGCAGCGAGGCCTCCAACCTCATCCGGAACTACTTCCGGAAGAACGATTTCGTCGAGTTCGAGACCCCCATCCTCGGCAAGTCCACGCCGGAAGGCGCCCGCGACTACCTGGTGCCCAGCCGCGTGCATGCCGGCGAGTTCTTCGCCCTGCCCCAGAGCCCCCAGCTCTACAAGCAGATGCTCCAGGTCTCGGGCTTCGAGCGCTATGTGCAGATCTGCCGCTGTTTCCGGGACGAGGACCTGCGCGCCGACCGCCAGCCCGAGTTCACCCAGGTGGATGTGGAGATGAGCTTCGTGCGCCAGGAGGACATCCAGGCGCTCATCGAGGGCCTGATGGTGGAGCTCTGCCCCCTGGTGGACCAGCAAGCCGTCGCCCCCTTCCCGCGCCTGACCTACAAGGACGCCATGGAGTGGTACGGCTCCGACAAGCCCGACCTCCGCTGCAAGATCAAGATCCAGGATGTGACGAGTCTGTTCGCCGGCAGCGAGTTCAACCTCTTCCGCGCCGCCGCCGACTCCCAGGGCCAGCGCCGGGTCCGCGGCCTCTTCCTGCCGGGCGAGGCCGCCGGCGCCTATAGCCGCAAGCAGCTCGACGAGCTGCAGGAGACGGCCAAGAAGCTCGGCGCCGGCGGACTGCCCTATGCCAAGTGGGGCAAGGACGGCCTCGCTTCCAGCTTCAAGAAGTTCATCAGCGCCGAGCTTGAGGCGGAGCTGAAGACCACCCTGGGCATCCATGGAGAGGGCCTGGCCATCTTCGCCGTGGGCACCGATGACCAGACCTCCCGGGTGCTGGGCGACCTGCGCCTGCGGCTGGCCCGCACCTTCGGCCTGACGGATACCTCGGCCTTCGAGTTCCTGTGGGTCGTGGACTTCCCCCTCCTCCAGTGGGACGAGGACGAGCAGCGCTTCGTGGCCTGCCACCACCCCTTCACCAGCCCCCACCCGGACGACCTCGGTCTGCTGGAATCCAACCCGGGCGCCTGCCGGGCCGTGGCCTACGACCTGGTGCTCAACGGCTATGAGCTGGGCGGCGGCAGCATCCGCATCCACGACGCCGAGACCCAGAGCCTCATGTTCCGCACCATCGGCATCGGCGAGGCCGAGGCCCGGGCGAAGTTCGGCTACCTGCTGGATGCCCTGTCCTTCGGCGCGCCGCCCCACGGCGGCCTGGCCCTGGGCCTGGACCGCCTCGTCATGCTGCTGGCGGGCGAGGACAACATCCGCGAGGTCATCGCCTTCCCCAAGACCGCCCAGGCCCGCTGCCTCATGACGGACGCGCCCAGCCCCGTGGACGAGCGCCAGCTGCGCGAACTCCACCTCGTGCAGGACGCCAAGCAGACCTACCGCGTGGGCGCGGTGTTCTTCGAGTCCGCCGAGGGCGGCGTCGATGCCGCCAAGAGGGGGGAACTGCGCGGCCAGGCCCTGCAGCAGATCAGCCAGATGACGCCCAAGCAGACCCAAGGTCTCGTCACCCTCGACGCCCAGGGCCAGATCCTGGACGCCCAGACCCTCAGCGGGCCGACCTTCGAGTTCTGATCCCCAGGGAAACCGGCCGATCCACCCACTGGCCACGATGAGCGACGAGGAACCCCATGACTGCGACGCCCGGAAAAGCCCCCAAGAAGGAAAAAGAGAAGCGGCAGACCCCCGAGGAGCGCCTCGAGGCCCTGCGCTACAACCACATGATGTACGGCCCCACGGCCGGGGAGAGGCGCCCCACGGTCAAGAAGGTCAACTACGGGGCCCCGTATCTCAAGCATCCCAAGTTCCAGAGCCTCATCGCGGCCTTCAAGAAGGGCACGGCCTTCCAGTTCGATGTCACCGACAAAGCCAAGCTCTGCAGCATCTCCACGGACGGCTCCCACATCTCGTTCGACGGGAAGATCATCTTCTATTCCCGCCCGGCCAATAAGTACGAAGACAACCTGCTCCTGGACCGGACCTCGACCATCCACTACCAGGCCTACGATGCCCTGGTGCACCTGGTCTTCGCCGTCCTCCGCAGCTTCCCGGAGCTTGAGCCGCCTCCGCTCTCCTATATGGGCCATCAGTTCCACCTGGGCGCCGAGACCCTGGAAGTGGGCATGGCCGAGCTGGGTCCCAACCTCCTGATGGGGTCCTACCGCCACAGCAAAGTTCAGGAAAAGCCCCGGAAGTAGGCTCCTCCTGCCCGCGCCCCAGCCAAGCTCCCCGATCCGTCCCAGACCAGGCCCGTGACCATCACCCTCCGCCAGCGCGCCCAGGCCATCCTCCGCGAAGCGGGCTGGGAGATCCCGGCGCCGCCGGTGCTCTGGTCGCCGCGCATGGCGCGCTGCGCGGGGCTCTTCGTCATCGAGAAGGATTCCCGGGGCAAGTGGCACCCGGAGATCCGCCTCAGCATTCCCCTGCTGCGCCGCCGGGACTGGCCCTGGCCCCAGCAGGTGTGCGGGATGAACTGTCACGCGCCCGAGGAAGTCCAGCAGCGCATCCTGGAGCACGAGCTGATCCACTACAAGCTCTGGATGGACCGGGAAAAGGACTGGGGGCACAGCGAGCGCTTCCGGCAGCTGGCCTGGGAAGTGTTCGGGCACCAGAGCATCACCCACGGCATCGGCACGGAACCCGAGTGAGCTGACCCGCCGCGCGGGCCGGGTCAACCTTCGTGGATCATCCCACTCCGTAGGGAGGGAACACCGCATCGGCCGGGCGCGACAGCGCGCTTTGGAGGACACCATGCAGGAAGTCGATGGCGCTCTGAGGATCCGAGATGGCGGGACGCCCGAATTGGTGGCTGTTCAGCTGCCGGGCGTAGGCGATGTCACCCGATGCCGCCAGGACATAGGTCTGGATGCCGACGATCTCCCCTGCGGGATGGCGGAGCAGCTCCACAAACACGAAGAAATCTCCCTCCGGCCGGGTCCTCCGAATCCAGTCTGCGTAGGCATGGGCCCGTTTCCAGGTGTAGCGCATCTGGTTCGCCCCGAGCGGTGTCGGGTCGATGTCCTTCGGAGCGGGGACGGGCACGGCGTGTGGCATTCCCTGCTGCTGCATCAAGGCCACCAGCTGGTCCGCCGTTCGTGGCTCCCAGGCACCCTGCGGCCCCCTCGGATCCAGGGCGGAATGCACCACGATGCGCGCGGTGCCCCGCTGCGACTTGAATTGTTCAAAGGTGGCACGGCATCGCTTCAATTCCCCCTCGGAAGGAGATCCGAAAGCGCGGGCCAGCGGGTAGAGCATGGACTTGCACCCGAATTGGGGAACCACCAGCACCAGCAGGCAACTCAAGGCAGGACCGAGCCGCATGGGATCCTCCTTCTGCCAGGCACTCCAGATTCATTCACGATCATCTGGTGCTGTTCAACCTGACAAGCATAGGCCTCCAGGTCCGGCCCGCCAGCCATCTCCCGCAGCCGTCCCGGGCTGGCCAGCCTTCTGCATCCTCCGGCCGCTCCCGAGCTACACTCGCCCCATGACCGCCTGGGACCCTGCCCTGCTCGCCGCACCGCCCCTGCTGGATGCGGACGACCGGCTGCCGCCGGAGCACAAGCTCTTCGCGCTGCGGACGCTGCCGCTGGGAGAGATCCGGGCCATCGGTTTCGACATGGACCATACCCTGGCCCGCTACCGCTCACCGGAGATCGACGAGCTGGCCTTCAAGAAGGCGGCCCGGCTGCTGGTCCGCGACCGCGGCTACTCCCCCTGGCTGCTGGAGGTGGACTACGACCCGGCCTTTGCGGTGCGGGGCCTGGTGCTGGACGGGTTGCGGGGCAACCTGCTGAAGCTCAACCGGGAGCGGCAGGTGGTCCGGGCCAGCCACGGGGGCCGCCCCCTCTCGCGCCTCGAGGCGGAAGCCATCTACAGCCGCCGGCGGCTGTCCACGGCAGCCAAGGGCTTCCGGAGCATCGACACGCTCTTCGAAATCCCCGAGAGCCACCTCTACGCGCAGATGGTGGATGGCTTCGACCGCGGCCGCCTGAAGGCCGAGAACTACCTTCAGCTCTTCCGGGATGTGCGCTGGGCTGTCGACACCGCCCACCGGAACGGCGAGATGAAGGCCGAGATCCTGGAGCACCGCCACTTCTTCATTCCGCAGGATCCCCAGCTGGCCCTGGCCCTGGACCGCCTCAAGCGCGAAGGCAAGAAGCTCTTCCTCCTCACCAACAGCGAATGGAGCTTCACCGCGGGCGTGCTCGGGCACCTCCTGAACGGCCAGGATGAGGCCCGCCCCCTGTGGACCGACTACTTCGACCTGGTGGTGGTCAGCAGCCGCAAGCCCGCGTTCTTCCTCGAGACGCCCCCGCCGGTACCCGTCGAGGGGCAGCCCCGCTGCTTCATGGGGGGGCATGCCGCCTGGCTGGAATCCGTGCTGGGCGCGGAGGGCGAGCAGGTGCTCTATGTGGGTGACCACATCTACGGTGATGTCCTGCGCTCGAAGAAGAACGCCTCCTGGCGGACCCTGCTGCTGGTGCCGGAGCTGGAGCGGGAGCTGAAGCTGCTGGAGTCCCGCAGCCAGGACATGCGGGAGCTGCTGCACCTCGAGACCGTGCGGCGGCGGACCCTGCGCCGGGCCTCGGTGCTCATGGACCAGTGGAAACGCAACCGGGTGCGCCGGCACCTGCTGGGCCCCCGCCTGAGCGCCGAAGCCACCATCGCCCTGGACCACGAGGCCGCCCACCTGGCCAGCAGTGCGGAGGCCCTCCAGCGGCGTGTCGAGCTGCAGACCCTCGAGCTGGATGCCCTCACGCAGGCCGTGGAGGCGGCCTTCAACCCCCTCTGGGGGCCCATCTTCCGGGACCGCGACGAGCAGACCCGCTTTGCGGACCAGATCCAGCAGTTCGCCTGCGCCTACACGGGAAAGGTGGGCAACCTCTACATGTACGATCCCCACGCCACGGTCTATGCGCCCGTCCCCACCCTGCCCCACGAGCGGATGACCTGATCAGGCCCTGGAAGTCAGCACCCGGTCGAGGATCTCCCGGAGCTCCTTGCTGGTGAAGGGCTTCTTGAGGAAGTCGGCGAACCCCTCGGCCACGGCCTGCTCCCGGGAGGCCGGCAGGGCATAGCCGCTGCACAGGATCCCCGGCAGCCCCGGCCGGACCTGCCGCATGCGCCGGAAGGCCTCCACCCCGTTCATGCGGGGCATGGTCGCGTCCAGGAACACCAGATCGAAGGCTTCGGGCCGGTGGTTGAAGATCTCCAGGGCCTCCTGCCCGTCCGAAGCGCACACCACCTCCAGCCCGAACCACTCTTGGAGCATCTCGGCCAGCACCGACCTCAGCTCGGCCTCATCGTCCGCCAGCAGCACGAGGTTGCGGGTGGGCAGGCCATCGACTGGCGGAACGACGGGCGCCTCCAGGCTTTCAGGCGAGGGGAAGTAGCCCCGGAAGACGCTGCCGGCCCCGGGGATGCTTTCCACCTGGATGCCCCCGCGGTGGCCCCGGAGGATCCCCAGGGCCGCGGGCAGGCCCAGGCCGCGCCCCATGTCCCGGGTGGAGAAGAACGGGTCGAAGATCCGCGGCAGGGCGGCCGCGTCGATGCCGTCACCCTGGTCCGTCACCTCCAGCACCGCGTACAGCCCGGGCTCCACCGGCTCGGGCCAATGCCCCGCGGCCAGTTCGACGGAGGTGATCTGACGCATGAAGGTCCGCACGCGGACGGCGCCCGGCGCCGAGTTCGCCTCCAGGGCATTGGTCACCAGGCCCTCGACCACGCGGCCCACCAGGACCGGATCCATCATCACCCGTGGCAGCACGGTCGCCAGGTCGCGGGTCACCCCCAGACCCATCTGGTCGAGCACGCCCGCCACCAGGGAGGACAGGTCCAGGGACTCGGGCCGCCGCAGATCCCCCCCCGAGCAGTGGAGGATGTCGCGGCTGAGGTTGGAGGCCCGGTCCAGGCCCGCCTGGAGGCGATCGAGGTAGCTCCGCACGGGGGACTCCCCCGTCGCGCTGGACCGGGCCATCTCCAGATTGGCCACCATGACCTGGAAGATGTTGTTGAAGTCGTGGGCGAGCCCCCCGGCGAGCATGCCCAGGCTCTCCATTTTGTGGGCCTTGGCCAGGGCGCCCTCGACCCGGCGGAACTCCGTCAGGTCCACCATGCAGCACACGGCGCCATGGATGCGGCCATCCCCAAGACGCAGGGGCGTGGCATAGGACATGAGGTGGCGCACGGTCCCGTCGGTGAAGACCAGGTCCAGCGGCTCCTCCCGGACCTCCTCCCCCTTCAGGCAGGCCCGCTGCATGGGCATCTCGTCCGGCCGGAGCTCCCGCCCGTGCTGCACCAGCCGGAAGTGGCCCGTCCAGGTCTCCCGGGCCTCCTGAAGGGCCGGAGCGGAGTGGTTCGCATCGACGGGCACCCGCAGCAGGTCGGCGGCGGCGGGATTGCCATGGACGACCCGGCACTCGGAATCCTCGGCGATCCAGGTGGGCACGGGCGTGGCCCTGAGCACCGCGGAGAGCTTGTCGGCATCCTCCCGGGCCCCGGCCCGCGCCACCTCCAGGCTCGCGGCCTCCGCCGCCTTGGCGCGGAAGAGCCCATGGATGAGGATGACGCCCCCCAGCAGCAGGGCCGAGATCACGAAGCTCATGACCTCGTTGGGAAGCAGGTAGGCGGGGAAGCCGTTCTGGTGGAATTCCAACAGCAGGAAGATCCGGCGCACAGCCATCAGGGCCAGGGCCGAGGACATCAGGATCCAGGCCAGGGGCCGCCCCGCGATCCGGTTGATCCGCAGGGCGAACCAGGCCGCCACGATCTGCAGCAGCGCCGCCAGGAGGATGAGGAGGAGGATGGTCACGGGAAAGGGTCCCGGCCATCCTATCGACAAGTTGCGGGCTTAGGTAAATGCCGATCAGAGAATGATGCGGCTCGCGACTTTTGCGTGGGCGATCACCCGCCGGATGGCGGCCACCACCTGGTCCTGGTCAGCCTCGCCGAGGCCGGGCCAGAGGGGCAGGCTCAGGAGGCGCTCACCGCTCCATTCGCTGTGCGGCAGGCCGTCCTTGGGCAGGTGCGCGGGGTGCGCGGCGTAGAAGTCCCGGTACCAGGGATGGATGTGGGCCGGGCGGTAGTGGATACCCGTCCCGATGTTCTCCTCCTTGAGGGCGGCCACAAAGGCGTCCCGGTCCAGGCCCACCTTCTCGGGGTGGATGCGCAGCACGAAGAGGTGGTAGCAGTGCCCGTGGTCGGCATCGCCGGGCCAGGGGAGCATCACCTCGTCGAGGTCCTTCATCAGCTCGAGGTAGCGGTGGAACAGCACGCCGCGCCGGGCATTGAAGCCGTCCAGCTTGTCGATCTGGTGAAGGCCCATGGCGGCCTGGAGGTCCATGAAGTTGGCCTTGCGGGCCGGTTCGTACACTTCCGTGTGGGGGCTGCCCTCCTTGGCGAAGCGCTTCCACGCGTCCCGGTCGATGCCGTGGAAGCGCAGGCGCTTGATGCGGCTCTCGTAGTCGCCGTTGAAGAAGGCAATGGCACCGCCCTCGCCCGTGGTCATGTTCTTGTTCGGGTGGAAGCTGTAGACACTCATGATCGAGCGGGGATTGCCGCCGATCTTGGTGCCCTTGTAGTGGGCGCCCATGGCCTGGGCCGCGTCCTCGATGACCCAGAGGCCATGCTTTTCCGCGATGCGCCAGATCTCATCCATGGGGCACGGCAGGCCCGTGAGGTGCACGGGGATGATGCCCTTGGTGCGGGGCGTGATGGCGGCCTCGAGCTTGGCCGGATCGATGTTCAGCGTCACCGGGTCGATGTCCACCAGCACGGGCACACCGCCCTGCAGCACCACCGTGCTGAGGGTGCTCACCCAGGTCAGCGAGGTGGTGATCACTTCATCGCCGGGCTGGATTTCCAGCACCTGCATGGTGATCTCCTGGGCGGTGGTGGCGCTGTTCATCACCAGGCAGTGCGGCACGCCGTTGTAGGCCTTCAGCTTCTCCTCGAAGGCGGCCGACTTGGGCCCCGTGGTGATCCACCCGCTGTGGATGGTGTCGATGATCTCCGCGATCTCCTCCTCGCCGACCATGGGCCGGGTGAAGGGGAGGAAGTCGGGGCGGCGCTGATAGGGCATGGGAGCTCCGGACGCAAACCATCATTTTCACACATCGCCGAGCGGAACCTGGCGATCGAGCACAGACCACCCGGGGCGGCTCTAGGCGATTGGGATCGTGATCCGCAAGGTGCTGCCCGTGCCCAGGCCCTCGCTGGACAGGCTGATGGTGCCGCCCATCATCTCCATGAGGTGCTTGCAGATGACCAGGCCGAGGCCAGTGCCCCCGTATTCCCGGCTGTGGCCCCCTTCGGCCTGGGCGAACTTCTGGAAGAGGCGGGCCTGGGCCTCGGGGCTCACGCCGATGCCGGTATCCACCACCAGCAGGGCGATGACGCCGGGATGGCGCTCCACCTGGATGCTCACCGTTCCTTCCTTGGTGAACTTCAGGGCGTTGGAGAGCAGGTTCAGGAGGACCTGCTTCAGGCGGCTCGGATCCACCATCACTTCGGGGATGTCCACCACCTCGGGCCACTCCAGCGTCACGGCGGGCTGGCGGGGGTAGGCCTCCGCGATGGGCTTCACCTCGTCGAGCAGGGGGGCGAGGGAGTGGGGTTCCGGATGAACCTCCATGCGTCCGGATTCGATCTTCGCGAGGTCGAGGATGTCGTTGAGCAGCCCCAGCAGGTGCTGGCCCGAGCTGTAGCTGTCCTGCAGCATGGAGCGCATTTCCTCGGCGTCGTCGTAGAGGCCGTCCATGACGAGGCGCGTGAAGCCCAGGATGCCCGTGAGGGGCGTGCGCAGCTCGTGGCTGGTGAGGGCGAGGAATTCGCTTTTCAGCTGATCGGCTTCCCGCAGGCGGTTGTTCACCCGCTCCAGCTCGAGGGTCTGGCTCTGCAGGGCATCGCGCTGTTCGGAGAGGTCGCGGAACAGCCAGGCGTTGTAGAGCGAAATGGCCGCCTGCCGCTGGAGGATGGCGATGGAATCCAGCTCCTCCTCCTCCACCCGGCGATCCGCGGGCATGGCGAGGACCACGAAGCCCAGCAGGAGCAGCTGGTGCTCGAAGGGGATGAAGTAGAGCGGCGCGCCTTCGGGACCCCGCAGCGCCTGGAGGGGATCCTCGCCGCAGGTGGCGTCCAGCCATTGGCTCTGGAACAGCACCAGGGGCGTATCCGGGAAGGGGTTCGGCGCCGGCAGGCGCATGGCGGACCAGGCCGGGCGGGGGAAGCCGAAGCCCTCCTTCGGCACATAACCGGAGCCGCCGTCCTCGAGCGCCCACACCACGGCCCGCGGG
The DNA here is from genome assembly GCF_030295385.1 of Geothrix oryzae. Taxonomy (GTDB): domain Bacteria; phylum Acidobacteriota; class Holophagae; order Holophagales; family Holophagaceae; genus Geothrix; species Geothrix oryzae. The sequence continues at coordinate 2,474,850 of NZ_AP027079.1, forward strand.
CAGTGGAATTCCTGGACGAGCACATCCAGCACCACGCTCACCACCTGCCCGCCCTTGGAGGTGGCGGCCAGGATCTCGGACACATGCTGGAGCATCTGCATCTGGTGGGAGCGCCGGCCCAGCTTGGCCCGGAGATCCCGCGCCTCGGCCGTGACCTGGGTCAGCTGCCGCTGGGATTGCAGGAGCTCCGCCAGCAGCTCGGCCCCCTGGGGCCGGGCGGCCGGGGCGCCCGGAACCTGTTTCGGGCCTGAACTGGCCTTGCCCGCCGGTGGCGCCACGGGATAGGTGGGCGGGATCGGTTTGGGGCCGGAGGAGGAGTTCGAGGCTGACATCGGACTCCAGGATGGCCTCCCGGAGCGACACTGCCAAGATGGGGGCATGGCCAATCGCGCCCAGACCTTCTCGCTGCAGCGGATCATTTTCCTGTCCGTGTCCGTCGTGCTGTGCGTCCAGGTGGGCTGGTGGATCAAGCTGCAGATCCGCGAATCGGGGCGTTTGCTGGCGGCCCGCTCGCAGGCCTTGAAGGCCGGACGGGCCGAGGCCTGGCAGATGGACAGCCTGAGGGTGCTCACCTACATCCACGGCCAGCCCGATCCGTCGTCCCGGCGCGGCGCCATTGAGGGCCGGGTCCCATCCATGCCCAGCCTGGAGGAGCGGCGGCAGGCCATCCACTCGACCTTCCCCTATGTGGCCATGGTGCCCTACCCCGTGGCACCGGATGATCCCCCCCTGCTGGACGGCTCCGCCTACCTGACCCTGCGCCCGGAGCCCCTGGCCGAGCTGGAGCGCCAGGAGCGCCATGCCATCATCCGCACCGGCAGCGAGGGCGCCTTCATGGTGGTGGCCGTGCTGTTCGGCTTCGTCGTCCTCTACCGGAAGCTGTCGGAGGAACTGGGCCTCAAGCTGCGCCAGCGCAACTTCACCTCCGCCGTCACCCACGAACTCAAGACCCCCATCGCCTCCCTGAAGGTCTGGACGGAGACGCTCTTCACCCGCAGCCTCGGCGAGGAGCAGCGCCAGCGGATCCGGGGTCTCATGGAGAAGGACCTGGACCGGCTCAATGAGCTGGTGGGCAACCTGCTCGATGTGGCCCGGGCCGAATCCGGGAGCCTCGTCCTCCACACGGCTCCGCTCGAGTTGGCCCCGTGGCTGCGGGGCGTCTGCGAAGGCATGGACCACCGGCTGGGGCCCGGGGCCCTGGGCCTGAAGCTCGAGACGACCCCGGAACCCCTGTGGGCCCAGGCGGACCCCAAAGCCCTCGGCACCGTCATCGAGAACCTGCTCTCCAACGCCTTCAAATACGCCGCCGAGCCCCGGGAGACCACCGTCACGCTGGACGGGGACGGCGAGGACATCCTCATCGTCGTCAGCGACCTGGGACATGGCATCGCCGCCAAGGACCTGCCCCGGATCTTCCATCGCTTCTTCCGGGTGGGCGACGAGATGACCCGCCAGGTGTCCGGCACGGGCCTCGGCCTGTTCCTCGTCAAGGAGATCGTGACCCGGCACGGCGGCGAGGTGCGGGTGTCCAGCCGCGGGCTCGGGCTGGGCTCGGCCTTCACCATCCGCCTGCCCCGGCTGGCGCCGCCCCTGGAAGCCCCGCAGGAGGCGACCGCCCCCGATCCGACGGGTTCCCTGGAGGCTGGATGAGCCCCACGCCCGGGGAGCGCCCCGAAACCGCCCTGGTCCAGGCCGCCGCCGCGGGGGACGCGGAGGCCTTCGAGGCCCTGGTCCGCCCCCACCTGGGCATGCTGTTCCGCGTCATCGACCGCATCCTGGGCAACGAGGCCGAAAGCCAGGACGCCCTGCAGGATGCCCTGCTCACCCTCCACCGGGAGCTCCCCGGCTTCCAGGGGGCCAGCAAGTTCAGCACTTGGGCCTACCGCATCTGCGTGAACCAGGCCCTCATGGCCCGCCGGAAGCGGGTCCGGCGCCGGGAGGACGCCATCGAGGATCTGATGCCACGATTCGGTGACGACGGGCATCACATGAATGTGGATGGGCTCCTCGAATGGAGCGAGGATGCGGAGGCGCTGATGAAGGTCGAACAGGAGGAGCTGAAGGCCCGGGTCCGGGCGGGCCTGGACCGCCTGTCCGACGACCAGCGGGCCGTCTTCGTCCTGCGCGACCTTGAGGGCTGGAACACCGATGAGATCAGCCGGCAGCTCGGCATCACCCGGGAGCTGGTGCGCCAGCGCGTGCACCGGGCCCGTCTGGCCCTGCGGGCCATGCTGCCCGAATTCGCACCCGGCCAGGGGGAGGAGCCATGACCCTGTTCATGCCGACCTGTGCCGAAGTGGTGGATCTGCTCACGGATTACGAGGAGGGCGCCCTGGGGCCCTTCCATTGGCTCGGACTCAAACTGCACCTGAGTCTGTGTCCCCCGTGCCGCGCCTTCCTGGACAGCTTCCACCGCACGGCCCCCATCCTGCGGGCCCTGTGGGGCAACCCCGCCGGGCCGGCCGCCGAGCGGGCCCTCGATGGCGCCCTGGCCGCCCTGCGGGAGGGCCGCCTGCCCCAGGGCCCCCAGCATCACCCCGAAGAGGAGGCCTGGCGCGCCCTCGAACCCGGCGGCGATCCCCTGACCGCGCTGCTGCTGCGGGTGCACCTGGGCCACTGCGGGACCTGCCGCGGCATCCACGGCCCCGGGCAGGCCCTCGCCTCCGGCGACCATCCCCTCGTCGCCCTCCGCCCCCTCCTCCCCCCGGAGGATCAGTGGGAGTGGACGCGCCACGGCCTTGGCGGCGCGCAGGTGGCCCGGCTCATGAAGGATCCCGCCACCGGCGCGACCCTGAGCCTGGCCCGCATGCCCGGCGGGCGGACCATGCCGGTCCACGGGCACCGGGGGCCCGAGCTGTCCCTGGTGCTGTCCGGCGCCCTCCAGGATGGCCCGGCGCACCTCCGGCCCGGCGACTGGATCGCCCACGGGCCGGACCATCAGCACGGCCCCACGGCCGATCAGGGAAGCGACTGCTGGACGCTGATCCGCCTGGAGGGCGGCGTGCAATTCCGGGGCTGGCGGAGCCTGCTGGGGGTCGTGGGCTGATTCCCTGAAGCGGCATGATCCAATGGATCCATGACCGGACATGGCGACAGGATGCGGGGCGCGGCCCTGGTGGCGTTGGCGGCCCTGCTCTGGAGTTCCAGCGGGCTCTTCATCAAGGTGCTGCCCCTCGGGGCCCTGCAGATCGCCTTCGCCCGCAGCCTGGTGGCGGCCCTCACCATCGCCCTGGTGGTGAAGCTCCGGGGCGGGCGCCCGTTCCCCCGGCCGGACGCCCTCGCCTTCGCGTGCGCCGCCGCCTATGCGGGGGTGCTCATCTTCTTCGTCGCCGCCACCAAGCTCACCACCGCCGCGAACGCGATCTTCCTCCAGTTCTCCGCCCCCATCTACCTGGTGTTCCTCGAGCCCCGGCTCGCCGGACGACCGGTGGCGCGCCGGGATCTCCTGGCGGTGATCCTCTGCCTCGGCGCCATGGGCCTCTTTTTCGTGGGCCGGCTCGGAGCGGGCACCCTGGCGGGCAACCTTCTCGGCGTGGTCTCCGGCCTCTGCCTGGCGCTCTTCTCCATGACCCTCAAGCTGCAGCGGGAACGCCGCCCCGAGGTCGATCCCATCGGCGCCATCATCCTCGGCAACCTGCTGGTGGCGGCCGTCTGCGCCCCCGCCCTGCCGGGCCTCCGGGTCACCCTGCCCCAGGCCGGCATCCTGCTCTACCTCGGCGTCTTCCAGATCGGCATCGCCTACCTGCTCTTCAACGCCGGGATGAAGCACCTGTCCGCCACGGCCGCCGTGGTGACCGGCACCCTGGAGGCCGTGCTCAATCCCGTCTGGGTCTTCCTCGGCATCGGCGAGCGCCCCTCGGCCTGGGCCCTTCTGGGCGGGCTGCTGATTCTCGGGACGATCATCTGGTACAGCCTGCCGCCGCGCCCGTCCGGACGCCGTTCCGCCCGGTTGTGACCAAGGTCCGCCGCTGCGGGGCTGGATCAAAGACAACCTGAGGGTTATGTTTGGCCAGCGGCGCGCCCCGCGGAGGTTCTTTCCATGCATGGCCCTTCGGAAGCATTCCCCCTGGATGAAGCGTCCATCGGCCGGCTGTTGGACGGCGCGCCGGCCCAGGACCCGGTGCGGGTGCGCGACATCCTCGCCCGGGCCCGGGAGCTGCGGGGTCTGGACGAGGCCGACCTCCCCGTCCTCATGGCCGTCCAGCGGCCCGATCTGCTGGACGAGCTGTTCCACGCAGCCGAACAGGTGAAGGAGGAGATCTATGGTCGGCGCATCGTCCTGTTCGCGCCGCTCTATGTATCGAACCTCTGCGGCAACGAGTGCCTCTACTGCGCGTTCCGGGCCTCCAACCGCGGCCTGACCCGCCGCGCCCTGGGCCAGGCGGAGATCGCCGCCGAGGTGTGCCACCTTCTGCGCCAGGGGCACAAGCGCCTGCTGCTCGTGGCCGGCGAGGCCTACCCCAAGGAGGGCCTGGACTACATCCTGAAGGCCATCCGCACGATCTACGCCACCCGCGAAGGCGCCGAGAGCATCCGGCGGGTGAATGTGAACATCGCCCCCCTGGATCTTCCCGACTTCCGGCGCCTCAAGGAAACCCAGATCGGCACCTATCAGCTGTTCCAGGAGACCTACCACCGGGCCACCTACGCCCTGATGCATCCCCGCGGCCTCAAGGCCGACTACGACTGGCGCCTGGGGTGCATGGACCGGGCCATGCAGGCGGGCATTGAGGATGTGGGCATCGGCGCCCTCTTCGGCCTCCATGATTGGCGCTTCGAGCTGCTGGCGCTCCTGCGCCACGCCCGCCACCTGGAAGATCGCTTCGGGTGCGGGCCCCACACCATCAGCGTGCCGCGCATCGAGCCCGCCGAAGGCTCCACCACCAGCGAAGCCCCGCCCTTCGCCGTGACGGACGCCGACTTCCGCAAGCTCGTCGCCATCCTCCGGCTGGCGGTGCCCTACACGGGGCTGATCCTCAGCACCCGCGAACGGCCGGAAGTCCGCCGCGAGGTCTTCCATCTGGGCATCAGCCAGATCAGCGCAGGCAGCCGCACCAACCCCGGCGGCTACCGGGAGGAGGAGGCCGGCAACGGCCCGGGCGATGGCGGCGCCCAGTTCTCCCTGGGCGATCACCGCGACCTGGATGAGGTGGTGCGCGACCTGGCGGAGTCCGGCTTCATCCCCAGCTTCTGCACTGGCTGCTATCGCATGGGCCGTACCGGCGCCGACTTCATGGATCTCGCCAAGCCTGGTGAGATCAAGCTCCATTGCCAACCCAACGCCCTCTCCACCCTCCAGGAGTTCGTGGAGGACCATGCCAGCCCCGCCACCCGCGCCGCGGCCGAAATCCTGGTCGCGGGGAGCCTCGCCGCCATGGACGACCGGGCCCGCACCCGCGCCGGGGCCATGGTGGCGCGCGTGCGGCGCGGCGAACGCGATGTGTTCTGCTGACGGATCGGAAACCCCATGCAGCCCGCGCCCCGCACCCTCCGCCTCCACATCGGCCTCTTCGGGCGCCGCAATGTGGGGAAGTCCTCCCTGCTGAACGCCCTCACGCGCCAGCAGGTCTCCCTCGTGTCCGAGCAGGCGGGCACCACCACGGATCCCGTGGAGAAGCCCATGGAGCTGCGGCCGCTGGGCCCGGTGCTCTTCGTGGATACGGCGGGTCTGGATGACGAGGGCGCCCTCGGGGGCCAGCGCATGGCCCGCACCCGCGCCGTCTTCGAGCGGGTGGACCTGGCCCTCCTCGTGGCCGAAGCCGGGGCCTGGGGCCCCTTCGAGGATGCCCTCCTGGCCGAGCTGAAGCAGCGGGACATCCCCACCGTGGGGGTCCTGAACAAGGCCGATCTCGCGGCGCCCCCGGAATCCGAATGGGCCCGCATCGAGGCCCTGGGGACGCCCTGCGTGCCGGTCTCCGCCCAGAGCGGCGAGGGGCTGCCGGAGCTGAAGGAGGCCCTGCTCCTGGCCGCGCCCGGCGGGTTCCTCGACTCCCGGCAACTGCTCGCGGACCTGGTCCCCGCGGGGCAGGTGGCGATCCTGGTGATGCCCATCGATTCGGAGGCCCCGAAGGGGCGCCTCATCCTGCCCCAGGTCATGGCCATCCGCGATCTGCTGGACGGCCACGGCCTGGCCCTGGTGGTGCAGGAAAACGAGCTGCCGGCGGCGCTGGAGGGGCTGAAGCGCCCCCCCGCCCTGGTCGTCACTGATTCCCAGGCCTTCCAGGGCGTCTCCACCCGGGTCCCCGCCGACATCCCCCTCACCTCCTTCAGCATCCTGTTGAGCCGGTTCCACGGCGACCTGCGGGCCCAGGTGCGTGGCACCGTCGCCATCGACCGCCTCCGCGGCGGCGAGCGCGTGCTGGTGGCCGAAGGCTGCACCCATCACCCCGGCGACGAGGACATCGGCCGCGTGAAGATCCCCCGCTGGCTCGAGACCAAAGTGGGCGCGCCGCTGCGCTTCGAGCACATCCAGGGGCGGGACTTCCCGACAGATCTCGCCCGCTACGCCCTGGTGGTCCACTGCGGGAACTGCATGGGCAACCGCCGCGAAATGCTGTCCCGCATCCAGCGCTGCGAGAACGCCGGGGTTCCCATCACCAACTACGGGCTGGCCATCGCCCGCGCCAAGGGCATCCTCGACCGCGCGCTGCGCCCCTTTCCGGAAGCCCTGGAGGCCCTGCGTGGCTGACCTCGACCAGGGCCGCGTGAAGGCCTGGCTCATGGAGGACGACCCCGCCGCCCTCGAACGCCTCTGGGCCGAGGCGGATGCGGTGCGCCGGGCCCGGGTCGGCGACGAGGTCCACCTGCGCGGCCTCATCGAAGCCTCCAGCTTCTGCGTGCGCGCCTGCCATTACTGCGGGCTGCGGGCTCCCGCCCGGGGCCTGGACCGCTACCGCATGACGGGGGAGGAGATCCTCGAGGCGGCCCGGGAGGCCCACCGCCTCGGCTACGGCAGCGTGGTCATCCAGGCCGGAGAGGACCCGGGCCTCGATCAGGCCTTCATCGCGGAGGCGGTGCGGGCCATCAAGGCCGACACGCCCCTCGCCGTCACGCTTTCCCTGGGGGAACGGAGCGACGAGGAGCTGGCCGCCTGGAAGGCCGCCGGGGCGGACCGCTACCTGCTGCGCTTCGAGACCGGCGATCCGGAGCTGTACCACCTCATCCATCCGGATCTGCCGGGCCGGCCCAGCGACCGCCTGGCCCAGCTCCGCCGCATGCGGGACATGGGCTACGAGATCGGCACCGGCGTGATGGTGGGCATCCCGGGCCAGACCTGGGACATCCTCGCCGCCGACCTGCTCCGCTTCCGCGAATTCGACATGGACATGCTCGGGATCGGCCCCTTCCTGCCCAGCCCCCGGACGCCCATGGGCGGGCCGGATGCCCCGTCCTACCTGGCCCTGCGGGACCAGGTCCCCAATGACGAACTCACCACCCTCAAGGCCGTGGCCCTGACGCGACTGCTCTGCCCCGAGGCCAACATCCCCAGCACCACCGCCCTCGCCACCCTCGACCACGCCCAGGGACGCGAGCTGGCCCTGATGCGCGGGGCCAATGTCGTGATGCCCAATGTGACGCCCGTGGGCTATCGCATCCGCTACGAGATCTACCCCGGCAAGGCCTGCGTGAGCGAGACGGCGGAGGCCTGCCGGGGCTGCCTGGAAACCCGCATCCGCGCCCTGGGAAGGCAGGTCGGCCGGGGGCCTGGGGGCCGCCTCAGAACAGAGTGTAAAGATTTAGCCGGATGTGATTTCCATCACTGACCTATCGGTCATCAATGAGCAGACTCCCTGTGCAGCTGATGTCCGGTCCGCGGTGTCGGGTCCCCACCCCCCGCCGTCCTCCACATCTTTGAATCCACCCGTCCCGAGCGGGTGGCAGGAGAGTTCATGCCTCTTCCCGTGAGCGACTTCTACCGGTCCCTGGCGGACCGCGCCGTCCGGACCCTGGCCGACAGGGATCTGGAGAACCGGATCATCATCCAGGTGGGATCCGCCACCTGCGAGCACGCGGCGGGATCCCAGGCCGTGGCCGAGGAGTTCATCCGGCACATCCGGGCCTCCGGCCGGAAGGACATCGTCATCCATCGCACGGGCTGCACGGGCCGCTGCTCGCGCGAGCCCATCCTCGGCGTGCGCCTGCCCGGCCAGCTGCCCGTCAAGTACGAGCGGGTCAACCGCGATCTGGTCCATCGCATCTTCACCGAGCACATCCAGGGCGGCGCCCCGGTGATGAAGCATGTGCTGGACCACAGTGGCGAGGTGCTGCCCGAGCGCGAGTTCCTGTTCTGCGAAGGAGACCGCTGCCAGCGGGGTGGCGTGGACCTCCGCGTCCGGTTCCTGGAGCTGCTTGCCGAGCACGGCGTCGAACCCCACCGCGTGGGCGTGGCCACCACCAGCTGCTTCGGGGCCTGCGGCCTCGCGGGCGGTCCCGCCGCCAACTATCTCCTGGTCCGCCCCGAGAAGATCCTCTATCGCGTGACTTCCGAGGCTGATCTGCTGGACATCCTACAGGACCATGTCCTCCAAGGCCGGGTGGTCACCCGCCTGCAGGTGCAGGAGGAGCCCATCGCCCTCGAGTTCCTGGAACGCTACGGGGATGTGGCGTTCTTCAACCGCCAGAGCCGCATCGCCCTGCGAAACGCGGGCGTCGTCGATCCCGAGAGCCTCGATGAATACCTCGGCTTCGACGGCTTCAAGGCCCTGGCCACCGCCCTGGAGCGCCGCGACCCCGACTGGGTGATCTCCGAACTCACCAAGGCCCGGCTCCGGGGTCGCGGCGGCGGCGGCTTCCTCACGGCCACCAAGTGGACCCTGGCGCGCAAACAGGCCGACACCACCCGCTTCATCATCTGCAACGGCGACGAGGGCGACCCGGGCGCCTTCATGGACCGCTCCATGCTCGAGAGCGATCCCTTCAACATCGTCGAGGGCATGATCATCGGCGGCTTCGCCATCGGCGCGCAGAAGGGGTTCTTCTACATCCGGGCCGAATATCCGCTGGCCATCAAGCGCATCGAACAGGCCATCGCCGCCTGCCGCGCCCAGGGGCTGCTCGGCCGGGACATCATGGGCTCCGGCTTCGACTTCGACCTGGAGATCCGGCTCGGCGCGGGCGCCTTCGTCTGCGGCGAGGAGACGGCCCTCATCCGCTCCATCGAAGGCGAGCGGGGCCAGCCGAAGGTGCGCCCACCCTACCCCACCGACCGCGGCCTGTGGGGCCACCCCACGGTGATCAACAATGTGGAGACCTTCGCCAATGTCTCCGCCATCCTGCGCTACGGCGGCGACTGGTATTCCCGCATCGGCACCGAGAAGAGCGGCGGGACGAAGGTCTTCGCCCTGGCGGGCAAGGTCCGGCATACGGGCCTCGTGGAGGTGCCGCTGGGCACGACGCTCTCCCGGGTGGTGAATGACATCGGCGGCGGCGTCTCCGGCGGCAAGCAGCTCAAGGCCATCCAGACCGGCGGCCCCGCGGGCGGCTTCATCCCCGCGGCCATGCAGGGCATGGAGGTGGACTTCGAGCCACTGCAGAAGGCCGGCTCCATCATGGGCTCCGGCGGCATGATCGTCCTGAGCGAGGACGACTGCATGGTCGACATCGCGAAGTTCTACATGGCCTTCAGCCAGGAGGAGAGCTGCGGGAAGTGCACGCCCTGTCGGGAGGGCACCACGCGCATCCTCGAGATCCTGGAGCGCATCACCCTGGGCAAGGGAGAGCTGGCCGACCTGGACAAGCTCGAGCGCCTGTCCCGCCTCTGCCAGCGCACCAGCCTTTGCGGGCTGGGCCGCGCCGCGCCGAACCCCGTGCTCTCCAGCCTCAAGCACTTCCGCAGCGAGTTCCTGGCCCACATCCAGGACAAGCATTGCCCCGCGAAGAAGTGCGTGGCCCTGATCCGCTACGAGATCAACCCGGAGAAGTGCATCGGCTGCACCATCTGCGATCGCAACTGCCCCGTGGAGTGCATCTCCGGCGCCCGCAAGGAGGCCCATGTGATCGACCAGGCCGCCTGCATCAAGTGCGGCAATTGCTTCGATGTCTGCAAGTTCGCTGCAATCGACAGGGTGTAGGAGTCTGCGATGTCCCAGATGATCAGCCTCAAGATCGACGGCGAGCCCATCCTCGTTCCGGCCGGAACCACGGTCATGGACGCGGCGGAAACCCTCGGCATCCACATCCCCCGCCTCTGCTACCACCCCGAGCTCAGCCTCGAGGGCAACTGCCGGGTCTGCGTGGTGCAGGTCGAGGGCTTCGACCACTGCCTGGCCTCCTGCGCCACCACCGCCTGGGAGGGCATGGAGGTCCAGACCAACAGCCCCGTCATCCGCGAGGCCCGCCGCGACATCGTGGAACTGCTGCTGGACAACCACCCCAAGGACTGCCAGACCTGCGACCGCGATGGCATCTGCGAACTGCAGAACCTGGCCTACCGCATGGGCGTGCGCGAGCGGCACTTCGAGGGCAGGCGCAAGCAGTTCCCCATCGACGACGCCGGGGCCTCCGTGGTGCGCAACGCGGAAAAGTGCATCCTCTGCGGCCGCTGCATCCGGGTCTGCGGTGAGGTGCAGGGCGTGTTCAACCTCAGCCAGCACGGCCGCGGCTTCACCACCGTGGTGGGCCCCGCCAACCTGGCGCCCATGGACGAGAGCGCCTGCATCCAGTGCGGCCAGTGCGTGAGCGTGTGCCCCACGGCCGCCTTCCTCGAACAGGATCACACCGAGCGCGTGTGGAAGGCGCTCGGGTTCCCCCGGACGGAAAAGCATGTGGTGGTCACCACCGCCCCCGCCATCCGCGCCGCCCTCGGCGAGGCCTTCGGCCTGCCCATGGGCACGCCGGTCACCGGGAAGATGGTCACGGCCCTGCGCCGCATGGGCTTCGACGCCATCTTCGATGTCAACTTCAGCGCCGACCTCACCATCATGGAAGAGGCCCACGAACTGCTGAACCGCCTCGATGGCGGCGGCCCCCTGCCCCTGCTCACCTCCTGCAGCCCCGGCTGGGTGAGCTTCCTGGAGAAGTTCTATCCGGAGCTCATCCCCCACATGTCGAGCTGCAAGAGCCCGATGCAGATGCAGTCCACCCTCATCAAGACCTACTACGCGCAGCAGAAGGGGCTGGATCCCAAGGACATCTATGTGGTGTCCGTCATGCCCTGCGTGGCCAAGAAGTTCGAAGCCGCCCGCCCCGAGCATGTCCTCGATGGAAGCCCCACCACGGACGCGGTCATCACCACGCGCGAGCTGGCCCAGATGATCAAGTCCTACGGCATCGACTTCACCCGCCTGCCCGACAGCGACTTCGACCACCCCCTGGGGACCTCGTCGGGAGCCGGCGACATCTTCGGCGCCACCGGCGGCGTGATGGAGGCGGCACTGCGCACGGCGGCCTTCAAGCTCACCGGGAAGAACCTCGGAAACCTGGAACTGACCGAAGTCCGCGGCGTCACCGGCGAGATCCGGGAGGCCACCGTGACCCTGGCCGGAAAGACCCTGAATGTGGCCGTGGCCAACGGCCTCCAGAACGCCAAGATCCTCCTCGAGGCGGTGAAGCGCGGCGAGAAGGACTACCACCTCATCGAAATCATGGCCTGCCCCGGCGGCTGCATCTGCGGGGGCGGCCAGCCCTACCCGCCCATCGGCACCTACACCATGAACCACGACCTGGCCCGGGCCCGCGCCAAGGCCCTCTACAGCATCGATTCCGCCAAGACCCTGCGCTGCAGCCACGACAACCCCGATGTGCAGAAGCTCTATGCCGACTTCCTCGGCGAGCCCCTGAGCCACCGGGCCCATGAGTTGCTCCACACCCACTACACCGCCCGCACGCCCCGGGGGATCCGATGAGCGACTGCCGCCCCTGCTCCACCGACAACTGGCCCGAGCTGGAACGCGGTTTCCGCGCCATGCTGCCCGAGGACATCCTCGCCTTCATCGATGCCCACCGGCACCAGGAGCGCAGCGAGAGCCTGCTCATCGCCACGCTCCACCAGGTGCAGGCCCACTTCGGCCACCTGGGCCCCGGCCACCTCGAGGCCGTGGCCCAGCTCATGCAGATCCCCCTGGCCAAGGTCACGGGGGTCGCCACCTTCTACCACTACTTCCGGCTCCAGCCCCGCGGCAGGTACCTCATCAATGTCTGTCTCGGCACCGCCTGCTATGTGAAGGGCGCGGAGAAGGTGGCCCAGAAGCTCCAGGACGAGCTGGGCATCCGCTTCGGCGAGACCAGCAAGGACGGCATCTTCAGCCTCGAGAGCACCCGCTGCGTGGGTACCTGCGGCCTGGCGCCCGTGGTGATGATCGGTGACGAGGTCCACGGCCCGCTCACGCCCAGCCAGGTGCCCGGCCTGCTGGAGAGCTACCTCGCCCGCGCCGCCGAGGACCTGGTGGCCGAACCGTCCCGCTGAGCCAGCCGCATCTCCACCACGCCGGTGCTCAGGGGCACCAGCAGCACGCCCGCCGCCAGCGCCACCACCCCATGCCAGCCCGCCAGGTGGTAGGCGTGGCCACTGAGGGTGATGCCCGCGGCGCCCCCCAGGTAGTAGAAGAGCACATAGAAGGCGTTGGCCCGGCCCCGTCCGGCGCTGAGCTTGCGGTTCAGGGCTCCCGCCGCCGAGGCGTGGAGGGTGAAGAAGCCGGCGCAGATCAGGGCCAGGGCCACGGCCATGGCCCAGCCCCGGGGGACCAGGGTGACCGCGAGCCCCGCCCCGAAGGTCAGCGCCCCCACCACCATGGCCGTACCGTTGCCGACGCGGTTGCTGAGGCGCCCCGCCAGGGGCCCCGCCACCACGCCCACGAGGTAGGAGAGGTAGAGCAGGGTCACCGCCCGGGTGGACCAGTGGAAGGGCGCGCCGTGGAGGTAGAAGGGCATGTAGTTGAAGACCGACGAGAACACGAAGAAGGCCCCGGCGCTCACGCAGTAGAGGCGGAACAGGTCGTGCCGGAACAGCACATCGCGGAAGCGCACCGTCTCGGCCCCGCGGATCTCGTCGTGGCGCTCTCTGGGCAGCCCGGCATGGGCTGCCAGGGTGGCCACCAGCAGCAGGCCCGCCGCGACGAGGAAGGCCCAGCGCCAGTGGGCCGGCGGCAGGACGAACCCGCCCAGCAGGCGACCCGAGAGCCCCCCGACGACCGTGGCGGACACATAGGAGCCCATCACCACATTGAGCCGCTCCGCGGGCATCTCCCGGGCCAGGTAGGCGGCCAGGCAGGTGGTGAGAGCCGGCACGAAGAGCCCCTGCAGGAACCGCGCGGCCACCAGCAGCGGCAGGGTGGGCGCCAGGGCCGAGGCCACTCCCGCCGCCGAGACCACCAGGCCGCCCGTGAGCAGGATCGGGCGGATGGGCAGCCGGTCCGCCAGCGCCCCGAAGGGCAGGTTCGCCACGGCGATGCCCAGCACCACGGCCGACACCGTCATCGAGGCGGCACCCTCGCCCACCCCGAAGGTCTGCCGCAGCACCGGCAACACCGGCTGGGGGATGTAGACCGTGGTGAACACGGCACTGACCAGCGCGAACACCAGCCACTGGAGGCGGGTGGCGGGGTCCTTCGGCATCAGAGCTCCGCCGCCAGCCGGTAGATCTCCGAGGCGGACACGCCCAGATGCTTGGCCAGGGGCTTCACGGCCTCGCGGAGGGTCATGCCGCCTTCCCGGGCGGCGGCGAGGTAGGCCTCGGCCCAGGCCGGCAACGCGCCCTCGAAAGTGGCCTCGCTTTCGGTGACCAGGCGCTTCGCATCGGCCCCCGCCAGCACCAGCACCATCTCCCCGCGGTCCTCGCGGCCGAGTTGGGCCTTCACCTGGGCGGGCGTGCCGCGATACCAGGTCTCGTGCAGCTTGGTCAGCTCCCGACCCAGGGCGATCTCCCGGTCCGGCAGCAGGGCCTCCAGGTCCGAAAGCGTCTCGTGGATGCGGTGGGGCGTCTCGAAGACCACGACGGTCTCCTCCTCCGCGCCGAGCTTCTTCAGCATGGTGCGGCGGGGCTCGCTGCGGTTGGGCAGGTAGCCCCAGAAGCTGAAGGCGTGGCTGGGCAGGCCCGAGGCCACCACCGCCAGCAGCACGGCCGAGGCCCCGGGCAGCACCGTCACCCTGGCTCCGGCGGCCCGGGCGGCCCGGGCGATCTCGAAGCCGGGATCGTTGATGCCGGGCATGCCCGCATCGCTGCAGTAAGCCACCGTGCGGCCCGACATCAACTCCAGCCCCAGCCGCTCGAAGGCGGCGGCGCCGGCGTGGTCGTCGAAGCGCAGCATGGGCTTGTCGATGCCAAGGTGCTTGAGCAGGCCCCCGGTGCGCCGCGTATCCTCGCAGGCCACCAGGTCGGCCTCGGCCAGGGCCTCCTTGGCGCGATCCGTGAGATCGCCGAGGTTGCCGATGGGCGTGGGGACGAGAATGAGGTGGCCAGTCATGATCCATCCAGTCTGGCAGCCCTCCCTTCCTTGCGGCACCGAGGCGCCCCCCTCCCCCCGAACTCGCGTAGGCTGCTGTCATGCGCCACCCATTCCTCACCGCCCTCTCCGTCGCACCCTTGGCGGCCCTGGTGGCCTGCGTCACCCCGGCCCACACGCCCACCTACCCCCGGGGCTACCCTGGCCTGAAGGGCGTCATGAACCACCTGCCCGACGGCCGATGGCAGTTCGTGCTGGAGTTGCCCAATCCTGATCGCCGCCGCACCTACCGCCTGGAGACCGAGGAGCGCCTGGAGGTCCGCCTGGATCTGGACTCACCCAAGAGCTGGGCCACCTGGACGGTGGATGCGGCGCGGGTGGAGAACGGGAAGTCCTTCCAGATGAAGCTCTGGGTTGACGGCGACGACTTCCCGCTCAATGTGGCCTATCCCAAGGGCGGCCGGGACTACGGCCGGGAGGGGGCCAGCGCCCTCATCTACTTGAGCATCCTTCCCCGGCACTGAACCCCCGGGGCGGGCTTCAGGTCACCCGCTCCAGCTGCCGTTCGCTACGGATCAAGCGGCTGTAGGCCATGCCGGTGTGGTACCAGTGCAGCAGAAAGGCCTCCTGGAGGGCCCGCCCCCACCAGCGAAGGGTTCCGGCCAGCGGCGGACAGCCGGGCGCGGGGCGGCAGCGCACCTCCAGGTCCAGCCCCCGGGCGGTGGCCCCGGCCCGGGTGAGGTGCAGCGGGTCCGTGACCAGCAGGAGGGTTCGCCACCCCTGGCCGCGCAGGTGCGCCCGCACATTGAAGAGGTTCTCGAGGGTGTGCTGGCTGCGGTCCTCCAGGAGGATCGCCCCTCCGGGGACGCCCCGGGCCAGCAGCCAGTCCCGGCCGGCCTCGGCCTCGCTGCGCAGCGCCGTTCCGGTGGTCCCCCCGGCCACGATGATCCGCGGGGCGAACCCCTGCCGCCAGAGCCCTTCGGCGTGGGCCAGCCGCGCCTCGAAGACTGGCGTCAACGCATTGGCCTCCAGCTTCCGGCCCAACACCAGGATCGCATCCGAGGCCACGGGTTCCTCGCCGTGGGCTCCCCGGAGCACCTGCCGCAGCCGGAACAGCACCGGCAGGCCCAGCAGGCCGAGGCTCGTGAGCAGCGCCAGCGCCAATGAAACCGCCCCACCGGGCCCCAGCTTCTGGCGGAAGCTGGCGCGGGGCGGGGCGTGGTAGGGGGCGTTCATCCCCCCCAGTCTAGGGCTTCAGGTGCTTGGCCAGGAACCGTTCCATGGCCTCGTAGAAGGCGAACCGGTTCTCTTCGTTGCGGAACCCGTGTCCCTCGTTGTCCTTCACCAGGTACTCCACCTCGACGCCGCGCTTCTTCAGGGCCTCGACCATCTGGTCGCTTTCGGCCTTGTTCACGCGGGGATCCTTGGCTCCCTGGGCGATGAAGAGGGGGGTCTTGATCCGGTCGGCGTGGAACACCGGACTGGCGGCCTTCAGCAGTTCCTTGTCCTTCTCGGGGTTGCCCACCATCTCGTACATCATGTCCAGGAACGGCTTCCAGTAGGGCGGGATGGTGGTCATGAAGGTGAAGAGGTTGGAGACGCCCACATAGTCCACCGCGGCGGCGTAGAGGTCCGGCGTGTAGGTGATGCCCGCCAGGGTGGCGTATCCACCGTAGCTGCCGCCGTAGATGGCCACGCGCTTGGGATCGGCGATGCCCTGCTTGATGAGCCACTGCACGCCGTCGGTGACATCATCCTGCATGCTGCGGCCCCACTGCTTGAAGCTGGCTTCCCAGAACGACCGGCCGTATCCGGTGGAGCCGCGGAAGTTCATCTGGAACACCGCGTAGCCGCGGCTGGCCAGGAACTGCACCTCGGGGTTGAACCGCCAGACATCGCGGGCCCAGGGGCCGCCGTGGGGATTCACGACCACGGGCAGGTTCTTGGCCTCCTTGCCCTTGGGCAGGGTCAGGTAGCCGTGGATCGTGAGGCCGTCGCGGGAGGCGTAGGAGACAGGCTTCATCTCGGTGAGGTCGGCTTCCTTGAGCCAGGGGGCCACCTCGGCCAGGAAGGTCAGCTTGCCCGTCGCCTTCTCGAACAGGTAGCGCTTGCCCCGGGTGCGGTCGCTGGTCGTGGAGACGATGACCTTGTCCTCGGCCTTGGTGTAGGGTCCGAGCACGATGTCGTAGCCCGGCAGCTGGGCCTGGACCTTGTCGAACACGGCCTTGGTTTCCGCGTCGAGGAAGTGCCGCTGGGTCTTCCAGGTGGTGTAGGAGATCTCCGTCAGGACCTTCCGCTTCTTCGAAAAGCTCAGCCCGGTGACATCCACATCGGAGCGCTCGAAGAGGAGCTTCCCCTCCTTGGCGGTGGCCGGGTCGAATTCGAAGATGGCCGCCTTGTCGCGTCCGCGGTTGGAGGCCACATAGAGCTTCTTGTTGTCGAAGGTGAAGAAGAGCGGCGCCAGCGTCTCCTTGAAGTTCGTGGTCAGGATCGGCTTGAAGGGATCCTGCTCCTTTTCCCGGTAGAGCAGCGAGCTGTTGACGCCATCGGTGGTCGTGGCGATCCGCACCCGTCCGGCGTGATCGGTCACCCAGCCCGTGATGTTCCCGGGGTTCTGGGCCACGAGGGTCTCCTTCCCCGTCTTCACATCCACCCGGTAGACATCGAAGACCCGGGCATCGCGGCGGTTGTGGGAGAGCAGCAGGTGCTGGTCGTCGTTCTCGAGGTCATCCACGATCTCGGCGCGGAGCTTGTCCCCGGGGGTCAGGTCCTTCAGGTCCTTCCCGGCCAGGTCGACGCTCACCACATGGAAGTTCTCGTCTCCTCCGAAGTCCTTCACATAGAGGATCCGGTCGCCCTTCCAGAAGTAGCCCGAGATGTCCCGGGCGGTTTCGGCGGTGACGCGGGTCTCGCTCCCTCCGGCCAGGGGCCGCACGAAGACATTCAGGCGGCTCTGATAGGGGGCCACCCAGGCCAGGTGCTTGCCGTCGGGCGAGATCGAGAATCCCGTCTTCTCGGGGTTGCGGAAGAAATCCTGGAGGGTGGGCGGCGCCGCCGTGGCGGGCATCGCGCCGATGGTGCAGCACAAAGCCAGGCCCACGAGAATGGACCGGATGGGAACCCGTTGCATGGGACCTCCGAAAAAGGAGCTGTTCATCGGGAGGACGAACCTCCGCTGGGGATACTCGGAAAGCCTACGCGCCTCCCGGCCGGGCCGGTTAGCCCCAAAAAAAGACGCGCCCGGAAATATCCGGGCGCGAATCAATCATTTCCAAGTCTTCAGGCGTCGGAACGCTTCTCGGATTTTTTGCGCTCGTTGGTGTCCAGCACGCGCTTGCGCATGCGGATGAAGTTGGGGGTCACTTCCACCAGCTCGTCGGCCTCGATGTATTCCAGGGCCTGCTCCAGGGTGTGCTCCCGGGGCGGGGTGATGCGGGTGGCCTCGTCGCTGCCGCTGGAGCGCATGTTGGACAGCTTCTTGGCCTTGGCCACATTCACCACCAGGTCATTCTCCCGGGCGTGCTCACCCACGATCATGCCCTCGTAGCACTTGGTGCCGGGCTGGATGAAGATGACACCGCGCTCTTCCAGGTTCATGAGGGCGAAGCCCACAGCCTCGCAGGTCTCCATGCTGATGAGCACGCCGTTCTTGCGGCCGACCAGCTCGCCCTTGTGGGGGCCGTAGTGGCTGAAGAGGCTGTGGATGAGGCCTTCGCCGCGGGTGTCGGTCATGAACTCGTTGCGGAAGCCGATGAGGCCGCGGCTGGGGATCTTGAAGTGCAGGCGCAGCCGCCCGCCCTCATTGGCCATGTCCTGCATCTCGGCCTTGCGGTTGCCCATGTGCTCCATGGTCACGCCCATGTAGGCCTCGGGAATGTCGATGGTGACATCCTCGTAGGGCTCGAGCTTCTCGCCCTGTTCGTTGGTGTGCAGGATGACTTCGGGGCGGCTCACGCACAGCTCGAAGCCCTCGCGGCGCATGCTCTCGATGAGCACCGAGAGGTGCAGCTCGCCGCGGCCGCTCACCTTGAAGGAATCGGGGCTGTCGGTGTCCTCCACCCGCAGGGCCACATTATGCTGCAGCTCCTTCTGGAGGCGCTCGCGGATGCGGCGGCTCTGGATGAACTTGCCGTCCTGGCCGGCGAAGGGGCCGGCATTCACCATGAACATCATGGTGATGGTGGGCTCGTCGATGTCCACATACTCCAGCGCCGCAGGGCTCGCGGCATCGGCGATGGTCTCGCCCACGCGGATGTCCTCGATGCCGGCCAGGGCCACGATCTCCCCGGCGCTCGCCTCCGCCTGCTGGATGCGGGAGAGGCCCTCGAAGCCGTAGAGCTGGGTGACCTTGTGCTGCTGGATGCTGCCATCCCGCTTCACCAGGGCCACGGTCTCGCCCACCTTGATGCGGCCGTTCACGATGCGGCCGATGCCGATCTGGCCGACGAAGTCGCTCCAGTCCATGAGGGTGACGAGCATCTGCAGCGGCGCGTCGGGGCTGCCCGTGGGATGGGGGCAGTGCTTGACGATGGTGTCGAAGAGGGGATCCAGGTTCTCGCTGGCGTCGTTCATGTCCAGCATGGCGTAGCCCATCTTGGCGCTGGCGAAGACGCAGGGGAAATCCAGCTGCTCCTCGGTGGCGCCGAGCTCGATCAGCAGGTCGAAGACCTGGTCCTGGGACCACACGGGGCGGGCACCGGGGCGGTCCACCTTGTTGATGACCACGATGGGCCGCAGCCCCAGGGCCAGGGCCTTGCGGGTGACGAACTTGGTCTGGGGCATGGGGCCGTCGAAGGCGTCCACCACCAGCAGCACGGAGTCCACCATGCTCAGGACTCGCTCCACCTCGCCGCCGAAGTCGGCGTGGCCGGGGGTGTCCACGATGTTGAAGCGGTAGCCGCCCCAGTGCAGGGAGGTCGTCTTGGCCAGGATGGTGATGCCGCGTTCGCGCTCCTGGTCGTTGCTGTCCATGGCCCGTTCCTGGACGCGCTGGTTGTCCCGGAACATGTGGGCGCCCTTGAACAGGGCATCGACGAGGGTGGTCTTGCCATGATCGACATGGGCGATGATGGCGAGGTTGCGGATCTTTTCGAGAGGCGTCATCAGACTTCCTGGTTGGCCCGGGCAAAGGCCGGGCAGAACCCTCGATTTTACCAGACCTCGTGCTGTTTTCCGAGCATGGATTGCAAGCCCCTTCCTTTCGACAGCAGGGGGTCTAAGATAAGCGGACCCTCCCCGGGAGAAGCCATGCATATCAATGAACTGCTCACCGTGGTCTGCGAGCAGGGCGCGAGCGACCTCCACCTCAAGGTCGGCAACCATCCCATCGCCCGCATTAGGGGCAAGCTCACCCCCATGACCCAGTTCAAGCGGCTGGTGCAGGAGGACACCATCGCCATGGCCTACGCCATCATGGCCAGCGATAAGCAGAAGGCGAAGTTCAAGGAGAACCTCGACCTCGACATCGCCTATTCCGTGCCGAGCCTGGGGCGTTTCCGCTGCAACATCTTCAACCAGCGGGGCACCGTGGGCCTGGTGCTGCGCGTCATCCCCCGGAAGATCTACACCATCGACGACCTGATGCTCCCCAAGGTCCTGAAGACCATCTGCGAGGAGCAGCGCGGCCTGGTGCTGGTGACGGGCACCACGGGTTCGGGCAAGTCCACGACCCTGGCGGCCATGATCGACCTCATCAACGCCACCCGCACTGAACACATCCTCACCATCGAGGACCCCATCGAGTACCTGCACCGGGACAACCTCAGCATCGTGAACCAGCGCGAAGTCGAGGCCGACTGCCGGACCTTCTCCTCGGCGCTGCGCGCCGCCCTGCGCCAGGACCCCGATGTGATCCTCGTGGGCGAGATGCGCGACCTGGAGACCATCGAGACGGCCCTGCACGCAGCCGAGACCGGCCACCTGGTCTTCAGCACCCTGCACACCCTGGACGCCACGGAGACCATCAACCGCGTCATCTCCGTCTTCCCGCCCCACCACCAGAAGCAGATCCGGCTCCAGCTGGCCGCGGTGCTCAAGGGCGTCATCTCCCAGCGCCTGGTGCCCCGGGCCGACGGCCAGGGCCGCGTGCCCGCCGTGGAGGTCATGGTGGCCACCGAGACCGTGCGCAGCTGCATCGAGGACAAGGACAAGACCAAGATGCTGAAGGATGTCATCGCCTCCGGCACGGCCCAGTACGGCATGCAGACCTTCGACCAGAGCCTCTACTTCCTGTTGCGCCAGGGACTCATCACCGAGGAGGAGGCCCTCCTCCGGGCCACCAATGTCGGCGAGTTCAAGCTCCGCCTCGAGGGCGTCATGGCCACGGCGGACATGGCCCGATCGAACATGGAGCGGGGCATGTCCATCGCCCAGGGACAGGGACGCGAGGCCCCGGCGACCATGCCCCCCACCATCCAGACCCCGGCTCCCGGGATGCCCATGGCCATGCCCCCGACCACCGATGTGAAAATCACCCTGGCACGCTAGACGCACTTCCTCGTATTCTGGCTCTCCCAATCCCTGGCCCGAGGTCGCTGATGATCAAGATTGACATCGCCAATTCGCTGATGAAGGTTCACCCCTGCTCCCGCGCCACCGCCCTCCAGGTGGTGGACCTGCTCACCGAGCGCCTCAAGGACGCCCTTCTCAACGGCCACCGCATCGAGATCCGCGGTTTCGGCGTCTTCGAGCCGCGTCCCCGCAAGCGCGGCATGGGCCGGAATATCAAGACCGGCGCCAGTGTCCAGATCCCCAAGGGCAAGAGCATCCGCTTCAAGCCGGGCAAGGACCTGCGGGAGATCGAAGTCAAGTAGAGCCCGGTCGAGCAGGGTCCGGACAAGCCGGAGTCAGGCCAGCTCGGCTGCCGCCGTCTGGAGCCTCTCCAGGGCCTCGTCCACCTGCTCGCGGTGGGTGCGGGCGGCCAGGATCGCCATGCGCAGGTAGAAGGCGCCGTTCAGCCGGGTGCCGCTGAGGAAGATCCGGCCCTCCGCCGTGAGCTGCTGCAGCAGGGCCTGGTTGAAGGCATCCGCCTCTCCGGCGGAGGGCAGGAAGCGGAAGGCCAGGACGCTCAGCTGGGGTTCCGGCCCCGGGTCCACACCCGGCATCTCCCGGAGCCGGGCATGGGCGTACCGGGCCAGCAGGAGCTTCTCGTCGAGGGCCGCGCGGAAGGCCGCCGCGCCGTGCAGCTGGAGGGGCAGCCAGAGCCGGAGGGCCCGGGCGTGCTTGCTGAACTCGAGGGTCGTTTCGGAGGGGCTCAGCTCCTCCAGGTCCTCGGGCGGAGAAGGCAGGTAGTCGGCCCTGAAGGCATGGGCCTTCCGCAGGGGATCCAGGTGGCGCACCAGCACGACGCCGAGGCCCAGGGGCGTGAACAGCCCCTTGTGCGGATCCAGCACCAGGCTGTCGCTGCGCTCCAGCCCGCGAAGCGCGGTCCGGCCGGACTCCGCCAGGGCGAACGAGGCTCCGTAGGCCCCGTCCGTGTGCATCCACAGGCCATGCCGCTGGGCCAAGTCGGCGCAGGCCTCCAGGGGATCCACGGCCCCCGTGTTGGTGGTGCCGGCGGTGGGCACCAGCAGCCAGGGGCGGAGACCGGCGCGGAGATCCTCCTGGATCGCGGCCTCCAGGGCCTCGGGCCGCAGACGGAAGTCGGCGTCCGTAGGGATACTCCGCACGGGGGCCTCATCCATGCCCGCCACCCGGAGGGCCTTCACGATGCAGTGGTGGGCCTGATCCGACAGGTACACGCAGGCCCTCGGATAGTCCGCAGCCTTCAGGCCCGCGGCTTCCCGGGCCGTGCAGACGCCCACCAGGTGCGCCATGCTGCCGCCGGCGGCCAGGTTGCCCGAGCTGCCCTCGGGGAGGCCCACCTCACGGGCCAGCCAGCTGATCACCTGGTTTTCCATCCGCACGGCGCCGGGCCCGGCGAAGAAGTAGGCCGCGTAGCGGTTGGTGATCGCCGCCAGCAGGTCGCCCAGGGCGCCGGCGAACAGCGATGAGGGCGGAATGAAGGCCAGATGCCGGCCCGAGGCCCCATTGGCACCCACGCCGTCCACATGCTCGGCCAAGGCCTCCAGCACCTGCGAGAAGGGCCGCTCCGCCTCAGGAATGGGGAATCCAGCCAGGCCCGCTCCGGGCCGATCCTTCAGCACGAAGGCGGGCGACTCCGGGAGCGCCTGCAGGAAGCCCTCGCCATACTGCCGGGCAGCCTCCCACAGCGGGGCGCGCTCCCCGGCGCCGGGGTCCAGCTTGCGGGACTGCGCTTCCAGGTCCTTCAGCCGTTCCAGCACGGGCGTCCCTCCGAGGCGGCCAAGGCGGAAGGGCGCGGGAATCCCGCCCTCTCCCTGGACCTCGGACGCTCCAGCGTAGCAAACGGTAAGATGGAGGCCATGGATGCCTGCCGCCGCCCCGAGATCACCTACCCCGTCCGCGTTCCCATGAAGATCATCGGGCGCCAGGAAGAACTGCGCCCCGACATGGTGATGGAGCTCATCCTCGCCCACCTCGGGCCCCAGGCCGAGGGCGACGAACAGCACACCGCCAACTGCAAGGGCAGCTTCATCAGCTACACCTTCTGGGTCACCCTGCCCCACGACAGGGCCGAAACCCCGCTGCGGGAGGCGATCCAGAAGCTGCCTGGGGTGGTGATGCAGCTGTAGTTCCTCTCCGGAAAAGAATCTCCACGAAGGACACGAAGGGAACAGGCAAGGGCACCAAGAGATGACCTTGGTGCCCTTGGATTCTTTCTTCGTGTCCTTCGTGGAGGTATTTTCTACGGCCTGAGCGTCCCCATCATGCGGGGATAGGGGATGGTTTCGCGGACATGCGGCAGCTTGCAGATCCAGGCCACGGCGCGTTCGAGGCCCATGCCGAAACCCGCGTGGGGGACGCCGCCGTACTTGCGCACATCCAGATACCACTCGTAGTCGGCGCGGTTCAGGCCCTCGTGGTCGATCTGGTCCAGGAGGTACTGGAGGCTGGAGGCGCGCTCGCCGCCGCCGATGACCTCGCCGTAGCCCTCGGGGGCCAGCAGGTCGGCGCCCAGGGCCAGCTTGGGATCCAGGGGATCCGGCTCCATGTAGAAGGCCTTGAAGGCTTTGGGGAAGCGGTGCACCCACAGGGGCTTGTCCGTGGCGTTCATGAGGATGGTCTCGTCGTCGTTGCCGAAATCCTCGCCCCACTGGATGTCGCTGCCCAGGGTCTTCAGCTTCTCCACGGCCTCGGTGTAGGTCATGCGGTCGAAGGTGGTGGTCAGGGCCGTCTCCAGGGGCGCGAGGTCGCGCTCGAGGATCTTCAGCTCCTCCTGGCGGCCCTCCAGCACGCGCTGGATGAGGAACTTGGTCATGCGCTCACCCAGCGCCATCACATCGTCCAGGTGGGCGAAGGCCACCTCGGGCTCCACCATCCAAAATTCCGTGAGGTGGCGGCGGGTCTTGCTCTTCTCGGCGCGGAAGGTGGGGCCGAAGCAGTAGGTCTTGCCGAAGGCGGCGATGCCCGGTTCCTGGTAGAGCTGGCCCGACTGGCTGAGGAAGGCCATGCCCTCGTGGAAGTACTCCGTGCCGAAGAGCGTGCTGGTGCCCTCGCAGGCGCTGGGCGTGAGGATGGGCGCGTCCAGCAGGGTGAAGCCGTCGCCGTCGAAGAAGTCGCGGATGCCCTTCACCAGGGTGTGGCGGATGCGGAGGATGGCCCACTGGCGCTTGCTGCGCAGCCAGAGGTGGCGGTTCTCCATGAGGAACTCGGTGCCGTGCTCCTTGGGGGTGATGGGGTAGTCCTGGCTGCCGCCGATGAGCGCCAGGGACTTCACCAGCAGCTCGGGCTGGCCGGTCTTGGGGTGAAGCTGCACGATGCCCGTCACCGTAATGGCGGATTCCTGCGTGAGCTTCCCCGCCAGTTCGTAACTCTCGGGATCCGCCTCGGCGGCGCCGACGACGCACTGGACGAAGCCGGAGCCGTCCCGGAGGTCGATGAAGCGGGTCTTGCTGGTGCGGGCATTGCGGACCCAGCCCCGCAGCCGGACGGTCTCGCCGACCTGGCCGGCGAGGAATCGGACTTCGGTGAAGGGCTGGCTGGTCACGGGGGCTCCTGAGCCTAAAACCCTATTGTGCCCGCGGATGGGCAGCGGCTCCAGGGCCGGGGAGGCTACTTGTCCTTCCGATCGGAGCGGAACTTCCCCGAGATCGCGACTTGCATGCCCTTCAGGTGCGCCATGACCCGCTCCAGCTTCTGGCGGGCGATGTCCTGGAACTGGACCTGCTGGATCAGCGAGAAGACCGCGTCCTGAAGGTCCTGGTTCGTCCGCTCCAGGTCGGCGATGGTCTGCTCGTGGCCCTTCAGCTTCCCGATGCCCGCCTCCTGCTTGAGGTAGGCGAGGCCCTGGAAGACCTTGTCCGCGCCCGCCAGCATGGCCTCCACGCGATCCAGGACCTTGGCCATCTCCTGCTCGGTGTAGGAGACCGAGGACTCGATCTGGGGCAACACACGGTGTTCGCCCTGCTCCTTGGAAGGGGCCAAAGCGATGAGCCGGCGGAGATCCTCGTCCAGCCGCTCCTCCAGGTTCCGGGTGGCCAGGGCCTGCCGGCCCTGGCCGCGAACGGTTCCCTGGGCGGCCACCAGAGCCGCGTCCAGCAGGGTCACGACCCGCTCGCCCTGGACGATGAAGCCCGACACCCAGGCCCCATCGAGGCCGGCCAGCAGCGGGCTGGCCGGGACCAGGTCCTCCGCGGGCACGCTCACGACTGCATCCACCGCATCCACCAGCAGGCCGGTGGGCTGGCCTTCCAGATCCAGCACGAGGATGGTGCCGACCTTGGAGGCGTCCAGGCGCGGAAGGGACATGCGCAGGCGCAGATTGACCACCGGCACCACCCGGCCCCGCAGGTCCAGGATGCCTTCCACGGATCGGGGCATGTGGGGCAGCTTGTTCAGCTCGCGGAAGGGGCAGATCTCCGCCACATGGTTCAGCGGCAGGCCGTAGGCCCGGTCATTCAGGAAGAAGGTCATGAACCGCTGTTGGGCGGTCTCGTGGCCCGAGGCGTGGGCCCGCGCCTCGGGGGGCGAAGGGGCGGCGCCCAGGTTCACACGGCCTCCTGGACGGCGAGCTGCAGGAGTTCCGCGGGGTCGAGGATCAGCACGACGCCGCCATCGCCCATGATGGACGCGCCGCTGATGCCCGGCAGGCTGGCGAGGTAGGGCGCCAGCGGCTTGATGACGACTTCCTGGCGGCGCACGAAGGCATCCACGATGATGCCCATGCGGCGTCCGGCGGAGGCGATCACCACCACGGAGAGGCCATCCTCGTCCGCGGCATCGGCCGCCGTCGAGCGGAGCAGGGTCCGGAGCCGGGAGACGCCCAATACCTCGCCGCGCAGGTTGATGGCCTGACGGCTGGTGAGGTGGGAGAGGCTCTCGGGAGGGACGATCAGGGTCTCCTCCACGGCCGTGCCGGGAATGGCGAAGACCTGGCCGCCGCTCTTCACCAGCAGGGCGTCGATGATGGCGAGGGTGAGGGGCAGCTTGATGGTGAAGATCGAGCCCTTGCCCACGGTCGAACGGACGCCGACGCGGCCGTTGAGCTTGCGCACATTGGAGCGCACCACATCCATGCCCACGCCCCGGCCCGAGATGTCGGTCACCTTGGCGGCCGTGCTGAAGCCGGGGGCGAAGATGAGCTCGATCACCTCGTCGTCGGCCATGGCGTCGGCCCGGTCCTGGCTGAGCAGGCCCTTCTCCACGGCCTTGGCGCGGATGACGGCGGGATCGATGCCCTTGCCGTCGTCCTCGATCTCCACCACCACGCTGTCGCCCTCATGGCGGGCGCGCAGGATCACCGTGCCGACCTCGGACTTGCCGGATTTCACGCGGACTTCCGGGGACTCGATGCCATGGTCCGCGCTATTGCGGATGAGGTGGATCATCGGATCGCCCAGCTCCTCGATGATGCTCTTGTCGATCTCGGTGTCCTCGCCGGTCATGTGGAGGTCGATCTTCTTGCCGCTGGCCTTGGCCAGATCCCGGAGCATGCGGGGGAACTTGGAGAAGATGGTCTTCACCGGCACCATGCGGATGCCCAGCACGGAAGCCTGGATCTCCTTGCTCACATGATCGAGGTAGACGGAGGCGTGGGCCAGTTCCTTGGCCACGCCCGCGGCCGGATGGCCGTTGACCTGGGGCACCAGGCGCTCCACCAGGTGGCTGATCATGGTCTTGCTGATGATCAGCTCGGCCACGATGTTCATGAAGTGCTCGAGCTTGGCCTGGCTCACGCGGATGGTGTCGGAGGCGCCCTTGTCGTCCGCGGCGCGGCGCCCCGTCTTGCGGCGATCCTCCGCGGCGGGGGCGGCGGCCTCGGCCGAGCCCCCCAGCTCCAGGGGGAGGATGGTGACCACGGCATGGGTCACCGCCCCGAAGACCTTGCGGATCTCCTCGAGGGGTTCGCTCGCCTCGATGACCATCACCAGGTCCAGGTGGAAGTCCCGGGGCTCGAAGCTGTCGAGGTCCACCAGGGGCTCCCGGGGGATCATCTGCCGGTACAGCAGCCGGCCCACCAGCTCCACCATCTGGAAGAGGGAGAGGGGATTGAAGGCCGTGCCGTAGATGGCGGTGTCCAGTTCCGCGTGGATGCCCACCACCGACTTGCCTTCGATCAGGGCGGCCTCGCCGGCCTTGCGTCCGGCCTCGTCCAGCCCCTGCAGGAGCGCGGGCAGGTGCAGGTTCCCCTGGGCCGCCGCCTGGGGCGCGGCCGCCGCCGCGGCAGCGCCGCCCTTGCGGATGACTTCCAGGCTGCGGATGAGCTCGCTGGGATCGGGATCCTCGGGCTCGCCCTGCTTCCGGACCTGGATGCGGACATCGTCCACCAGGACCTTGAGCATGTCCACGGTCTCGAAGAGCAGCTCCATCACGCGCTCGTTGAGCTCCATGCGGGACTTGCGGAGGTCGTCCAGCACGCTCTCGCCGACATGGGCCAGGGCCTGGACCTTCTGCAGGCCCAGGAAGCCGGCGGCGCCCTTGATGGTGTGCACGCTGCGGAAGATGGCATTCAGCAGGTCCAGGTCGCCCGGGGCTTCCTCGAGGGCGAGGAAGTTGGTCTCGATCTGCTCGAAGTGCTCCTGGGCCTCGACGAGGAAATCCTCGTAGAAGCTGGGATCGTCGAGGGCGAAGTCGCTCATGGCTCACCCGTCTTGTTGGCCGTGGTCCGGCGCCCCTGGAGTCCCTGGAGCTGTTCGGTCTCGGCGTCCGTCAGAAGCTGCTGCAGCTCGAGCAGGAAGATCATGCCGTTGTCGAGCCGCGCCACCTTTTCGATGTAGCGGTTGGCGCCCACGGCCGTGACGGAGGGCGGGGGTCCGAAGCGGTGCAGCTCCACCGGCCGCACTTCATCCACCGCGTCCACCACCAGGCCCGTGAACACCCCGCCGATGCTGGTGATGAGGATCCGGGAGATGGAGGTGGCCTCCACGCGCTCCAGGCCGAACCGGGTGCGGAGGTCCACCACGGGCATCACTTCGCCCCGGAGGTTCAGCACGCCATCCACGAACTGGGGGGCCCGGGGCACGGGGGTGACCTGGCCCACCATGATGATTTCGCGGACCTCGTGCAGACGCAGGCCGTAGTTTTCGGGGCCGAGGCGGAACACCACCAGCTCGAGGCTGGGAATCGATTCCTGGACGCGCGCGTCGGCGAGGCCGAGGCCCTGGCCCATGGCCGCGATCTTCTCCTGGTCGTCGCCCGTGATGATCTTCAGGACATTGATGAGGCTCACCATGCGGCCCGGCAGCAGCAGGATGCCCTCCAGGTGCTCCCGCTCGGCCTCGGACAAGGTCTGGGGCGGCGGCAGCGTCTGGCCGTCCTGCACGCGGAGGATCTCCTGGATCTCGTCCACCACCACGCCGATCCGGGCGGAGCCGAAGGAAAGCAGCACCACCATGTCGCGCTTGCGTTCGGTGTCCCCCTGCTGGATGGACAGGATCTCGGACAGGTCGATCAGCGGCATGACCTGGTCCCGGAGGCAGATGACTCCGAGGACATAGTCCGGCGCGTCCGGAACCTTGGTGACCGCGGGCAGCTCGACGATCTCCTCCACCTGCTGGAGGGCGATGCCGAAGGATTCGACGCCGAGCCGGAAGGTGACGAAGGGGCGGCCGTCGGCTTCCGCCTCCTCCTCGAAGTCCTCGGAACCGATGGCCAGGGCCCCGGCCATGCCCAGATCCTCGAGTTCCGTCCGGCGGCTGAGCTCGGAGCTGTCCAGCAGCTTCTCCAGGTGGATCAGGGTGATCAGGCGGCTCCCCACCGTGACCATGCCCGCCAGATATTCGGACCGGATGCCCGCGACCAGGGGCGGGGTCTCTCGGAGCGTGTGATCCTCCAGCCTCACCACCTCGGCCACGGAATCCACCTGCAGGCCCGTGGGCCCGCTGGCCAGGCGCAGCACGATGATGCGGGTCTTGGGGGTCGGTTCCTGGGGTGCCAGGTGGAAGCGGATCCGGCTGTCGATGACCGGGATGATGAGGCCCCGGAGGTTGATGACGCCCAGGATGAAGCTGGGGCTGCCGGGCACCGGAGTCACATCGGAGCGGTGGGTGATCTCCTGGACCCGGTCGATGTCCAGGCCGAACTCCACGCCATCCAGGGTGAAGGTCACCAGCTGGCCCGAAGGGACCAGTTCGCTGGCGAGAAGGGCCTGGGTGGTCTCGGCGGCCATGACTTACCCCTTCTTCTGCTGCTTGAAGGCCTCCACCACGGAATCCGCGTGGGCCTTGTTCTCGTCGGGTGTGGTACCGGTCTGGGCGATGGTGTGACTGATGGAGGGCCGTTCGGCGTCGCTCTTCAGGCCCGTGCCCAGCAGGTCCACGATGTAGTCGTGGATCTGGCGCAGGTGGTGGACGATGCGCTCCAGCTTCTGCCGGGTGATGTCCTGGAACTGCATCAGGTCCATGGCCTCGAAGACCTTGTCCTGGATCTCCTTGCCCGCGCTCATGACCTCGTGGATGGCCTTCTGCACGCCCGGGGTCTGGGCGCCCTCGTGGCGCATCATGTCGGTGATCAGCTGCTGCTGCCGGGACACCAGGCGGCTGATCTGATCCAGCTGGTCCATGACCTTGTTGGACTCCCGCTCGGTCACGGCCGTGACCGTGTCCAGCTCGGAGATCACATGGCCGGCGCCATCCTTGTGGGGTTCGGAGCCCGGTTCAGAGGCCGGTGCAGGTGCGGGGACCGCGGCCGCCACGGGGGGTTCGGCCGGAGCTTTCGCCGCGGCCTTGGCTTTTTTGGGAGGCTTGCCGCCTCCGGCGAGGAGGGCGTCGATCTCAGACTGGTCCATAAGGCTGCTCCCTACCCCAGGAGGGATTCGATCTTTTCCTTGAGGGTCTCCGGGGTGAACGGCTTCACCACGTAGTTGTTCACGCCGGCCTGGAGGGCCTCCACGATGTCCTCCTTGGCGGCATTGGTGGTCACCATGAGGATGGGAATGGCCGGATTCTGGCCACGCACGGTCTTCACGAACTCGAGGCCATCCATCTCCGGCATGTTCCAGTCGGTGATGATCATCTCCACACCGCCCTGACCAAGCTTTTCCAGCCCGGACTTGCCGTTTTCACCTTCCACCACATCGGTGTAGCCGATGCGGGACAGGGTGTTGATGATGATGCGCCGCATCGTCGAGGAATCGTCCACGATGAGGATCTTCACGGGGGCCTCCTAACAGGGTGGGAAATCGGGGTCAGAGGGGGGACGGGGGGGCGGAGGCCGCCACGAACTTCATGAGGGCTTCGAGGTCATCCGGGTACACATTCTGGAACTTGACGCCCAGTTCGTAGCCTCCTTCGTCCAACTGCTCGACGCGGACCACGGTGCCCAGGGCGACCAGGGGGCGGACATCAGCCTCCTGGGCGGGGCCGAAGTGATTCTGGAAGCGGCCCCAGCCGGGCACGCGGATCTCCAGCTTGAGGAGGGTCCCCAGGGGGTAGGCCCGGGGGGAGTCCACCAGGAGGCCCCCGATGGATACATCCCGATAGCTGCTGACGGCCGGGGTTTCGCCCTTGTGGAAGCTGAGCTCCTGGAAGCTCAGGGCGGCTTCCAGGGGAATCCTTTGGTAATGTCGCCTTTCCTGGCTCATGGGCGTCCTCAGATGGGGCATCGGAGCGGGGGGAGCCCGACTTGAATCCTGCAAAAGCCGGCCTGCCTCATCCTCCGTCTTAAGGCCGGGCTCGGCTAGACTTGAATCCGCGCGCGCGCCCCGCGGGGGCGCACCCCGGAGGTTCCATGCCCGAAGCCCAAGGCCCCTGCCCCATGGACCCTGGCCAGATGGACGCCGCCCTCAAGCGCCTCGCCGCCGATCTGATGGCCCGCCTCCGGTCCGAGGAGGAGGTGGTCCTCCTCGGCATCCGGTCCCGGGGCCTGCCCCTGGCCGAGCGCCTGGCCATCCTCCTCCGGGCCGCCACCGGGGCCCAGGTGCCCGTGGGTTCCCTGGACATCACCCTCTACCGGGACGACCTCACCGAAATGGTGGGCAGCCCCATCGTCCGCCCCACGGAGATCCCCTTCACGCTGAAGGAACGCACGGTGGTGCTGGTGGACGATGTCCTTTACACGGGCCGCACCGTCCGGGCCGCCCTGGACGCCCTGCTGGATCACGGACGGCCCCACCGGGTCATGCTCCTGGTCCTGGCGGACCGCAGCGGCCGGGAGCTGCCCATCCAGGCAGATCTGGCCGGGCTCCGGGTGGAGATCCCCCCTGGCCACCGCGTGGCGGTGAAGCTCAAGGAAATCGATGGTGAAGACAGCGTCACCGTGGAGGCCTGCTGATGACCGCGGAACGCTATGTCTTCCCCCACAAGCACTTGCTTGGCATCGAACCCCTCAGCCCCCAGGACATCACGGCCCTGCTGGATCAGGCCCGGGCTTTCGAGGAGGTCTGCGAGCGCCCCAGCATCAAGATCGTTCCGGCCCTGCGCAAGAAGCTGGTGGTGAACCTCTTCTTCGAGAACAGCACCCGCACCCGCAACAGCTTCGAGATCGCCGAGAAGCGCCTCTCGGCCGAAATCATCAACTTCGACGCCGACACCAGCAGCCTGAACAAGGGCGAGACCCTCATCGACACGGCCATGAACCTGGAGGCCATGCATCCGGACCTCATCGTCATGCGCCACAGCGCCCCCGGAGCCCATGCCCTCCTGGCGCGGCACATGAAGGCCAGCATCGTGAACGCCGGCGACGGCGCCCATGAGCACCCCACCCAGGCCCTGCTGGATGCCTACACCCTGCGCAAGCACTTCGGCAAGCTCGAGGGCCTGCGGGTGGCCATCGTGGGCGACATCCGCAACAGCCGGGTCGTGCGCTCGAACCTCTGGCTGCTCACCCGCATGGGCGCCAAGGTCACCCTGGTGGGCCCCCCGACCCTGGTGCCCCAGGAGATGAAGGCCACCTGGCCCTCCATCGACATCAGCCACGATTTCGACGCGGTGATCCCCAAACAGGACGCCATCATGATGCTGCGCGCGCAGTTCGAGCGCGGCACCGGCGCCTACATCCCCGGCCAAGGCGAATACAGCCGCTTCTTCCAGCTCAATCCGGCCCGCATGCAGCGGGCGAAGAAAGATGTGGTGGTCCTGCACCCCGGGCCCATCAATCGGGGCCTGGAGATCACCAGCGAGGTGGCCGACGGCCCCCGGAACCTGATCCTCGACCAGGTGACCAACGGCGTGCCCGTCCGCATGGCCGTGCTCTACCTGCTGTCCCACCCCCACGGGGAGCAGGTGCCGTAATGGCCGCCCCCGTCGAGATCCTCTCCCGCCTGCTCTGGCTCAGGGACGCGGCGGCCCTGCCGGATGCGGCCCTGGCGGGCCAGCTGGGCATCGAGCCCCAGGCCCTGGCCGCCCTGGTGAAGGCCCATCCCGGGCGCTTTCCCGAAGCGCTGGTGTTCCACCTCACGGCGGCGGAGCGCCAGGCGATCCCTGAAGCCCCCGTGCTGGCCTTCACCGAGGCCGGGGCCGCCCTCCTGACCGGACTGCTGCCCGGATCGGAAGACCGGCTGCTGACCCTGCTGCCGGCCTTCGCCGAAGCCCGGCATGTCCTCACGGACCAGGCCGAGCTGTCCGCGCGCGTGGCGGCCATGGAGCAGAAACTGGATCTGGTCCTGAAGGCCCTCCAGGGCGAGGAGGTGGAGGGCGCCCCGCCGGAGCGGCCCATCGGATTCCTCGCCGATGACCTGCCCAAGGGCCTGAAGGCCAAGCAGCGCACCACGAAGAAGGGATGACCCGCCCCATGGTCCAAGGCCCCATCACCCTCCTCATCCTCGATGGTTTCGGCGACGGCCCCCGGAACGGCTTCGACGCCACCTTTGTGGCCGCCATGCCGCGCTTCAATGCCTTGCGGAAGACCTACGCCACGACACAGCTCCTGACCAGTGGCGAGGCCGTGGGTCTGCCCGAGGGACAGTTCGGCAACTCGGAAGTGGGCCACATGAACCTGGGGGCCGGGCGCGTGGTCTGGCAGGAGCTCACCCGCATCGACGCCGCCATCCGGCGCGGCACCTTCCGCGAGAACGCGGCCATGGGCGCCCTGCTGGCCGGTCTCAAGGCCTCGGGCCGGCGCCTGCATCTGATGGGCCTCGTGAGCGACGGGGGCGTCCACAGCCACCAGACCCACCTGGTGGCCCTGGCCCAGTGGGCCCAGGCGGAGGGCGTGCCGACGACGATCCACGCTATCACCGATGGCCGCGACACGGGCCAGAAGAGCGCCGACGGTTACCTCCAGTGGCTCGCCTTCCAGCTGCGGACCTGCCCCCTGGTGACCATCGGCTCGGTTTGCGGGCGCTACACAGCCATGGACCGCGACCAGCGCTGGGAGCGCACGGAGCAGGCCTGGAAGCTCTATGTGGACGGCGAGGCCCCCCAGCAGGCCCCGGACGCCCTGGCCGCCCTCGCCGCCGCCTACGCCCGGGGCGAGACCGACGAATTCGTGGCCCCGACGAGGCTCGACGCCTTCCACCCCATCGCGGACGACGACGGGGTGCTGTTCTTCAACTTCCGCGCCGACCGGGCCCGCCAGATGTGCCATGCCCTGGTGCATCCCGCCTTCCACGGGTTCAAGCCGAGGCATCGGCCCGCGGTGAAGCTCGTCACCTTCACCGCCTACGACATCGAACTGGAGCCTTTCGTCTCGGTGGCCTACCCACCCCAGAGCCTCGACCACATCCTCGGCGAGCTCGTCAGCGCCCAGGGCTGGAAGCAGTTCCGCACCGCCGAGACCGAGAAGTACGCCCATGTGACCTACTTCTTCAACGGCGGCCGGGAAGCCCCCTTCGCAGGGGAGGAGCGCCGCCTGGTGCCCTCGCCCAAGGTGGCCACCTACGATCTGCAGCCCGAGATGAGCCTGGCGGAGGTGAGCCAGGGCCTCGAGACGGCCATCCGCTCGGGCCAGTACCGCCTGCTGGTGTGCAACCTGGCCAACCCGGACATGATCGGCCACACAGGCGATCTGGCCGCCGCCGTCACCGCCTGCGAGGCCGTGGACGCCGCCGTGGGCCGCCTCGCCGACGCCACCCTGGCCATGGGCGGCGCCCTCTTCATCACGGCCGACCACGGCAACTGCGAGTGTATGCGGGATGAGGGCGGCAACCCCCACACGGCCCACACCCTGAATCCCGTGCCGGCGGTGCTGGTGGCGCCGGGCTTCGAAGCCCGCCAGCTTCGCAGCGGCGGGGCCCTCCGTGATGTGGCCCCCACCCTCCTGAAGCTCTTCGGGCTGGAGCAGCCCAGTGCCATGGATGGGATTAGTCTGATCTGACGGAACCCCATGAACGCCATGCTTCCAACCCGCCGGGTGACCCCCACGACCTTCGCGCGGGGCATGCGGGGCTTCCTGATCGCCTTCAACCTCCTGATGGTGGTCTTCGCCGCGTGGGCCCTCCACCGGTCGCGGAAGCACGAGGTCGAGCAGGCTTCGATCACCACCCTCAACCTCGCGCAGGTGCTGGAGGAGAGCATCAAGGGCCGGATCCGCCAGATCGACCTGGCCCTGCTGTCCATCAAGGAGCAGACCGAGCACAGCCCGGGCGGCCCCTTCAACAAGAGCCTGGGGGCCTTCGCGGAATCCCGCCTCGCCCGCCTGGGCATGGTCGATGCCCTCCGCATCACCGACCGCGAGGGCCGAGTCCTCCACGGAGCTTCCCCGGGAACCTCGGCCGAGGTGGGGCAGCGGGACTTCTTCCAGGCCCTGAAGATGGATCCCCAGGCCGGCCTGGTGGTCTCCCGGCCCGCCCAGGATGCCCGGGGCGGGGCCTGGGCCCTGACCTTGGCCCACCGGATCGAGGCCCCCGATGGGACTTTCGCCGGAGTGATCTGCGCCACCCTCACCCTGGAGCAGCTCGGCCGCGCCATGTCCCTCGTGGATGTGGGCCGGAAGGGATCGATCTCCCTGAGGGGGGAGGACCTCGACCTCCTGGTCCGCTACCCCGCCTTCGCGGGGCAGGAAAAGCTGATCGGCAGCACCCAGGTCTTCGGCGACTACCTGACGGCCGTGAAGAGCTCCGCCGCCACCGCCCAGTTCTCCGCCACCTCGGTGGTGGACGGCCAGCGCCGCATCTACACCCTGCGGAAGCTCGATGCCCCGAGGTTCTATGTCCTGGTGGGCCTCTCGGAAGAGGACTACCTCCGCACCTGGCGGCACCAGGCCGCCTTCGCGGCGGTGGCCGTCGCTGGTCTGGTGGGCCTCACCCTGGCCATGGGCTGGCTCGCCCGGGCGGCCTGGCTGCGCCAGCTCGCAGACCAGGAGCGCCTGGCGGCCCAGGAGGCGAAATACCGCCTGCTGGCCGAGAACGCCCTGGATGTCATCTGGACCATGGACCCCGACGGCCGGCTCACCTATGTCAGCCCCTCCGTGGTGCGCCAGCGCGGCTGGACCCCCGAGGAGTTCATGCACCTGGGCTCCGAGAGCAGGGCCCTCTCCGCCAATGGTGCGGCCATCATCCAGGAGCGGATGACCCGGTCCCGCCAGGCCCTCCCGGGCACCCAGCCCTTCGAGCAGGATCTGATCCAGGCGACCGTGAACCGGAAGGATGGCCAGCAGATCCAAGTCGAGGCCCAGTGGCGGATCGTCTGGGGCGAGGACGGCCGCCTGATGGGCTTCCAGGGCGTCACCCGGGATGTCACCGAGCGCAAGCGGTTGGAGGCCGACCGTGAGGACCTGATCCGCGATCTGACGCAGGCCCTCACGGAAGTGAAGCAGCTCAGCGGCATGCTCCCCATCTGCGGCCAGTGCAAGAAGGTGCGCGACGACCAGGGCTACTGGAGCCAGATCGAGACCTACCTCTCCCAGCACACCGAAGCCACCTTCACCCACGGCCTCTGCCCCGAGTGCACCGCCGCCTTCCGGCAAGAGATGCAGGCCCGGCGGGACCAACGGAACCCCGACGAGCGTCAAGGGTGATCAAGGGCACATTCCCTCCCCAACCATCCCCTGGATACTGGAACCATGTGGATCCGAACCCCATGAGCCCAGAGCAGAGCCGTAGGACGAGGCCCAAAAGGTGCCGAGTGAGCCTGCACCAGGAGCAGAGGGCCACCGCGCGCCGCGCGGCCCCGCAGGGGTTGGGCCCAGGAGGTGCCGAGTGAGCCCGCAGCAGGAGCGGAGGGCCACCGTCGCGAAGCGATGGCCCGCAGGGCACGGCACAGGAGGTGCCGTGTGAGCCCGCAGCAGGAGCGGAGGGCCACCGTCGCGAAGCGATGGCCCGCAGGGCACGGCACAGGAGGTGCCGTGTGAGCCCGCAGCAGGAGCGGAGGGCCACCGTCGCGAAGCGATGGCCCGCAGGGCACGGCACAGGAGGTGCCGTGTGAGCCCGCAGCAGGAGCGGAGGGCCACCGTCGCGAAGCGATGGCCCGCAGGGCACGGCACAGGAGGTGCCGTGTGAGCCCGCAGCAGGAGCGGAGGGCCACCGTCGCGAAGCGATGGCCCGCAGGGCACGGCACAGGAGGTGCCGTGTGAAGATCGCCTTCATCGGCACGCACGGGGTCGGGAAGACCACCCTCTGCTATGAACTGGCCGCGGCCTTGAAGCGGGGCGGCGTCCATGTGGACATCGTCAAGGAAGTGGCGCGGCTCTCGCCCCTGCCCATCAACCGCAAGACCTCCCTGGAGGCGCAGACCTGGATCTTCATGACCCAGATCGCGGAGGAGATCCGCTCGGCCAGCCAGCACGATGTGGTGGTGTGCGACCGCAGCGTGCTGGACAACTACGCCTACATGCTGTTCGCCTTCGGACGCCAACGCTCCATCGAGAGCTTCATGTACCACTGGATGAAGACCTACGACCTGCTCTTCAAAGTGCCCGTGTCCGGGGAAGTCTCCGCCGACGGCGTGCGCGACACCGATGACTTCTTCATCCGCTCCATCGACCAGCTGGTGGACAGCCTGCTGGAGGAGCGGAAGATCGCCCATGAACGGCTTCGCCCCGAGGAGCGGGCCACCTGGATCGACCGCGTGAAGGAGGTGGTGCTCGCACACCCCAAGGGGCAGCTCCCGCTGCTGTCCGAACCCCGCTGAGCGACTTGTGATCCAGGTCCTCCACTCGGCGCTGGAGGGGGCCTGACTTCGGGTAGATGATCAGGAGGTCGGGAGGTCCGTTATGGCCGAGACCAGCCTGCTGCCCGTGCGCGGTGGCAGTTTCATGTTCCACCCCGCGGGCTCTCTGCGGCAGTTCACGCCCGAGGACAGCAGCGAAGAGGCGCTCGCCATCGCCGAAGCCGCCCGGGACTTCATGAACGGCGAGGTCATGCCCCGGGACGAGGCCATCGACCGCCTCGACCTGGAGCTGAACCGGGAACTGCTCGGCAAGGCCGGCGAGCTGGGCATCCTGGGCATCGAGATCCCCGAGGCCTACGGCGGCCTGGACCTCGACAAGAAGACCGCCCTCCTGGTGCTGGAGGAGATGGCCAAGCAGGCCAGCTTCTCCACCAGCTACGGGGCCCACACCAGCATCGGCACCCTGCCCATCGTCTACTTCGGGAACCACGCCCAGAAGTCGAAATACCTGCCGAAGCTGGCGAGCGGCGAGTGGGTGGCGGCCTACGCGCTGACGGAAGCCGGCAGCGGCTCCGACGCCCTGGGCGCCAAGGCCACCGCGGTGCTGGAGGACGGTCACTGGGTGCTGAACGGCACCAAGGCCTGGATCACCAATGCCGGTTTCGCCGATGTCTTCGTCGTCTTCGCCAAGATCAACGGCACCCACCTCAGCGCCTTCATCATCGAGAAGACCGATCCCGGCGTGAGCACCGGCGCCGAGGAGAAGAAGCTGGGCATCAAGGGCAGCTCCACCCGCACCGTCATCCTGGAGAACTGCCGCATCCCCGAGGACCGCCTGCTGGGCGGCAAGGGCAAGGGCGCCCGCATCGCCTTCGGCATCCTGAACATCGGCCGCTTCAAGCTGGGCGCCAGTTCCGCGGGGGCCGGCAAGCGGGTGCTGGAATACACCCTGAAATACGCCGGGGAGCGCACCCAGTTCGGCAAGCCGCTCACGGCCTTCGGCCTCATCCAGCAGAAGCTGGCGAACATGGCCGTGCGGATCTTCGTGGGCGAGAGCATGAACTTCCGCACCATCGGCTACCTGGACGAGGCCCTGGCCCGCACCAGCTGGGAGAGCGAGACCGCAGGCGCCGACAAGATGAGGGCCATCGAGGAGTACGCCGTGGAAGCCTCCATGGCCAAGGTGTGGGGCAGCGAGGCCCTCTTCGCCACCGCGGACGACGCCGTGCAGACCTTCGGCGGCGCGGGCTTCAGCGCCGAGTACCCCGCCGAGAAGATCTACCGGGACTGCCGCATCAACCGCATCTTCGAGGGCACCAACGAGATCAACCGCCTGCTTATCGCCGGCACCTTCCTCAAGCGCTGCGGCGGACCCGAGGGGCTGCCGCTGGTCGAGACCGCCGCGGCCCCCCTGGATCTCCCCGAGGATCCCCTGCTCCGCACCATCGCCCTGGCCAAGGCCCGGGCCCTGAAGGTCATCGCCCTGGCCCAATCCGACTGGGGCCCGAAAATTCTGGACAATCAGGAGGCCTCCGCGCGCATCAGCAACCTGCTGCTGGAGATCTACGCCATGGAATCGGCGGTCATCCGGGCCCGGCGCATGATCGAGGCCGGGCACCGGTGGGCCGCCCTCGCCCGGGACCTGGCTGAGGTCTACGCCCAGGAGGCCTGGAACCGCGTGCAGGGCGAGGCCCGGATGCTGGCCGCCGAACTGGCCTCCGACGCCGTCCTCGATGCCCTGGTCGCGGACCTGCTGGCCATGCACGCTCCCAGTCCCGCCCCCCTCTCCGTCCTGCGGAACCGCATCACCCAGGCCCTGATCGAGCAGGGGAGATACCCCCTCTCCTGACCACGGACCCCGAGGTCGTCAAAACTCACCCACCGGGCCCGAAACACCCGATACCAGTCGGGTGGAGACTCCCTCATGAGCAGCAGGCCCCAGCCGACCCAGCAGGAGCGCGTCCTGGAAGAGGATGATTTCATCGTCTCCAAGACCGACCTGAAGGGTCTGATCACCTACGGCAACCGCATCTTCATCGGCATCTCCGGCTATTCGGAGGAGGAGCTGCTGGGCGCCCCCCACAACATCCTCCGGCACCCGGACATGCCCCGGTCGGTCTTCAAGCTCCTCTGGGACACCCTCCAGGCCAAGCGGGAGATCTGCGCCTATGTGAAGAACCTCGCCAAGGACGGCAGCTTCTACTGGGTCTTCGCGAACATCACGCCGTCCTTCGACCACCGGGGCGAGGTGATCGGCTACTACTCCGTGCGTCGCAAGCCCCGGACCGAAGCCGTGAAGGCCGTCAGCACCCTCTACCGGACCATGCTCGAGGCCGAGCGCAAGGCCGGAGACGGCCAGGCGGGCATGAAGGCCTCCCAGGCGATCCTCCACCGGACACTCGAAGAGAAGGGCATGGGCTATGAAGAATTTGTCCTTGGGCTCTAGGGTCCACTACCTCGTCGCCGCGACCCTCGGCCTGTTCCTGGTCTTCGCCTACTTCGCGGTGGGCTCGAAGGGGCTGGATCTCCGATTGGGCCTCCTCCTGGGGCTGATCCTCGCCCTGCTCGCCCTCACGCTCTGGACGACCCACCGCATCCTGTACGCCATCGATCGGCTGGCCACGAACCTGCAGGAGGCGGCCCAGGGCAACCTGGACCAGCGGATCACCCACATCAAGAAGGGCGGCGCCACGGAGAAGCTCTCCTGGGCCCTCAACGACCTCCTGGATCAGCAGGAGGCGTACTTCCGCGAGGTCGTGTCCGCCTTCGACCACGCCAGCCGCGGCCAGACCTACCGCATGGCCATGGACCAGGGCCTCCACGGCGCCTTCAAGGACGGCATGACCCGCATCAATGTTTCGGTGGAGAGCCTGGGCCAGGTCCAGCAGATGGCCCTGAAGGAGAAGCTCATCGCCAAGGTCACCGACCTGAACAGCGGCAACCTCATCCAGAACCTGCGCTCCATCCAGGACTACCTCCTCACCATGACGAAGGAGCTGGGCACCGTGGGCGACCTCTCCCGCGAGACGGCCGAGGACGCCGACGGCAGCCGCAGCACGATCGAGACCATCGTGGCGGACCTCGACCGGATGGCCGAGATGGTGGGCAGCACGAACGCGCAGATCGAACTCATCCACGAGAAGAGCACGGAGATCACCCAGATCGTCCAGGTGATCACCGATGTGGCGGACCGCACCAACCTGCTGGCCCTGAACGCCGCCATCGAGGCCGCCCACGCCGGGGATGTGGGCAAGGGCTTCGCCGTGGTGGCCGAGGAGGTCCGCACCCTCTCCGAGAACACCAAGGATGCCGCCGCCAGCATCGCCGCCACCCTCGACTCCTTCGCCCAGGCCACCACGCGGATGCTGGACGAATCCCAGCAGGTGAAGGCGATCACCGAGAGCTCCCAGACCGCCGTCACGGCGTTCAGCAGCCGGGTCCGCCGCTTCGCGGACGCGGCGCGCACCTCGCTGCGGCAGGTGTCCCGGGCGCAGGATGTCAGCTTCGCCTCCCTGGTGAAGGTGGATCACTTCCTCTTCAAGCAGAACGGCTATCGGGCGGTGAACCAGGGCACGGATTCCGTGGAGGCTCGGGCCATCCAGACCGATCATCGCGGCTGCCGCCTGGGCCAGTGGTACTACGAAGGCCAGGGTCTGCAGCAGTTCTCCCAGGTGCCTTCCTACCCCCGGCTGGAGGCTCCCCACGCCCAGGTCCACGGGCACATCCACGAGGCCGTCGGCCTCCTCGCGCAGCGCTGGCAGAGCGACCCGGACATCCAGCGGCGCGTGGTCTCCCACTTCGAGCAGGCCGAGCGGGCCAGCGAGGAGGTGGTGGCCGTCATCGACCGCATGGTGGAGGAACGCCACCAGCTGGGGGCCTGACCCTACTTCAAGCCCGTGTGCAGGGCCACGATGCCCCCCGTGAGGTTCGTCCAGCCCACCTGGCGGAAGCCCGCGGCCTCCAGTTCGGTGGCCAGGGCCCGCTGGGCCGGGAAGCCCCGGATGCTCTCGGGGAGGTAGGTATAGGCCGAGGCGTCGCCGCTGATCCAGGCGCCGATGCGGGGCAGCACGCGCAGGCTGTACCAGTCGTAGAAGGCCTTGAGGCCCGGCAGCACGGGCGTGCTGAACTCCAGGATGGTGAGCTGGCCGCCGGGGCGCAGCACACGCAGGAACTCGGCGTAGGCCCGGGTCCGGTCCTCCACATTGCGGATCCCGTAGCAGATGGTGAGGCCGTCGAAGCTGGCATCCCGGAAGGGCAGCCGCTGGGCATCCGCATCACTGGAGGCCCAGATCAGGCCCGCGAAGCCCTTCCGGCGGAACTTGGCCGGCCCCAGGCGCAGCATGGCGTGCGTGAAGTCCGTGCTGACCACCTCCGCCCCGCGGCGGGCCAGGGCCAGGCTGGAGTCGCCCGTGCCCGCGGCCACATCCAGGAAGCGCTTCCCGGGAGCCGCGCCCGACTTCCGCGCCATGCGCCACCACCACCAGAAGTCCACGCCGCCGGAGAGCACATGGTTCAAGACATCGTACTTCCCGGCGATGGCCGAGAACATCTGCTGCACTTGCCTGCCTTCCGGCATTCGACCTCCTGGAACCTTCCATTGAAACAGACCCTGGCCGCGTTGACCGAAGGTAGAGGCTAGCCAAGCCGCCCCCTCCCGCCCATCGTGATCCCTACCCAATCTGGAGGACAGAGATGAGCACCACCGCTGCAGAGCAGGTCAAGGGGGGCAGTTTCCTCATGACCCCCATCGGGGCCCTGCCCCAGTTCACCCCCGAGGAATTCGGCGACGATGCCAAGGAATTCGCCCGGGCCGCCCGGGATTTCATCCAGGGCGAAGTGCTGCCCCGGGATGAGCAGATCGACAAGCTGGACCTCCCCCTCACCATCGAGCTCATGAAGAAGGCCGGCGAGCTGGGGCTGCTGGGTCTGGAGATCCCCGAGGCCTACGACGGCATGGATGTGGACAAGCGGTCCGCCATGCTCGTGCTCGAGGAGATGAGCAAGCAGGGCAGCTTCGCCGTGAGCTACAGCGCCAACACCGGCATCGGCACCCTGCCCATCGTCTACTTCGGCACCGAGGCCCAGAAGAAGCATTACCTCCCCAAGCTGGCCACGGGCGAATGGCTGGCCGCCTACGCCCTCACCGAGGCCGGCAGCGGCTCCGATGCCCTGGGCGCCAAGGCCACGGCCGTGCTGGATGGCGACAGCTGGGTGCTCAACGGCACCAAGATGTGGATCACCAACGCCGGTTTCGCCGATGTCTTCATCATCTTCGCCAAGGTGGACGGTCAGCACTTCAGCGCCTTCATCGTCGAAAAGAACGACCCCGGCATCAGCACGGGAGCCGAGGAGAAGAAGCTCGGCATCAAGGGCAGCTCCACCCGCACCGTCATCCTGGAGAACTGCCGCATTCCCAAGGACCGCCTGCTGGGCGAGCTGGGCAAGGGCCACAAGATCGCCTTCGGCATCCTCAACATCGGCCGCTTCAAGCTGGGCGTGGGCAGCCAGGGCGGCATGAAGCGGATCCTTGAATACGCCATCAAGTACACCTCGGAGCGCCAGCAGTTCGGGAAGCCCATCAACTCGTTCGGGCTCATCCAGCAGAAGCTGGCGGACATGGCCACCAAGATCTTCGTCTGCGAGGCCCTGAACTTCCGGACCACCGGCTACATCGACGAGGCCCTGCACGCCACCAGCTGGGACAGCCCCACCGCCGGCGCCGACAAGATGGCCGCCATCGACCAGTACACCATCGAGTGCAGCATCTCCAAGGTGTGGGCCAGCGAAGCCCTCTTCTCCGTGGCGGACGAAGCCGTGCAGGCCTTTGGCGGCTACGGCTTCAGCGCCGAGTACCCCCCCGAGAAGGCCCTGCGCGACTGCCGCATCAACCGCATCTTCGAGGGCACCAACGAGATCAACCGCCTCCTCATCGCCGGCACGCTGCTCAAGCGCGCCATGAAGAACGAGCTGCCCCTCATGCAGTTCGGCCAGCAGGTGGCCAAGGAGATTTCGAACCCGCCCAAGGCCGAGAGCTTCACGGGTCCCCTGGCCCGCCTGAAGCACGGCGTCGAGCTCAGCAAGCGCCAGTGCATGCTGGCCGCGGGCCTCGCCGTGCAGGTGCTGGGCCAGAAGCTCATCGACAACCAGGAGGTCATGGCCCGCATGAGCAACATGCTCATGGAAATCTACGCCATGGAGAGCGCCGTGGTGCGCGCCGAGCGCATGGTCGAGTCCGGCCACCGCTGGGCCCAGATCGCCCGGGACATCACCGAACTCTATGTCAACGAGAGCTGGCACAAGGTCCACGGCGACGCCCGCATGCTCTGCGCGGATGTGGTCGAGGGCGAGGCCCTGCGGCACGCCCTGGCCGGCGTGAGGGCCTTCACGGAGTTCCACCCCACCAGCAGCGCCCGCCTGCGCGGCCGCATCGCCAGCGAACTGATCCAGAAGGGAAGCTACCCGGTCGATGTGATCTGATCCCGTCCACCCGCGGCGGCAATACAGAAGGGGCCCCGATCGGGGCCCCTTCTGTATTGCGGAGGGAT
The DNA here is from genome assembly GCF_030295385.1 of Geothrix oryzae. Classification (GTDB taxonomy): domain Bacteria; phylum Acidobacteriota; class Holophagae; order Holophagales; family Holophagaceae; genus Geothrix; species Geothrix oryzae. The sequence goes on from NZ_AP027079.1 coordinate 2,518,275, forward strand.
CAGCGCCGGATCTCGCGCCCCCCGCCCCGGCCCTCGCCGCCGGAGGGACGGGAAGGCGCCGGCTCCGAACGGGGCTCGGGAGCGGACTCCCGGGGCCTCTCCCGGGGCGGCTCGGCCCGGGGCGCGGGCCGGGATTCCCGTTCCACCTGCCGCGGCTGTGGATCGGGCCGCCGCTCTTCCCGGTTGATCTGGGGGCGGGATTCGATCGGGCGGGATTCTGCGGGCCGGGACCGGGGGGCCACCTCGATGCGCCGCTCTTCCGCGGGGCGCGGCTCGACGGTGCGTTCGCGCGGACGGGGCTCCACGGTCCGCTCCCGAGGGGCCGGATCCACCCGCCGCTCCTCGGTCCGGGGACGGGATTCCACACCCCGGTCCCGGGGGGCCGGGTCGACGCGGCGATCCTGCGGCGTGGCGACCTCGCGGCTGCGGTCTGCGGGACGCTCCTCGTGGACGCGCTCGCGCGGGCCCAGGGGGCGCTCGGAACCCTGGATCCGGCTGCGATCTTCAAAGGGCGCCCGGACGCCGCCGCCCACCGGGGAACCGGGGCGGGCATCCCCGGCGGGTCCCACCGGCGCGGGGGCGCGTCGGATGATGGTGCGTCCTGTGGTGGCCTGGGCCTGGCGCTCGTAGGCCATCAGGCGGTCCCGGTTCACATCGCGCTGGAAGGCCGACTGCATCTGACCGGGATTGCGGAACTCGGCCTGGGAGACGACCAGGGGAGAGCGCTGCCAGGGCGCGCGGAGGTCCCGGCCGCCCCCTGTCCAGGTGGTGCCGCCGGTGGCGCCGTTGAAGCCCCGGAGGACCGTCGCGTCCGAGTAGATGCGCGTGTGCACATGCGGTGCGTTGATGTAGTTGATGGACACGACATTCCAGGCGTAGCCGCCGCCCCAGGCGCCGTAGCCCCAGTGGCAGGGCGTGTTGTAGTAGCCCAGGGGCGCCCAGCCGTAGTAGCCGGGCGTGTGGTTCCAGGCTACCCAGGCGGGACTGTAGTAGACGCCGGGGATCCAGAACCAGCCCACACCCAGGCTCCAGTGCCAGCGGCCGTGGTGGTAGGCCACATAGGCCCAGGGCTCGTCGGAGACCCAGGTCATGCCGCCCGAGTAGGGGGCCCAGCGGCCCTGGTAGTAGGGGCGCCAGTCCTCGGCGACGCCGTTGGGCTGCCAGACCCAGCCGAACTCGCCGGAATTGACCCAGCGGCCATGGTCGTCGAGGTCGTCGGCGTAGTAGCGGATCTCGGAGGGGACGCGGTCCCAGCTCTCGCCGCGCTTGATGACCACCGCGCGCTCGCTCCACCGGTCGAAGTCGTCGCCATCGTAAGTGTTGAAGCTGCGCACCCGGTCCAGGCCGTCCTGGGGGCTGTACACCGTCAGGCGCTCCCCGGCGGCGACGCGGGCTTCGCCCCGCTCATTGGCGAAGGTCACCCGGCCGGTGTGGACCTTCAGACGGACGATGCGGTCCCGCTCGGCCTCCACCGTGAAGGCGCCCTTGTCGAAGCAGGTGGCCGTGCCCGAGGGCGTGTCCACCCGGAAGCGCGCGTCGGACTGCCCGCCCAGCAGCACGCGGAGCCGGCCGTAGTCCAAGCGGAGCAGCACCTGTTTTTCGCCCTTGCGGTCGGTGAAGAGGGTCGCGACAGTGAAGCGCGTGGCGCCGCCGAAGGCGATCCGGGTGCCGTCCCCCAGTTGCAGAACGCCACGACCGCGGCTTTCCACGACATCGCCCTCGGCGATGGGGGTGCCCCGGCTCAGGGTTTCATCGAGGTCGCCCTTCCGGATGCGGACATCCCCCTCCAGGGCCCGCACCATGGCGTAGCGTTCCGGGGCCTCGCCCTGGTAGGTGTCTTCGTCGGCCGGGGCCGAGACTGGGGCCTGGGGTGCGGCGCTCACGAAGGCCGCGGGAAGCAGGAGTGCCGCTGCGAGCCGGGTAGAGGTGAAGGTCGCGTTCATGGAGCCTCCGCTGGAATGGAATGCCGGGACCCTAAAGGTCGGTTCCGGGGAATGAGACAGCCAGGGTCGTGCCAGTTCCTAAGTCTTCAGTCTTCAGTCTTCAGTCTTTGGGAAAGGGCGCGAGGGCGGTGCCGGCCTTGGGCGGATCCGGGTGGGGCCCCAGGGCGGCCAGCCGGGGCAGCAGGCCCATCCAGGGGATCGACCACTGCCGGGGCGCGCCCTTCTCCACATCGCCCGCCGCCACCTCCAGCCGATCGGGGAGGAAGCGGATCCGCAGGTCCCTCCCCGGGGGCAGCGGCAGGTGGATCACCCGGGCCGTGGCGGGATGCACCACGCTGAGAAATCCCTCGCCATCCTCCAGCACCCAGAGCAGGCCCCGGAGGAAGGGCCGGAAATCGTCCGCGCACCAACGCAGGTTGCCGAATCCCCCGGTCAGGGCGGAATCCGTGGGGAACCCCCAGGCGCCCGAGGGTGCCGCCAGGGGGACGCCCCCATCCCGCCAGGCCCGCAGGGGGCGACCGGGCAGGCCGATCTGCAGGCGGATCAGACCCCGCGCATCGCTGATCCGGAGGGTGCCGTCGCCGGACAGGTGGATGATCATGGGCCCGCTGGAGGCTTCGGGCAGGGCCGCCCCTCCCTGGATCGTTCCCTGGGGCGCCACCCAGGGCTCCGCCTGCCAGCCGAGGGGGGAGGCATGCTCCCACGGCAGCGAGGGGCGTCCCGGCACGGGGGCCGCCTCGCCTTGCCCTGACAGCGGCCCTGGCAGCGGAGGAGGGGCGGCCGCCAGAATCGGGCCGGCGGCCAGGGCCGCAGCGCTCAGGAAGAGGGTGCCCAGCCGCACAGGGCCTCCAGGTTGCGGGTGGTGAGGTCGGCGAGCTTCCCCGCGGAGATGCCCCGCAGTCCGGCCACGGCTTCAGCCGTGAAGCGCACGAAGCCGGGTTCGTTGGGTTTCCCGCGGTACGGCACTGGGGCCAGGAAGGGGGCGTCCGTCTCCACCAGGATGCGGTCCTCCGGCGCCCAGGCCGCCACCTCGCGCACCGCTTCGGCCTTCTTGAAGGTGGCGATGCCCGAGAAGCTCAGGTAGAAGCCGAGGTCGAGGGCCCTGGCCGCGAAGGCGCGGTCTTCGCTGAAGCAGTGGATGATGCCCTTCACCCGATCGGCGCCCTCCTCCTCCAGGACCCGCAGGGTGGCCTCCGGCGCGGACCGCGTGTGGATCATGAGCGGTTTGCCCAGGGCCAGCGCCAGGCGGATCTGGGCCCGGAAGACGGCTTCCTGCTCGTCCCGGGGGCTCAGGTCGTAGTGCCAGTCCAGACCCGTCTCGCCGATGAAGCGGACCGAGGGATCCGCCGCCAGGGCCGCCAGGGCGGCCCCGGTTTCCGGGGTCCAGGTCTTCGCTTCGTGGGGATGCACGCCCAGGCTCGCCTGGACGCCTGGCAGCCGGTGGGCCAAGGCCAGCACCACGCTGGAGTCTTCCAGATCCGTGCCCACGGCGATGAACCCGGTCACCCCCTCGGCCCGGGCGCGGGCCAGCGTGGCCTCGATCTGGTCCTGGGCCAGGTAGCTCCCCGTGAGATGGCAGTGCGCGTCCACAAGCATGCTTTCATAGTCCCATGCCACACCGGAATCACGCCAAGCCCCTTGCGTGCCGATGGTGTCTCCACAGATAAGAACCATGCTCCCTCGACGCACCACCCTCCTCTGGCTTTGGCTGGGCTTCACCACGGTCATCCTGCCCCTCTTGGGACAGCAGCCCGCCTTCCGCCGCTATGGCCTGAGGGACGGCCTCCCCCAAAGCCAGGTCACCGCCCTGCTGGAGGATCGCCAGGGCTTCCTTTGGGTGGGCACCAACACCGGCGGCGTGGCGCGGTTGGGAGCCTCGGGGTTCCGGACCTTCGCCGGGCCCCAGGGGCTCAAGGCCCTGTTCATCCGGGGACTCATGGAAGATGCCTCCGGCGGCATCTGGGTCGCCAGCCAGGAGGGCGTCTCTGAAATCCGCGGTGAAACCGTCCTGAACTACGGCCCGGCCCAGGGGCTGGAGACTTCCGATGCCGTCGCCCTGGGCCTGGACGATCAGGACCGCGTGCTGGTGGGCACCCGCCGGGGCCTGTTCCGGCTGGAGGCGGGCCGCTTCCACACCGTGCAGCTGCCCGCGCCGTGGCCCGGCGGACCCATCCGGCGGCTGGCCCGGGACCACGCCAAGGGGCTTTGGATCGTGGGCCAGGACACCTTCGTCGCCCGCTGGGATGCCCAGGGCCTCCACCCGTATCCCCTGCCGCCCCTGCCCGCCGAGACCCGCATCCGCGACCTGCAGGTGGATCCGAAGGGGCGGGCCTGGCTCCTGCTGGACACGGCGCTTCTGCGCATGGAGCGAGGTCAGTGGGTGAAGGAGCCGCTGGAGGGCCTGCCGCCTTCCCCCCGCATGGTCAGCCTGCGCTTCGATGCGCGGGGGGGCGGCTACCAGATCACCCTTGGCGGCGATGGCGTGCTGGTGAAGGAGGACGGCCAGCATGCCCGGCTGCTGACCGCCGCCATGGGTCTGCCGAGAGACCGCATCTTCGTCGCCATGCGCGATCGCCGCGGGGTGCTCTGGGTGGGTTCCGACGGCGACGGCCTCGCGGCTCAGGCGCTGCCCGGGCTCTGGACCGTGGACGGCACCGCCCAGCTGGCGGGCAAGGACCTGGCCGCCGTCACCGCCGTGCAGGAACTGGGCGCTGGACGCTACCTCCTGGGCTCCAGCACGGGCCTCTACCAGGTGGACGAGGGGCGGGGGCTCACCGGGCACTGGACCACCGCCAACGGCATGCCGGCCAACCCGATCTGGGAGCTGCTCCAGGACGGGAGCGGCGGCGTGTGGGTGGGCACAGACCGCGGCCTCGCCCACTGGAAAGCGGGACGCGTGGCTTCGGCCGGCCCGAAGGAGATGTCCCGGGTGGCCGTCCTGACCCTGATCCACCATGCCGGAACGATCCTCGCCGGCACCGATCAGGGACTCTTCGAACTCGACCTCCAGGGTCGCCTGCGGGCCCACCTCCGCCTGCCCCCGGAGATCGGAGAGGAGTCGATCCCCGACATCCTCCCCTACCAGGGCCGCCTGCTGCTGGCCACCTCGTCGGGCCTCTGGGAGCGCGTGGATGGCCGCCTCCAGCGCACCTTCACCGACGCGCCCTTCGCCGCCTCCACGGTGACGGCCATCAGCCTGGACGCGCGCGGGCGCCTCTGGATCGGCACCATGAAGGGCCTGCATGTCTGGATGGACGGCCACTGGGCGAGCTTCGGCATCGCGGACGGCCTGCCCGACGAAGGCATCAACTTCATCGTGGATGTGGGTCAGGGGCGCGTGGCCATCGGCCACAACAAGGGCGTGACCTTCCTCGAGGGCCGCTCCCTGCACCACCTGAGCCGAAGCCAGGGCCTGATCTCCGAAGAGACCAACCACGACGGGTTCCTGCTGGATTCCAAGGGGCGCTTCTGGATCGGCATGATCGGCGGAATCTGCATCCTGCAGGATGTCCGGACCTTCCGGAACGCCCCCCTGCCCGCGCCCGCCCTGCTCGAGGTGCGCTGGCCGGGCGGATCCCAGGTGCCCCCGCTCACCGTCCAGGTGCCGCCCCGCCCCGACTTCCTCGATCTCAGCTTCGACACGGGGGATCCCCTGGTGCCCTCCCGGATCTCCTACCAGGCCTACCTGCAGGGCGTGGACGACGGCTGGCGGCCCGTGAGCCAGAGCCTCACGCTCCAGTACCGGAACCTCAAGGCGGGCTTCTACCGGTTCCACCTCCGGGCCTCCACCGATGGCGTGACCTGGACCGAGGGCACCCCGGTCTCCATCGAGGTGGCGCCGGCCTGGTACGAGCGCTGGCTCGTGCGGGGCCTGCTGGGCCTCGCCCTCATCGCCCTGCTCGGCTGGATCCTCTGGCTGCGCGTCCACGCCCTCGCCCAGCGGGCCCGGAACCTGGAAGAGACCATCGAGGACCGCACCCTCCTGCTCGCCCGCCAGAACCGCGCCCTGGAGCAGGCCCACCAGCAGATCAAGCGCAGCCTGGAAGAGCGGCTGAAGCTGCTGGACATGGTCACGCACGATCTCCGCTCGCCGCTCACCACGATCCTCCTCACCCTCGACCGCCTGCACGACCTCGTCCCCGGCCACACCAATCTCCTCGATGTGATGGAGCGGGAGGCCAACCGCATCGAGGCCCTGGCGCGGAACCTGCTCGACCAGAGCCGGTCCGAGGCGCTGCTCCAGAGCCTCAAGCTGGTGCCGATCCCGCCCGCGGAGGTCACCGAAGGCTTCGAGGAGGTGCTTCGGCTCAAGACGGAGGCCGCGGGCCTCCACTTCCACCTGGAGATCTCCCCCGAGACCGAGCGGGTCGACATCCTGGCCGATCCCGCCACCCTCCAGCAGGTGATGCTCAACCTCTTCGAGAACGCCCTCAAGTTCACGCCGGAAGGCGGCCAGGTGGGCCTCCGGTCCACGGTGGACCGGGCCGGGGCCGCCTGGGTCCTCGAGGTCTGGGACACGGGCCGCGGCCTGGATCCGGCCAAGATCCAGGAGCTGCTCCAGCCCTTCGGACAGACCCAGGCCGGGGACGCCGCCAAGGGCTGGGGGCTGGGGCTCTCCATCTGCCAGAGCATCGTCGATGCCCACCACGGCGAGCTGAAGATCGACAGCGAACCCGGCCAGGGCGCGCGGTTCCGGGTGGTCCTGCCGCTCTGCCCCGAAACCCCCTGACCCCGGGGCTGTGATCGAGGGCAAAACCGCCGCGCGGCTTCCGGCCACTCCGCGCATGCTGGATGGATCCGGAGCGCCCGTGCTTCCCCCCTTCCCCTTACCGCCGACCAGCCAGCCCCCCCGCATGCTGCGGCTCAAGGACGGTCTCAAGGATGGCCTGGACCGGGGCATCACCTACCTGCGCGTGTCGGTGACGGAGCAGTGCAACCTGGCCTGCGTCTACTGCAAGCCGCGGACCGGCGCCCTCGAGCGCGCCGAGCCCCCGGTCATGAGCCGCAACGAAGTGGTGCAACTGGTGAAGGTGTTCACCCGCCTGGGCATCCGCAAGGTCCGGCTCACCGGCGGCGAGCCCCTGATGCGCCGCGACCTGGAGACCCTCGTGGCGGGCATCAGCCCCGAGGTGGAGGGCCGCGTGCACCTCACCACCAACGGCATCCACCTGGCCCGCCGGGCCCGGGGCCTGCGCGATGCCGGACTCTGCGGGGTGAATGTGAGCCTGGACGCCGCGGAACGCGGCGCCTTCGAGCGCCTCACAGGGAAGGATGGCCTCGCCAAGGTGCTCGCGGGCCTCGAGGCCGCGCGGGCCGCGGGTCTCAAGGCCAAGCTGAACGCCGTGGTGCTGCGGGGCTGGAACGACGACCAGATCCTCCCCCTGGCGCGCCTCGCCCGGACCGAGGGGATCCAGGTCCGCTTCATCGAGTTCATGCCCTACCAGGGCAATGGCTGGGGCAAGGACCAGTTCATGCCCGCCGACGAGATCCTCCGCACGGTCCAGGAAGGCCTGGGCACCGGGCTGGAGGAAGAGCCCGTCGTGGGCCTGGAGGAGGGCCCCGCGCGGATCTTCCGCCTGTCCGGGAGCGAAGGCAAGGTGGGCGTCATCTCCACCCTCAGCGCCGATTTCTGCGACCGCTGCAACCGCGTGCGCCTCACCAGCCGCGGGGAGCTGAAGGCCTGCCTCTTCGGGAACAAGCCCGTGGGCCTGCTGGAGCCCCTGCGGAACCACGCCTCCCACGAGGAACTCGCCCACCTCATCCGCCAGGCCCTCACCGAGAAACTGGACTGCCACCCCATGCGCCGCGGACAGACGCCCGAGTTCGCCCAAGGCATGTGGCAGGTCGGCGGATGACCTCCGGAGAGGCCGGCCTGCTGCTCCTGAGCGGGGGGCGCAGCCGCCGCATGGGCGCCGCCAAGCACGCGCTGGCGCACCCGGAGGGAGGCACCTGGGGGGGGCACCTCGCGCGGGTCTTCGAGTCCGTGTTTCCAGGAGCGCCGATCCGGGTGCTCGGCGCCCCGCTGTCCGACCGGCCCGACCTGCCGGTCTTCGACGACCCCCGCCAGGGGCCGGCTGCGGCCCTGCGGACCTGGGCTTTGACCGAGGCCGCCTCGCCCCGGCGGTGGTGGGTGGTGGCCTGCGACCAGGTGCGCTGGACTCCGGAACGGCTCGCAGCCTGGGCGCGGCGGGCCGAAGCCGCGGATCCCGAGGCCACCCGCTGGGTGCTGGCGCAGCACGGGGGCCATCTCCAGCCCCTCGGCGGGTGGCTCCCGGACCGTTTCCGGCCCCGCCTCGCCGCCGCGCCGCATCGGTCCCTCATGGCCCTGACGGAAGCCCTGCCCCATCTCCTCCTGCCCTGTGACGGGCCCGAGTGGATCGATGTGGACACCCCGGAAGAGCGGCAGGAGTTCGAGGCGGAAAACCAGTCCGACCGCCAGTCCGGCCGCTAGCCCAGGCGCTTGCGCACCAGCCGCTCCACCGGCACGCCGCCCTTCAGGTGGCTTTCGATGATTTCGGGCACATCCGCGGGCGTGACATGGGCGTACCAGATGCCATCGGGGTAGACGAGCACCGCGGGACCGATGGCGCAGAAGCCCACGGAGCCACAGTGCAGGCACTGCACCTCGCCCTCCCGGTTGCCCTTGTAGAACAGCAGCCCCTCGTCGATCAGGTGGGCCTTGAAGGCTTCCAGCACCGCCTCGGAGCCGTTGGCGGAGCAACTCTTGGAGGTGCACACCAGCACCTGCCGCTTCAGCGCCGGGCCCATCACGGGGGTCACGGCGGCATCCTGCTCGGGCGTGGGGAGGGAACGGGATTCATCCATGGGGCCAACCTCGGATCCCCACGATAGCAGCCCTGTCTCCGGCCGGCTGGAAGGCTCCAGATCCATGCCAATCGAGGGTTTGGAATCAAATTACTTAGTGGTTATTTAATTAATAGTGATCATAGTCACGAACGACTTGACCTCGTTGTCCACCCTATCATCCTCAATGGCGAGATCCTTCCGCGTCCCTCCGCCGAGGCACCGCGGAAACCCTGAATTCAGCGTCTTCCCACCTCGGGATGGCGTCGCCCTGCCCCCAACTCTCCCCCAGAAAGGATGTGCTCCATGCGGAACACCCTGAAGCTCCTCGCCGTGGTCGCGGCGCTATCGGCCTCGCTGGCCGCCCAGGGCGGCAGCGACACCAAGGGCAAGTTCTTCTTCAAGAAGAACTGCAAGTCCTGCCACGCCCCGGGCGGCAGCGCCAAGGAGATCACGCCCCTCTCCAAGACCCAGGCCCAGTGGAAGGCCTACTTCGCCGCAGGCAAGCACAAGAAGGGCGCCGAGAAGCTCGACGGCCTGCTGAAGCCCGAGCAGGTCAAGGATGTCCAGACCTTCCTCGTGAACCACGCCTCCGACTCCCCGCAGCCCGAAACCTGCGGCGGCTGAGCGTCTCGCGCCCCTGCCCTGAACCCTTCCCCGGAGCTTCCATGAAACCCTCCCGCATCATGCTCGCCCTGGTCGCCATGCTGGCACCCGCGGCCCTGAGCGCCCAGTCCAACGAGGATCTGCAGAAGCAGATCGAACAGCTCAAGACGCAGCTGAAGGCCATCGAGGAGAAGGCCGCCACCGCGCAGGAAGTCGATGCCCGCCTGGTCAAGGTCGAGACCAAGGTCGCCGGCGACAACATCCAGTGGGGCGGCGATCTCCGCACCCGCTTCGAGTCCAGCGAGTGGCACTTCAAGCCCTACCAGCAGTTCATGGGCTTCGCCCAGAGCGCCGGCTATCCCGGCCCCCTGCCTCCGGGCTACGCGTACCCCTTCGTGCCCCTCACACAGAATTCCCCCGCCCAGGACTGGACCAACTCCGTCCAGTGGTCCACCCGTCTGCGCCTCAAGCTCGGCATCACCATCAACGAGCACGCCAAGATCATGGGCCGCCTGACGATGTACAAGGTCCACGGCGGCGCGGATGTCCCCACCTTCAACGGCTCGCCCAACACCGTCCAGAACTCCTTCAACAGCGCCAAGGTGCCGGGCACGGATGTACTCCGCGTCGAGCGCGCCAGCCTCGTCTACGACTTCCCGGTGGGCGTCCTCTCCATCGGCCGCCAGAACACCTCGGACGGCCCCCCGTTTGAAGTGAAGGATGGCGTGGAGCGCCAGGCCACCCCGCAGGCCCTGGCCGTGAATGCCATGGTGGATGGCATCGGCTTCAAGTTCCACCTCGACAAGCTCGGCCTTCCCGAAGGAACGCTGCTGGGCCTCTGCTACGGCGTGGGCTACGAGTCCGGCTTCGGTGGCGGCGGCAATGTGAAGGCCAGCGCGGCCCCCGTGGGCTTCAACTTCACCAATGTGAACTGGACGCCCCAGGGCCCCAATGCCTCGGCCGCCACCCTGCAGGTCGCCAGCATCGGTCCCCTCAAGGACAGCACCGTGCTGGGCGCCATGTACGACATGCCCCTGCTCTTCCAGATCGGGGACACGGTCAGCAGCACGAACCTCTACATCGGCTACAACCGCATGGGTAATCTCACGGACATCCCCTTCGGCAGCACCAACAACTTCCCCGTGCCCGCCATGCCCGGCATGGGCGGCATGCCCGCCATCCAATATGTCACCGCCACCAACAACCTGGGCGACATCGACCAGTGGACCGCCACCTGGAAGCATAAGGTCGGCGACAGCTTCACCTACTTCGCCAGCTACGGCCACATCAAGAGCCTGCCCAACGGGAAGATGAGCCAGTACGGCGCCTATTGGACCATGCCCGCGGCCTTCGGCGGCCAGACCCAGCAGCTCGCCGGCTTCGGCGGCCTCCTGGGCGACGCCAACAAGAGCCAGACCGCCAGCGCCTACTATGTGGGCATGCGCTGGGATGCCACCGAGAAGCTCGGCTTCGGCGCCGAGTTCAACCACGGGTCCCCGCGCTGGTGGACCTACAGCCCCGCCACCGGGGAAGCCACCGAGAAGCTCGGCACCCGCGGCGATGTGTGGGAAGGCTACATCCACTGGCAGTTCGCCAAGAACGCCGCCTTCCGCCTGGGCTTCCTGGACTACAAGTACAGCCACGCCTTCAGCGGGTGGCACATCAGCCCCGGGCCCTCCATGCCCGGCCAGAGCTGGGAAGATGCCTACGACCTGAACAAGAACCCGATGCTGCAGTACGGCTTCCCCGCCTCGGTGAAGTCCACCTACGCCTCCATCGAGGTCAAGTTCTAGACACCGCCCCACCGGGCCGGAGGGGCGACCCTCCGGCCCGGCCTTCGTCCTTCCTGGGAGACCCCGATGGGAACCACTCGCATGGACCGCCGCCTGTTCCTGAAGGCCGCCGGCGCCACCGCCGCCGGAGCCGTCACCGCCAGCCAGGCGGGATGCCTCCGGTATTTCAAGAAGGGCCGGACGGCTTCCGACGACCGCCGGGAAGTCCCGACGACCTGTGAGCTGTGCCCCAACAAATGCTCGGCCATCGCCGTGGTCGAGGGGGGCCTCGTCAAGAAGCTGAATCCCAATCCCGAGAACCCGAAGTCCCGCGACATGCTGTGCGCCCGCGGCAACGCGGCCATCAAGCAGGTCTACGATCCCGACCGCCTCAAACAGCCCATGATCCGCGTGGGCGCCCGCGGCGAAGGCAAGTGGAAACCCGTGAGCTGGGACGAGGCCTTCGATTTCGCTGCCAAGAAGCTGGCGGAAGCCAAGTCGAAGTACGGCCCCGAAAGCACCCTCTGGTCCTCCACCGAGGGCTTCCAGGAAGTCTTCTTCAAGAACCTGGGCCTGGCCTTCGGCTCGCCCAACCTCGTGCGCCACCCCACCCTCTGCCTGGCCTCGGTGAACCTGGCCTACAGCGCCACCTTCGGAACCGTCCCCAGCTTCGACCTGCTCAACAGCAAGTTCGTCATCATGTCCGGCGCGAACCGCTTCGAGAGCATCATCACGCCCGACACCATGGATCTCATCGGCGGCGTGATGGAGCGCAAGGCCAAGCTGGTCTACCTCGATCCCCGCTTCACCGTCACCGCGGCCAAGGCCGACGAGTGGTACCCCATCAAGCCCGGCACCGACCTCGCGTTCATCCTCGCGATGATTCATGTGATCATCAAAGAGAACCGCCACAGCAAGGATTTCGTCGCCGCCTACACCACCGGCTTCGACCAGCTGGTCGAGCATGTGAAGCCCTACACCCCCGAGTGGGCCGAGCAGGAAACCGAGATCCCGGCGAAGGACATCATCCGCATCGCCCGCGAGTTCTCCGATGCCGCGCCGCGCGCCCTCTACTACGCCGGCCGGCGGTCCTCGTGGTACCAGAACGACTTCCAGATGCGCCGCGCCCAGGCCATCCTCAACGCCATCGTGGGCAACTGGGACCAGCCCGGCGGCATGGTGCCCAACGCCAAGCTGCCCAAGGGCGAGTTCCTCTTCATGCCCTGGGACGAGCCCAAAGCGCCTCGCGTGGACGAGATCGAAAAGCACTTCCCCCTGGCCGCCAAGGGCGACGGTGTCTACCTGAAGCTGCGCGAGAATGTGCTCAGCGGGAAGCCCTACCCCATCAAGGCCTGGATGGTCTACAAGCAGGATCCCCTGAACGCCATGCCCGACCAGGCCAAGACGATGAAGATGATCGAGCAGATGGACTTCATCGGCGTGATCGACGTCCAGATGAGCGACATGGCCTGGTATGCCGATGTGGTCTTCCCCGAGAGCGCCTACCTGGAGCGCACGGATCCGGTGGAAGTGATGCCCGGCATCTGGCCCGCCGTCGTCTACCGCCAGCAGGTGGTGAAACCCATCCACGACACCAAGCCGAACCTCGACATCGTCCAGGGCCTGGCCAAGCGGTTGGGCCTCAGCGACTACTTCGACTACACCATCGAGCAGTGGGTGGAGGCGGAGTTCAAGGAGCTGCCCATCCCCATGGCCGCCGAACACATGAAGAAGCACGGCGTGTGGGCCGCCAGCGGCCAGCCCAGCTACGGCAAGACCCTGACGCCCGACCATCGCTTCGTCACCAAGACCGGCAAGATCGAGCTCTTCTCGGAGCGCCTCCAGGAGGCCGGCCATGACCCGCTGCCCGTCTACGCCGCGCCGGTCCAGCCGCCCGGCGACCGCTTCCGCCTCATCCTCGGCCGCGTGGGCTACTTCACCCACGCCAACCAGTCGAACAATGTCTGGCTGAACGAGTTCATGAAGGAGAACGACCTCTGGATCAACCCGAAGCCCGCCGAGCGCCTCGGGATCAAGACCGGCTCCACCCTCACGGTCACCAGCAGTGTGGGCAGCGTGAAGCTCAAGGCCCGCGTCACGGAGGAGATCCGCCCCGACTGCGTGTTCATGCTCCACGGCTTCGGCAAGAAGTCGAAGATGCAGAGCCTGGTCTACCAGGTGGGCGCCAGCGATGCGGTGATCCTCGAGACCGCCTGGGACAAGGTGTCGGGCAATGCCGCCTTCCACGAAACCTTCGTCAAAGTCGCGAACGCCTGAGGAGGGTGGACCATGGCCATCAAGAAGAAGCGCTACGCCCTCGTCATCGACTCGCGGAAATGCATCAACTGCAAAGCCTGCGCTGTCGCATGCAAGGCCGAGAACGAGGTTCCGATCGGGAACTTCCGCAACTGGATCAACGAAGACCGGCAGGGGGAATACCCCAAGCTCCGCATCGACTTCGAGCCGGAGCAGTGCCACCACTGCGAGCATCCCTCCTGCGTGCGGGTCTGCCCCACCGGGGCCTCCTGGCAGCGCAAGGACGGCATCGTGCTCGTGAACGATGACGAGTGCATCGGCTGCCGCTACTGCATGATCGCCTGCCCCTACGACGCCCGCTACTTCCACGAGGCGAGCGGCACGGTCCACAAGTGCACCCTCTGCAGCCACCGGATCGACAAGGGCACCATTCCGGCCTGCGTGGAGACCTGCCCCTCCAAGGTGCGCGTCTTCGGCGACCTGGAGGATCCCGCCAGCCGGGTACACGAACTGCTCGCCACGCGGCGCTACCGCGTGAAGGAACCCCAGACGGGCAACGGCCCCCAACTCTATTACCTGCTCTAGGAGCGTGATATGCACGAGTTCAACTGGGGCCTCCTCATCGTGGTCTACCTGTTCCTCGGCGGCCTGTCCGCCGGGCTCTTCTTCGCCGCGGGCCTCGCCAACTACCTAGAGGTGGACGGCCAGCCCGCCTACCCCCGCATCGCCCGCATGGGGGCCCTGCTGGCGCCCTGGCCCGTGGCCATCGGCTCGGCCCTGCTCATCCTCGACCTGGGCAACTGGTACCGCTTCTACAAGCTGTTCATGCACTTCCGCTGGGAGAGCCCCATGTCCATCGGCAGCTGGCTCCTCACCCTCTTCACGGTGATCGCCTTCGTCTACGCCTTCGCCTGGCTGCCCGGGGACTGGCGGCAGAAGCTGTTCAGCCAGGTGCCGCCCGCCTGGAAGCAGGTCCACCGCCTGAATGTGGACCTCTCGGCCCACCGGAAGACCCTTGCCATGATCGGCTTCCCCTTCGCCATCGGCGTGGGCATCTACACCGGCGTGCTGCTGGGTGCCGTGTCCGCGCGCCCCTTCTGGAACACCAACCTGGTGGCCCAGATGTTCCTGTTCTCAGCCCTCTCCAGCGGTGCGGCGGCCCTGCTGCTGGCCATGGTGCTCGACCGGCGCAACCCCATCGAGGCCCACGAAACCAAGTTCCTCATCACCCTGGACATCGTGTTCATCGTGCTGGAGCTCTTCATCATCCTGCCCTACCTCATCCACGGGACGCTCTCCGTGCTGGCCGTGAAGCAGGCCCTCTGGCTCATCCTGGGCGGCCCGTACACAGTCGTGTTCTGGGTCTTCTTCCTGGGCCTGGGGCTCCTCACGCCGCTGGGCATCGAGGTCTACGAGCTGGCCCCCAGCCTGCTCAAGGGGCACACCTTCCACGGCAGCCGGAACCTCGCCCTGGCCGCCTCGGGGCTCGTGCTCTTCGGCGGCTTCCTGCTGCGCTACATCTTCGTCTACGCTGGCCAGGTGAGCAGCTTCCACAAGATGGGGATGCTGCACTGAAGGAGCCCCCCATGTCGCTCGCACGCCTGGCGGACCTCGCCCAGATCCTCGCGGAAGCCTTCCTGGAACCCGAGGCCGATCTGAAGGAGGCCCTGGGGGAGCTGCGGGACGGCCAGCCCGCAGATGCGCTCACCGGGCCCCTGGAGCGGATGACCCGACAGGCCCTGGCGCCGGAGGAGCAGCCCGTGGAATACGCGCGGCTCTTCCTCCACGCCAAGGATGCGGACACCATCCACCTCTTCGAGTCCGTCCAGACCCGGGGCCACCTCATGGCCCCCGAAGTGCTCGGTCCCCTCCAGGCCCTCTACGACGAGGCCGACATCAGCCTCCAGGAGGATCTCACCGTCCCCCCGGACCACCTGGGCCTGGAACTCGCCTGCCTGAGCTTCCTCCTGGGGCAGGTGATCGAGGGGGATCTGGCGGAACGCGATCAGTTCGTGGCGCTGGCCCGGCGCCTCCTCCGGGACCACCTACGCCCCTTCGTTCAGGTCGTGGTCGAACAGCTGCCGCAGGTGGCCGCCCACCCCTACTACCTCGCTGCGGGGGAACTGGCGGCCGCCCTCCTGCCGGAAACCGAGAAGGCATTGGCAGAAATCTAGGCAACCTACTGCTGGACAAAGGCTTGGCCCGCGTCCAGCATGGAATCATGCGTGCCCCCATCACCATCCTCCTGGTGGATGACGAGCCGGGAATCCGGCGGTCCCTGGGCGAAGCCCTGAAGGACGAGGGCTATCAGGTGGTGAAGGCCGAGCGCGGCGAACAGGCCATCGACCTGCTGCACAACCCCGACGGCGAGGGCATCCAGTTCATGCTGCTGGATGTGTGGCTGCCAGGGCAGGATGGCCTGGAGACGCTGAAGCAGGCCAAGCAGATCCGCCCCGACCTGCCCGTGGTCATGATCTCGGGCCACGCCAGCATCGACACGGCCCTGCAGGCCACCAAGCTGGGCGCCTTCGACTTCCTCGAAAAGCCCATCGACCTAGACCGCCTGCTCCTGGTGACCGGCAACGCCCTCCGTCAATCCCAGCTGGAGCGAGAGAACCAGCGCCTGCTCGCCGAGGTGGAAAGCGGCCGCTTCTTCCTGGCGGACAGCCCCGCCATGAAGCGCCTCATGGCCGATGTGGCGCTGGTGGCGCCCACCGAGGGCCGCGTGCTCCTCACAGGCGAGAACGGCAGCGGCAAGGAGGAGGTGGCCCGCCTGTTGCATCTGCAGAGCCCACGCAAAGAGGCCCCCTTCATCGAAGTGAACTGCGCGGCCATTCCCGAAGAGCTCATCGAGAGCGAACTGTTCGGCCATCAGAAGGGCGCCTTCACCGGCGCCGTGCGCGACCAGAAGGGCAAGTTCCGCGAGGCGGACGGCGGCACCCTCTTCCTTGACGAGGTGGGCGACATGTCGCTGAAGACCCAGGCCAAGGTGCTGCGCGCCCTCCAGGAGGGCCGCGTGGAGCCGGTGGGCGGGGGCGGCGCCGTGGGCGTGGATGTGCGCGTGATCGCCGCCACCAACAAGGATCTGGCCAGCGAGATCACCCGGGGCCGCTTCCGGGAGGACCTCTACTTCCGGCTGGCCGTGGTGCCGTTGCGCATCCCTCCCCTGCGGGAGCGTCCCGAGGACATCCTGCCCCTGGCCGAGGCCTTCATCAGCCGCATCGGCCGCCAGTACGGCCGACCCCCCAAGCACCTGGGCCCCGAGGCCAAGGACACCCTGCTGCGCCACGACTGGCCCGGCAATGTGCGCGAGCTGAAGAACCTCATGGAGCGCGCCGTCATCCTGGGCCGCGGCAACGAGATCGGCCCCCGCGACCTAGGCCCTCTCGCCGCGCGCCATCTCGCGGAGCAGGACCCCTTCTCCTTCCCGGAATTCCCCAGCCTGAAAGAGGCCCGCGACTGGTTCGAGGCCCAATACCTCCAGCGGGAGATGCGCCTCCAGAACGGCAACATGACCCGCGTGGCCGAGCGCGTGGGCGTGGACCGCTCCAACCTCTACAAGCGCCTCAAGGCCCTGGGCATCGAGCCCAGGGAGAGCTAGGCGGTGCCGCGATGACCGACAAGAAGTGGTTCAAGATCGGCGAAGCGGCTTCACTGATCGGCGTCGGCCCCAAGGACCTGCGCTACTGGGAGGAGGTCATCCCCGACATCAAGCCCCGGCGCAGCAAGGGCAACCTCCGCTACTACCATGTCGACGAGCTGCCGCGCCTGAAGCGCATCAAGGCCTGGCTGGCCGAGGGCCTCACCGTGGCCGACTGCGCCGAGCTGCTGGCCCACGGCCACCTGGTGCAGCGCCTGGACCTGGGTCTCGAGGCCGACGAGCTGCCCGCCGCCCCCGTCCAGAAGCCCAAGGCCGCCTTTCCCAGGCTCCTCCGCACCAGCTCCGACCTGCAGCCCATCCTCAAGTCCGTGAAGGCCCTGTACGAACGCCTGTCCGCGCCACCCAAAGGTTGACCTGCCCCCCGGATGCGTCTACAGTCAATAGTTCACGGCGCGTGGCGCAGCCTGGTAGCGCACTACCTTGGGGTGGTAGGGGTCGGAGGTTCGAATCCTCTCGCGCCGACCAACACACCAAAGGGGCCCTCGAAAGAGGGCCCTTTTGGTGTGTTGCCCCTTCGATCGAGAGGATTCGAACCACCCCCTTTGGCCTTCGGCCGAGTGGGATCGTGGAGGCGTGCCTTGATGGCATGCCGGAGCGAGACCGGCGGCTGGCGCAGCCAGACGCCGGTCGAATCCCCGCCCCGGTGAGTCGGCGCCAAATCTTGAGACTCCGGCTCTTTGCCTTTCCCGGCCCCCCGTCCTCCCTAAATGGGCGACAAAAGCCGACCGAAAGAGCGCCAATTGTCACCTGAGGCGGGGGCAGGTCCGAGAAGGAGGGGGTGAAGGCCGGATCTTCTGTGTTTTCATGAACCCTCTTCGTCAGGACACTACCCATGGAATCCACCCGCGTACTGGTCGTCGAAGACGAGCCGATCAACCTCGAGGCCCTCGTCGAGAACCTCCAATTCGAAGGCTACGAAACGACCGGCGTATCGAGCGGCGCGGAGGCCTGGCGGGCCATCTCCGAGCATCCCGATGAATTCGATGTGATCCTCCTCGACCGGGTGATGCCGGACATGGACGGCATCGAGATCCTGCGGCGGCTCAAGGCCCGGTCCACCCCCATCCGCGCCTCGGTCATCATGCAGACCGCGCTCTCCAGCGACCGGGACATCGTGGAAGGGTTGCGGGCGGGGGCCTACTACTACCTGACGAAGCCCTTCACCGCCCAGGCCCTGCTGGCCATCGTCGGCGCCGCGGCCCGGGATCGCCGGGGCTACCGGAAGCTCCAGCTGGACGCCCAGCAGGCCACCCGCGCCCTGGCCTGCATGGCCACCGCCCAGTTCACCTTCCAGACCCCGGAGCAGGCCTGGGACCTCGCCACCGTGATCGCCAAGGCCACTCCGAACCCGGAGCGAGCCGTCGGCGGGCTCTCCGAGCTGATGCTCAACGCCATCGAACACGGCAACCTCGGCATCACCTACGCCGGGAAGTCCCGCCTCCTCGCCGAGGACCGCTGGAAGGAGGAGATCGCCCACCGGCTCGCGCTGCCAGAGCATGCGGGGAAGCGGGCCACGATCTCGTTCGAGCGGGTGGACGGCGAGATCCGGTTCCACATCCGCGACGAGGGCCCCGGGTTCGAGTGGCGGGACTACCTGGAACTGAGCCCGGAACGTGCCTTCCACCTCCATGGCCGGGGCATCGCCATGTCCAGGCAGGTCTGGTTCGATCGCCTGGACTACCTGGGGGCCGGGAACGAAGTCGTGGCGGTGATCCGCCTCTAATCCGGCTCCGGCTCGCGGGGCCCGCGCGTTCGAGCCCCCCGGGCTATTCCGGCGCGGGAAGGGCCCGGATCGCGGTGCAGACCCGGTCGTTCTCCCCTTCGAAGGCGGCCAGCAGGCCCTCGATCTCGTTAGCGGGTCCCTCCGGGCGGAGCGCCGCCTCGAGCGCGCTGGCGAGGGCCTGGATCGAGGTCAACCCCAGGAATCCGGCGGCCCCCTTCAGGGAGTGGGCCAGCCTCCGCGTGGTCTCGGGCTCCCCAACGGCAAGACCTTCTCTCAGAACCTGGATGTCGCCCGCGTGCAGCTGCTCGTATTTGCGGATCAAGCGCGCCAGGCTCTCCACCCGGCCGCCCACCGTCGTCAGCCCGACTTCGACCTCCAGGCCGGGGATGCCTTCGAGGAGCCGTCTCAGCTGATCCGCGGCATCCACCTGCATTGCGCCCTCCCCGGTCGACTCTGGGTCGATCCTGATCAAACCACAGTCGGACACTCCCCAGGCTGCCGAAAGCGCCTCAGGAGGGTCTCCCGGGCACCATCGGCACGAACCGGACGGGCAGCACGGCCTGGGTTTCGAGCCCGGCGGGCCGCTTCCGCAGCAGGTAGAGTTCCTGGGCCCCGAGCGCCCGGCCCACGGGGATGATCATCCGACCGCCCACCTTGAGCTGATCCACCAGAGTCTGGGGCACCTGGTCGGGCGCGCAGGTCACGATGATGGCGTCGAACGGCGCCGCCTCGGGCCAGCCGAGGTAGCCATCCCCGGCCCGGACCCTCACATTCCCATAGCCCAGGCGCTGAAGGTCCGCCTCGGCGCGGCGAGCCAGAGGAGGCACGATCTCGAGCGTGAAGACCTCCGCCACCAGACCCGACAGCACCGCCGCCTGGTAGCCCGATCCCGTGCCGATCTCCAGGACGCGGTCTCCGGGCTTCGGAGCCAGCGCCGCCGTCATGAAGGCCACGATGTAGGGCTGGGAGATGGTCTGGCCATGGCCGATGGGCAGGGGCCAGTCCTCGTAGGCCTCGTTCCGCTGACCGGCGGGTACGAACTCGTGCCGGGGCACCCGCGCCATGGCGGCCAGCACCCGCCCGTCCGTGACGCCGCGGGCGGCGATCTGCTCGCGCACCATGCGCACCCGGGCCTCGGCGAAGGCCGTCTCCGCCGGGGCGGCCGGCCGGGCCGGTTCCGGATCGCAGCCCCCGAAGGTGAGCATCAAGAGCACCCCCAGCTGCCTTCGCATGGTCCGAAGGTACCCCCTTCGGGGCCGTACGCCAGCGCGCCCCCCTGGAAGCCGGAGGGGCGCGGGTCGGCAGGCACACGTCCGCTGGGCTGATCAGGGATTCAGGCTAAGGCTGAGTTCCAGGCTCCCCGCCAAGCCCCCGCTCCAGCTCTGCACGCGCCAGGCCAGGATCAGGGCCTTGGCTTTGGCGGCCCCGGGGAAGGTCTGGTCGAAGGCCACGGAGACCACCTGTCCGGTGGGGTCCACCTTCAAGGCCAGCTCGGTGCCGGCCGGAAGGCCCGCCAGGGCGGCCACCAGGGCCGGATCCTGCAGCCGGGCTTCCAGCTCGCCCCGAAGGCTCCTGGGATCCGAAGTCCCCGTGATGCCCGAGAAGGCCAGGATGCGAAGACGGGGAGCGGCCTGTTTCACCTCCCGCCGGGCCCGGTCCTGGGCCAGGACTTCCACCACCGCGGAGGCCGGGGAAGCCAGCTTCATCAGGGGCGCGGGCGCATAGGCCGCCGCCTGGACCTGCAGGCCACCCACGGCGGCGTCGGACACGCCTTCGGGCAGCGGCAGGGGCTGGGTGACCGTGGTGGAGGGTCCACCCGCGTTCCGGATCACCGTATCCACGGCCACGAAGGAGGTGTGGGCCGTGAGCAGGTGGTAGGCGAGGCCCAGGCGCGTGACCTCCGCCTTGCGGCCCTCGTCCTGGCCGAACTGCTCGTAGTCCGACAGCATCTGGATGCGCTGGCGGGCCCAGAGCTGGCGCAGGGCGCCGTGCTCGCGGCCCTTCACCTGGCCCACCTCGAAGGTCTGGCTCCAGGGCCCGGCGCCGCTCATGCCGGACAGCGTGACGGTGCCTTTCGCTTCGCCGGTCCATTTGCCGAGGCAGATCACGGGCCGGTCCGCCAGCACATCGGGCAGCTGCAGGGGCTCGAGGTCATGGATGCGGAAGCCGTTCACGGTGAGCTTCAGGTTGGTGAGCACGGGGGAGGAGACATAGGCCCGGAAGCGCTCGGCCTCGGCGGCGGCCTGCTCGGGTTTGGTGATGACGAAGGCCTCGCCCTGCCCGGCGTGGGCCATCCCCTCGATGAGGTGGCGGTTCACGGAGGTGCCGATGCCGAAGGTGAAGAGGTTGGCCGAGCCGAGGTTCTTCCGGATGAGGTCGAACACCTGGCCGTCGGCGCTGATGTACCCGTCCGTGGACACCACGAAGGTGCGGGAGATGCCGGGCACCCGGGGCAGGCCCAGGGCCTTGCGCAAGGCGCTGCCGAGCTCCGTGCCGCCGCCGCCGTTCTGCGAGCGCACGAAGGCCAGGGCCTGCTGGGCGTTTTCGGGCGTGGCGTGCAGCGATCCGGAGGGGGACCAGAACGCCGAGCTGCCCTCGAAGACCATCACATTGAAGAGGTCCTGGGGCCGCAGGCCCTGGATCATCTCCTTCATGAGCACCTTCGACATCTCGATGGGAAAACCCATCTGGCTACCGGAGACATCCATGATGAAGACGAACTCGCGGGGCGGGATGTCCTTGGAAGCCACGCGCTTGGGCGGCTGGGCCATGAGCAGAAAGGTATTCTCCTCCCGCCCCTCATGGAGGCCCTGATCCAACAGCAGCCCGGATTGCACCGCACTCCCCACCAGCTGGTACTGGACGATGACATCGCGGTTGCCCCCCCGGCTTTCCGAGGGATCGAGCTTCAGGGTGGCCTCGGCCTTGCCGTCATAGGCGATGGCGGTCTTGTGGGTGCCGCAGACCATCCGCTGGATGGGCAGGCCCGCCGACAGCTTCAGCTCCAGGTCGAAGGTGGCCGCCGGCTTCTCGCCGGCATGCGTATAGGGGTTCGCCACCCAGGGTTCGCCCGTACTCGAATCCGTGCCCCCCTTCCCGGCATAGCGCGGGCCCACCACCGTGGGATAGACGAAGCGGTAGGTGCCGTCCGTGGGGACCAGCAGCTCCGTGTAGGCCAGCTCCACGCGGATCTCGTCGCCGGGCAGGATGTTCGCCACATTCATCTGGAAGACATTGGGCCGGTGCTGCTCCAACAGGGAGGTGCTGCGGCCCTGGGCCTTGGCCTGCTCGTAGTCGGCCCGGGCCTGGCCGCGCTCCTTGATCTGGGCCTTCAGCACCCGCTCGCCGATGCGCATGGTCATGCCGTGGACGGCCGACCGCGTGGAGCCCGGGAAGACATAGACCGCCTCCAGGGGCTTTGTCCCGGTGTTCCGGTAGACCTGGGTCACCGTCACCTCGGCGATGACCCCCGCGATGGCCACCTTGGCCGAGGTGGCCTTCAGCGGTAGCTGGTCCACGGCGCCGCCCTCGCTCTTCACGAAGAAATAGGGGGAGAGGGTGGCATCGGCCGGCTCTCCGCCCTGGGGAGGGCTCTGGCGCACGGAGGAGGGCCGGCTGCGGGCCTGGGCGTCCCCCTGGACGGACACGGCGAGCCCGGCGCAGCAGGCGAGCAGGGTGGTGGTGGACCGGCGCAGCGACATGGGATTCTCCCGGGTGGGCCGCGCCGGGATGGCGCGGTTCAGGAGGGAATGCCGTCAGCCGGAGCTCCCTTTCAGCGGGGCGCGTCTTTTTTCTCGGCCGGATGGATCCGCGCCCGGAAACCCTCGACGGGGCCCGTTTCCGGCAGCTTCGCCGGGTCCGCCACCGGGCCCTTCATCAGGTACAGGTCGAGGACATCGCCCGGGCCCAGGCGGACCTGGCCGACCCAGCGGGCCGGGGCATCCGGGTGGTCCTGGATGACCCGGAGCTTCAGCACCT
This sequence comes from Geothrix oryzae, assembly GCF_030295385.1. Lineage (GTDB taxonomy): Bacteria > Acidobacteriota > Holophagae > Holophagales > Holophagaceae > Geothrix > Geothrix oryzae. Next base: position 2,541,018 of record NZ_AP027079.1, read on the forward strand.
CGACGCCGGAAGCCGTCCGCCTCAGGACCGAGACTTCCGCCCCGCGCGCGGCCGTGACCAGCACCCGGGTGATTCCGTCCGGCTGGGGCTCCAGGCTCCAGATCGGCGCCGGGCTGGCTCCCTCAGGCTCGGCCACCTTCCGTTCCGCCCGATCCGAAGCGATGGCCTTCGTCATCGCAGGGGCCCCGGCCACCTGACCCAGAACCTCCACCACGGCGGCCGCGGGAGCCGGAGCGGCGAGCGCGGCGACGGGACGGGACCGTTCGGCCTTTTTGGCCCGATCCTCCCGGGCGGCATCCTCCGCCCCAGCCGGGGCCTCCGCCGCGGCCACCCGTGAGGCTGGCAGCGGAGCTGGCGCCAGCGTCGGAACCGCCGCTGGAGTCGGGATCGGGCGGGGGGAGGCCGATTCCTCGGGTCCGGTGGCCGGGGGCACCTTCCGCGCGGGAGCCACCTGGGGTTGTAGCTGGGGTTGTAGCTGGGCCTGTGCCTGGGCCAGGGGTTGAGCCGGGACAGGCGCTTCGCCGACTTTCGCCGTACCGGTGGGGGCGGCCTTCGCCGTTTCCTGCCGCGCCGCCGGAAGCGGGGTTCCCGGACTGCGCAGGTAGGCCAGTCCGGCCGTGGCCGCGACGATCAGGCTGGCCGCGGCGCCGATGAGCCCCGGATGGCGGTAGAAGGGCACGACCTTCGGCGGAGCCCCCGGCGCCAGGGCCGACAGCAGGTGGGCCCGGGCCGCCGGATCGGCCAGCAGCTCCCGCAGGGCCTCCTCGTCCGCCAGGGCATCGAAGAGATCCTGGTGCTCGAGGGCCGCCTCGAACAGTGCGCGCCGCTCGGCTTCGGTGAGGGTCCCCGTGGCGTAGCCGCCGAGCAGCTTCTCGGCCTCGGCGTGCTTCATGGCGTCCCCCTTCCGCCGGATCCGTCCCAGCTGCCGCCCAGCGACGCGAGCAGCTGCTTCCGGCAGCGGTGGTCCCAGGTGTAGATGGTGTTGAGGCTGGCGGCGCCCATCCTTCCCTGGATCTCGGGGAAGCTGTGCCCCTGCAGCTTGAGGCGGAACAGCTCCCGGCAGCGCTCCCCCATGCGGCCGATGCCGCCCATGAGCCGGGCCAGCAGCTCTTTGCGCTCCAGGACCGCCGCGGGATCCGGCGCATCGGAGGCCGGGGGGAAGACCTCCACATCCACGGCGTCGAATTCGCCGCGCCGCGCGGCCTTGCGCCGGGCGGCCGCCAGCTTGAAGCGCAGGATCTGGAAGGCCAGGGGCAGCAGGTCCTCCAGGCGCTCCAGATGGCCGTACTTCGTGTGGATCAGCACCAGCACCTCCTGGGCCAGGTCCTCCGCCTGGGAGCCTGCATACCGGGATGCCGCGAAGGCCACGATCCTTTCACGGAGCCGGACCAGGATCGCCGCCCGGCCGTCGGCGGCGGCCAGGTCCGGCTGCGCGGCCGCCAGGGCGGGGAAGGGGTCGAGGGGGAGGTCGGAATCCATGGGAATGGCCCCATCCTCGCATCCTTCTTCCATCCCGGGCGATACACTGATTGCATGTCCGAACGCCTGATCCTGCTCACCAACGACGATGGCCTCTGGGCCCCCGGCCTGTCGGCGCTCGCCCGGGCGGCCGCCCGCTTCGGCCGCGTGGTCACCGTGGCCCCGGACCGCAACCGCTCGGCCATCTCCTCGGCCCTCAGCCTCCACAACATCCTCCGCCTGCATGAGATCGGCCCCGACCGCCACGCCTGCGACGGCACGCCCGTGGACTGCGTCCTGCTGGGCGTCTGCGAGGTGCTCGACCGCAAGCCGGACTGGGTGCTGTCCGGCATCAACCACGGGTTCAACCTGGGGGAGGATGTCTTCTACTCGGGCACCGTGGGCGCCGCCTTCGAGGGCCGCCTCCAGGGCGCGCGGGCCGCGGCCTTCTCCATCCACCCCTCGGGCTCGCTGGAGCAGGCCGAGCCCTGGATCGGGCGCTTCCTCGAGCGCTGGGAGACCATGGATCTCCCCAGCAACCGCATCTGGAATGTGAACTTCCCGAAGGGCGAACCCAAGGGCTTCCGCCTCACGAGCCAGGACAGCCGCGCCTACCACGACCTGGTGGAGCGGCGCACCGACCCCCGCAACACGCCCTATTTCTGGATCGGCGGCGACGCGGGCCCCACCTACGCCAAGGCCCCCGGCAGCGATGCCGGCGCCGTGTTCGAGGGCTTCGCCAGCGTGACGCCGCTGCGGCTCGACCTCGGCTGCCCGGAAACCCTGGCGCGGCAGGCCGACTTCGATTCGGCGTTCAACGGGTAGCGATGCGGATCGCCTTTCGCGTGCACGGGGCGGTCCAGGGCGTGGGCTACCGCCGCTTCGCCGCCCGGGAGGCCCAGGCCCTGGACCTGGCGGGCTGGGTGCGCAACGAGGCGGACGGCTCGGTGGCCGGGGAGGCCGAAGGTCCGGAGGCCGCCCTGGCCGCCTTCCGGGCGCGCCTGGCCCAGGGTCCGGCCTTCGCCGCCGTGGGACGGCTGGACTGGGGCGCCCTAGATGTGCGATCCTCCCTTCCCCATCCTTTTGAGATCTACAGGTAGCCATGTCCCTTTCCGCCCCCCTTGCCTCCTATGTCCGCGATGTGCCGGATTTCCCGAAAGCGGGGATCCTCTTCCGCGACATCACGCCCCTGCTGTCCAACGCCGAGGCCTTCGGCGTGGCCGTGGAGGCCATGGCCCAGCCCGTGCTCACCCTCCAGCCCACCCATGTGCTCGGCCTGGAATCGCGCGGCTTCATCTTCGGCAGCGCCCTGGCCCAGAAGCTGGGCGTGGGCTTCGTGCCCGCCCGCAAGCCCGGCAAGCTGCCCATGCCCACCCACAAGGAGGGCTACGGCCTGGAGTACGGCACCGATGCCCTGGAGATCCACACGGATGCCTTCGGCCCCGGCGACCGCGTGCTCATCGTGGACGATGTCATGGCCACCGGCGGCACGGCGGCGGCGGCCCAGCGCCTGGTGCAGCGCACCGGCGCCCAGCCCGTGGCCCTCACCGTGTTCATCGAGCTGACCTCCCTGCCCGGCCGCGAAAAGGTCGAAGGGCTGCCCGTCTTCAGCGTGCTGCGGTACTGATCAGCCCCATCTGCCGCAGGCTTTCGCGCACGCCGGCTTCGGGGTCCGCGTAGCGCAGGGTCACGCCCAGGTTCTCCACCAGGCGCCGGTTGAGCACCCTCCGGGAAGCCAGGAGGAAGGCCAGCATGCCGGGGCTCAGCTCGCGGCGCGCCTCCTCCAGGGTCACCCGGCGCGGCGCAGGGAGCCCCGCCAGCCGCGCCACCAGCTCCAGGAAGGCCCCGATGCTGCGGGGGTCCCCGTCCGTCACATTGACCGGCCCGGCGACGGGCCGGTCCAGGGCCGCCAGGCAGGCCGCCACCAAATCCTCCACCTGGATCCGGTTGCCGGGCCCCGAATCTTCGGGCCGCAAAACCGGCTCGCCGCTCCGCAGCCGCTCCAGGGGCAGGCGGCCCGGCCCGTAGATCCCGGCCACGCGCAGCGCCACGGAGCGGACGCCGCGCTCGGCGCCCCAGGCGAAGGCCGCCTGCTCCGCCGCCAGGCGGCGACGGCCGGCCGCATCCCCGGGCACCGGCGGCGTGGCCTCGTCCACGGCCCGGCCTTGCGCGTCGCCATAGACCCCGGTGGTGCTCAGGTAGACCAGCACCTTGGGCCGGGCCCCGCCCAACCCCGCCAGGAAGCGCTGGAACCGGGGATCGCCCTCTCCGTGTCCGGGGGGCGGCGCCAGGTACAGCACGGATTCCAGATCCCGGGGGACCTCGAAGGCTCCGGGAGCGTCCAGGTCCAGGGCCCGGGCCAGAGCCTGGGCCTGGAGGTCCGCATAGGCCAGCTCGGCCGTCAGGGCGGCGGCGGAAGTCGGCGACCGCACCAGGGCCAGCACCGGGCCCCGCGCCACTAGGCGCCGCGCCAGCCGGACCCCGGTGTAGCCGCACCCCGCGATGAGGCAGGTGCCCGTCGATGCCGGCTGCCGGTTCTCCATGGGGCCAGCATACCCCGCGATTTGGGATCCCCCGGGGCCACTCCCGGAAGTCGCCCCGTGAGAGGCTGTCCCTCTCCTCGCAAGCCTCCGCCGGAGTTCCCGTGACCCCGCTCGTCAAGATGGTGCTGCTGACCTGGCTGGTGCTGGGGCCCGTGGGACTGTGGCTGCGCCGGCGCTCCCGGCACGGAAGTTGAGGGAATGGGTGACGGCGAGCGGGATCCTGAGGACCCCGCTCGCCGATGAACCCGGTGCGATCAGTACCCCTGGATCCGGAAGTCGTCCAGATTGAACCGAGTGGTGGTGCCGCCGACTTTCCGGAACTCGAACCGGATGGGGCCCGGCTGGTTCAGGGCGAAGACCGCAGGCGAGAGCGCCGTCGTGCTGCTCGTGACGGCCGGGCCGGCCAGAGTCCAGGTGCTTCCGCTGTCCACCGAGTAGTACAGCTCCCAGGTGGAATTGGCGTCCGTTCCGTACTTCGCGTGGTTGACGGACACCGTCTGGGCCCCCTTCGGCCAGTCGAAGGCCATGGTCACGACGCCGTTGCGCACCCGGATGCTCTTGAGGTCGCTCTTCGGATCGCTGGCGCTGGTGCCGACCAGCGCGTCGGCCAAGGTCCAGACACCGGAGGCAAAGGTCACATTGGCGGCGGCGTAGGCCGTCTTGGTCCCGGCCTCGAAAGTTTCGACCAGGGTGTTCGTGGCCGCGGCCTTGACCGTGAGGAGAAAGGTCCGTGTCGAGGTCGCGCCATCTCCATCCGTGAGCGTGACGGTGACGGTCGCCGTCCCCTCCTGGCCCGCCGCGGGGGCGAGCCTCAGGGTGACGGCGCCCGAGGCGTTGGTGGTCTGGATGCCGCTGGTCGGCAGCAGCGTCGCGTTGTCGGAGACAGCCGCCACCTTGACCAGGCCAGCCAGGGTGCGGTCGTCGACCACCGTGAAGGCCACTGTGAGAGCCTGCCCCGTGGTGGCGGCCTGATTTTCCAGCACGGCCGGCGCCGTGGTGGGCGCCTCATTGCTGGAGGCCGGCGGAATGACGCGGATCACCCGGGTGAGGGTGTTGCTGGTGCCCAGGTCATCGCTGGCGGTGAAGGTCGCCTGGAAGGAACCCGCGCTCGCGTACTGGTGGGCCGTCGAGAACCCCGTGCTGCTGGGGCTGGCGTCTCCGAAGGTCCAGGACGCCGCGGCGATGGCCGTGCCTGCCGAGGCGCCGGGGGTGGCTGCGCCTTCGAAGATCACCGTGCTGCCCACCTCGACGGTGGTGTCATAGCTGGGCTGGATCATGTGGACATTGGGCCCGGTGGCCTGCTCAAAGGGGACCTTCCAACCGCGCACATCCACGGTGGCCTTCCAGGTGGGGATGTCCAGGTCCGGAGCGACCGCGGCCAGCTGGGGGAAGAAATTGAGCCCCGTCAGCGACTCGATCCGAGCCACCGAGGTCACATACCCCGTCAGGGTGGCGGTGCTGTTCGCCAGGCCCCAGGTGTTGGGCAGCAGGAGGGCGAGTACTTCGGGGTGTCCGGGGGTCTTCTCGTGGAGGACGATCTTGTAGCAGGCCTCGGGGATCGCGATCCGGAGTCCCGGCGTGACTTTGGAGTTCCACCAGGTCGGGGTGACCGGAAACACGGACCCCGTGTAGACCCAGACCCGCCCCTTGAAAGAGGTCAGGCCGTTGGTGGCGCCCCCCTGGGTGCCGCCGATGGCATCCTCCAGCTTCTGCCAGGTCTGCTGGTTGAACTGGGATATCTGGGGGACGAGATTGCTCATGATCGTGGCGTCGTCGCCCGCCACCGGGGTGTAGCGGTAGGAGACATCGGCCCGAGGCACCTGATGGCCGCGGTCATAGCTGTCGGGGAACCCCGCGCCGCCCGTGTAGATTCCGGTGTAGTCATCCTTGCCGACCTGGGGGGCTTCCAGGCGGCCGTCCGCCTTATAGTCCGCCGTCGAATTCGGGTACGGGGACTTCACGGGGAAATTCACATAGGCCGTCCACACGGGGTTCTTCAGGGTCTCGTCATAGCCCAGCCGGAAGGCCCCGTTGGGGAACTGGACGGGATCCACATGGAGGGAGGGCAGCACCGTCAGGGGTCGGCTCGGCACCGGAATGGGATCACCGGCGTAAGTGGGCGCGGGGACCGAGGCCAGAGCCTGGACCGGCCCGCTCTCGGTGCCGAGGTTCCCTTCGCTCACGGACACGGAATAGGTGTCCGCGTTCAGCGCGAACTCGGTGGAGGGCACGGTGTAGGAAGCCGAGGTCGCCCCGTCGAGAAGCGCACCGTTCTTCTTCCAGGCGTAGGCCAGGGATCCCCCGTTGTTCGCCCGGGCCGTCACAGTGAAGGTCACGGCGTCGGGGGGCCGGACCGTCTGCGTCTTGGGTTGCACCAGGATGGTGGGGGGAAGGTTCACCTTGAGGATCGCCGGCAGCGAGGTGATCGAGGCGACCGTGCCGTTCAGAAGGCTGGAGACCACCGCCTCGTAGCTGCCCGCATCCGCCGCAGCGGTGGCCGCCAGACTGAAGGTGGCAGCGGTCGCGCCAGGGATCGGAGCCCCGTCCTTCCGCCACTGGTAACCCAGGGCTGCGCCCCCTTCGGCGCCCGCGGCCACCGTGAAGGTCACACCCATCCCCTGGTCGACGGTCTGGGACACGGGCTGCAGCGTGATCGTCGGCGGAAAGTTGACCGTCAGGACCGCAGGGTCGCTGGTGACGCTGCCGGTGGGATTGCGCACGGTGACGGCATAGGCCCCGGCGTGCTGGGCTTCGGTCGCCGGAATCAGGTAGTTGGGCGCGTCCTGGCCGACCCGCCGCCCGTCCTTCCACCACTGATAATGGAGCCGCCGGGGCTTTCCCTCAGCCACGACCGTGAAGACGGCCGGTTCTCCCAACACCTTCGTCTGGCTGAGGGGCTGGGAGAGAATCTTGATGTGCGAGGCTTTATGGGTCTGATTCCCCCGGGCGGACGGGGGAGCCTGCTCGTCTCCGGCCCCTCGCTCGGAGCGTTCAGAGGACGGGAGGGGGTGGGCCTGGGCCCAGGGGGTGAGGGCGAGACCGCCCAGCAGGGCCAGGCAGAGCGCCCGGCGCCCGAGGCGCAAGTGGATCGTCATGGATTCTCCAGGGTTGGGTTGGACCGCTTCCGCCCGTTCATGCGCATCGGGCTCGGGCGTCGTGAGGGGGCTTGGCGCGGTGTCTGGTGCGGGGAGGAGCGCGGTCGGATCCCGGTGGCATCCGGCCCGAGGGCCCTCTCTCGATGGAACGGGCCTCCTCCCGGCCGCGGTTGGTTCAGGCAACTGGAGCCATGCTCAGGGGCGTCGATCACGCCCTGATGTCAGCGCTGTGAATTCTTGTCTCCGGCACGCATGGACAGGCTGTTGCCCCTGGCCGCTTCCCGCCGCTCAGGCTTTCGGGCCCTTCGGCAGCCACAGGTTGAACCGGCTGCCCTGCCCCAGCGGCTGGTAATCCGCGTCGCCGCCGTGATCCTGGGCGATGCGGCGCACGATGGCCAGGCCCAGGCCCGTGCCCTTCCGCTTGGTGGAGAAGTAGGGCTCGAAGAGGCGCTCGCGGTCGCCTTCCGGCACCCCCGTGCCGTCATCCTCCACGCTGAAGCGCAGACCTTCGGTTTCGGGGTCCACCGTGAGCGACAGGGCCACCGACCCCTTGCCGTCCACGGCGGCCACCGCGTTGTCCACCAGGTTGATGAGGGCCCGCTTCACCATGTCGCCATCCCACAGGACGCCCGGCGACTCCGGCGGGCAGTTCAGGGTCCAGCGGATCTCCGGCTGGTTCGGCTCGTAGAGGGCCAGCACCTGCCGCAGGATCTCGGCGGGATCGCAGGGCGCGAACTGGGGCACGGGCAGGCGGGCGAAGCGGCTGAAACTGTCCACCAGGCGCGAGAGGCTGGCCACCTCCGCCAGGATCGTTTCGGCGCCCTCCTGCACGGCCTCGGGATCCAGGCGGCCCTCGCGGGAACGGCGAAGCAGGCGCTGGGCCGTGAGCTGGATGGGCGTGAGCGGGTTCTTCACTTCGTGGGCCATGCGCCGGGCCACTTCCTGCCAGGCGGCGCGCTTCTCCGCCTGGGCCAGCAGGGACAGGTCCTCCAGCACCGCCAGGACGCCGCCGCCCTGGAGCGGCTCGAAGATCGCGCGCACGGGGCGGCCCTCGCCTTCGCCGCCCAGGCGCAGCTCCTCCTGCGCGCCGCGCCCGGACAGGCGCACCGCGGCCAGCAGCTCGGGCAGGCGGCCCAGGCGGGGCAGCGATTCCACGGTCGCCCAGCGGGCCTCCGTGGGGTCGAAGGTCTCCAGGCCCAGCCAGCTGCGGGCCGCGGCATTGAAGGTGCGCAGCTCGCCGTCCGCCCGCCAGCTCATGACGCCCACGGGCAGGGCCGCCAGCAGCTGGTCCAGGTAGGCCCGCTGCTGCTCCAGCCGGCCGGCCTGCGCCACGATGGCCGCCCGGTTGGCCTTGAGGTCCCGGATCATGGCGTTGAAGGTCCGGGCCAGGAAGGCCAGCTCGTCCTCGCCCAGCTCGGGCAGCTGCACCTCCAGGTCGCCGCTGCCCACGCGCTGGGCGGCCTTGGCCAGGGCGCGGATGGGCTCGCTCAGCGACTTCGCCAGGGCGAGGCCCGACCACACGGCGAAGAAGAGCGTCAGCATGGTGAGGAACAGGAAGGTGTTCTGCGGCAGCGTCTCCAGGGTGTCCTTGGCGGCGCGCATCTGCTGGCTCTCGCGGAAGCGCTGCTCCAGGGCCAGCACCCGGTTCAGGGTCTCCCGCGGCATGAAGACGCCCACCACCCAGACGCCGTCGCCCCGGGGCACCACCCGCAGCAGCCACAGCCCCTCGGTGGCCTCCTGCGCGGCCTCGGTTCCCGGGACCTGAAGGTTCGGCGGCGGCAGGCCGGCACCCAGGTCCAGGGCCTTCACGCCCTCCCCGCCGCGGGCGCCGAGGTAGGCCACCAGGTCGAGGCCCGAGGCCGTGCGGATGCTGGCGGCGTCCGCCGAGGGCGAGGCCAGCAGGCGCTCGGCGCCGAAGTCCACCCGGGCCTTGGCGGCGGCGCGGAGGTCCCCCGCCACCAGCTGGCCGTCCCGGATCGAGATTTCCGTCTCCGGGCTGAACCAGCGCTCCACATTCTTGTTGATGAAGTTCTGCCCCACGAGGAAGAGGATCAGGCTCGGCACGAGGCACACGCTGAAGATGGTCAGCACCAGGCGCGTGCGCAGGCGGGCGCCCAGGATGCCGCTGCGGCGCTCGAAGTAGAGCTTGGCCACGCTGCGGGCCACGATGAAGAGCAGCGCCCCGATGGCGAGCACATTGGCCAGGCCCAGCGCCAGCAGCGCCCACCGCGAGGGCGCGTCCAGCCCGCCCTCCGCCACCCGGTTGCCCACGGCCTTGTAGGCCAGGATGGTCATGATGATCAGGACGGCCAGCCCCACGGCCACATAGAGGCGCGTCAGCTCGGGGTGGCGCTTGGGGGCGGGGTTCATCTCCCCAGCAGGCTATCCTGATTGGCCACTGAAAGGCAGGCGCAAGCGGATGACGGGAGACGGTGAGGAGGCAGTGCGGCGGAGCTTCCTGGCGGGCTTCATCCCCGACAGCGGTCTGCCTGTCTTTGCCCCCTCCCCGCCCGAAGAGGCCTGGGATTCTGTGCCGGCCGAAGGCCAGGCCTATCCCCGGCTCTCTCTGGAATTCTGGACCTCGAAGCAGCGCCAGGCCGCCAACCTGCATGAAATTTCTTACCGCGCCTGCTACAAGCCCCAGCTGCCCCGGCACTTCATCGAGCGCCTCACCCAGCCCGGCGACCGCGTCTATGATCCCTTCAGCGGCCGCGGCACCACGGCCCTGGAGGCCGCCCTGCTGGGACGCCGGGTCGCCGCCAACGATGTGAACCCGCTGTCCCGGATGTTGGCGGAACCGCGCCTGACGCCGCCGGATCCCATGGCCGTGGCCAAACGCCTGGAGGCCATCCCACGCACGGGTGCGGAGGATGGGCTGGACCTCGGCATGTTCTTCCATCCCGACACCGCCGCCGAGATCCGGGGCCTTCGCCACTGGTGCCTGGATCGCGCGGCCAGCGGCGGGCTGGATGCTCTCGACACCTGGATCCGCATGGTGGCCACCAATCGCCTCACAGGCCACAGCCCGGGATTCTTCTCCGTCTACACGCTGCCCCCCAACCAGGCGCTCACGGCAGAGAAGCAGCGCCAGATCAATCTCCAGCGCGACCAGACCCCGCCCTACCGCGACACCCACGCCCTCATCCTGCGGAAGACCCGGCAGCTGCTCACGCGCCTGGAGCCCGCCCAGCGGCGGAACCTGGCCGCTGCCGCCCTGGATGCCCGCTTCCTCACCGGGGATGCCCGCCAGACCCGGGAGCTGCCGGAGGCCTCAGTGGCCCTCACCGTCACCTCCCCACCCTTCCTGGATGTGGTGGACTACGCCGGTGACAACTGGCTGCGCTGCTGGTTCAACGGCCTGGATGCCCAGGCCATCAGCCAGAGCATCAGCACCCCCCGCTCGGTGGAGGCCTGGTCCGAGGCCATGGCCGAGGTCTTCATGGAACTGCACCGCCTCACCCGGCCCGGCGGCTTCGTGGCCTTCGAGGTGGGCGAGATCCGCGGCGGGAAGGTCAAGCTGGACGAGGTCGTGCTGCCCCTGGGCCTGCGGGCGGGCTTCCGCGCCCACGGCGTGCTGGTGAACAGCCAGGTCTTCACCAAGACCGCGCACATCTGGGGCGTGGGCAACAACGCCAAGGGCACCAACAGCAACCGCATCGTCCTGTTCGAGCGGGCCTGACCCCATCCGCCGGGAAACCGAAGTGGCCCGGGTGCGACTTGACCGCGCCCGGGCTTGCCCCGTCATCGGGTGGGATCAGAACCGGTAGCCGACTCCCACGCCGAAGAGGAACGGGTCGACCTTCACCCCGGTGACCTTGGCCCCGGCAGCGGTCTTCACATCGCTGCGAATCTGCGCGTACTTCACATCGACATTGATGAAGCACTGCCGGGCCACCTTGAAATCCACCCCCACCTGGGCCGCAGGACCCACGCTCGTCTTGTCCAGATCCAGGGCGCCGTCCGCCAGCTTCACATCCGAGATCAGGGTGAGGTTCAGGCCCAGGCCCACATAGGGATCCACCGTCTGGCCCGGGAGGAAGTGCCACTGGGCCGTGAGGGTGGGAGGCAGCTCCTTGAAGGTGCCGATCTTCGCCCCGCCCAGGGTGACATCGTGCTTCTGGGGCACGGTGAGCACCAGCTCCGCGGCGAGGTTCTTCGTGAAGAAGTAGCTGATGTCCACCTCCGGGATGGTCTTCGAGCTGACATGGATGGCATCCGCCGGCAGCCCGGCGGCCGCGTCGGACTTGTCGGCGGGCTGGAGGGAGACGGCGCGCAGGCGCACCATCCACGGACTTTCCTGGCGCGGGCCCTCCTGGGCCTGGAGCGGGGCAGAGCTCAGCAGTCCGGCGGCCAGGGCCACCGGCAGGACGAAGGACTTCATGGGACATCTCCTTGGCATCGCCCCGGAAGCGGGGCATGGGACACAAAGGCCCCCCACCCCACCATGGGGCGGGGAGCCGGTTCACGCGCGATGGATTCAGGTCAGTACGCGGGTCCGCGAGAGATGCTCTCGGCCGTCACCGTGTCCCGGAAGGTCAGGTACACCCACAGCTGGTAGCCGATCACCACGGGCAGGAAGCAGAGCACCACGCCCAGCATGATCTTGAGCGTCAGGGGGCTGGAGGCGGCGTTGAAGGCCGTCACCGAGGCCGCGGGGTCCAGGCTGGAGGGCAGCAGGTTCGGGAAGAGCCCCGCCACGCCGAAGAGCACCGCGCCCAGGATGAGAGCCGAGGAGGCGAACCAGGCCTTCCACCAAGCGCCCTGCGCCGCGAAGACCCGCGTCAGCAGTAGGCCCGCCACGGCCAGCAGGGGCAGGACGAGGAGGGCGGGCTTGGCCAGCACATTCTGCCAGAGCCGCGTGCTGAACCAGGTCAGGGCCAGGAAGGCCACGGCCGCGACGGCCTCGACCAGCCAGAGGGATGTGGCCATGCGGCCGGCCCGGGCCTGAAGCTCGCCCTCGGTGCGGGTGGTCAGCCACAGGGCGCCGTGGACCGCGAAGATCAGCACGAAGAGCGCGCCGCCCAGCAGGCCGTAGGGGTTGAGCAGCGTGAACAGGTTGCCGTGGAAGAGGCCCGCGGCGTCCAGGGGCAGGCCCTTGAAGATGTTGGCGAAGGCCACCCCCAGCAGCAGCGCGGGTAGGAAGGAGCCCACGACGAGGCAGGCGTCCCAGGTGGCGCGCCAGCGGGCGCTGTCCACCTTGCCCCGGAACTCGAAGGCCACGCCCCGCAGGATCAGCGCGAAGAGCAGCAGCATCAGCGGCGTGTAGAGGCCCGAGAACATGATGGCGTAGGCCCTCGGGAAGGCCGCGAAGGTCACGCCGCCCGCCGTGATGAGCCACACCTCGTTGCCATCCCAGAAAGGCCCCATGGCGTTCACGAGGATGCGCTTCTCGGTCTCGTCCTTCGCCAGGAAGGGAAACAGCGTGCCCAGGCCCAGGTCGAAGCCGTCGAGCATGAAGTAGACGGCCCAGGCCACGCCCCAGATCACGAACCAGATGGATTCCAGCATGGTCGCCTCCCTCACTTCGCGGCCGCGGCGGCGGCATCAGGGCCCTTGCGGGCGAATGTGAACAGCAGGTAGAAGTCCACGGCGCCCAGCAGCGCATAGACCAGGAAGAAGGCCGCCAGCGAGGTCCCCACCTGCGAGGCCGCCAGGGGCGAGGCCGCGTCCGAGGTCTTCATCAGGCCGTAGACGATCCAGGGCTGCCGGCCCAGCTCCGCGATGGTCCAGCCCAGCTCGTTGGCCAGGTAGGGCAGCGGGATGAGCCAGGGCAGCACCTTCAGGAACCGCGTCTGGTCTTCAATGCGGTCGCGCTTCAGCCAGGCCCAGAAGCCCAGCGCCAGGAAGAGCACGCCCAGGCCCACCATGGCGCGGAAGCTCAGAAACACAGGCAGCACCGGGGGCCGCTCCGAGGCGGGGTAGTCCTTCAGGCCCTTCACCTCGCCGCCGGCCGAGTAGGTGGCCAGCAGGCTGAGGCCGCTGGGCACGGAGAGCGACTGCACGGCGTTGCGCTCGTTGGCCGCGTCGGGCCAGGCCAGCAGGTGCATGGGTACATTCCGGCCGGTCTCCCAGTGGGCCTCCATGGCCGCCAGCTTGGTGGGCTGGGTGGTGCTGAGGATCTCGGCGTTCATGTGGCCCTGGGCCATCTCGAAGAGGGCGAAGATCAGCGTCCAGGCCGCCGCCAGGCGGAAGGACTTCTTGAAGAAGGTGGTCTCGCGCTTGCGGATCAGGTGCCAGGCCGAGATGCCCAGCACGAAGAAGCCCGCGGTGAGGTAGGCGCCGCCCAGGGTGTGGATGAACTCGAGGATGGCGAAGCGCTGGGTGATGACGGCGAAGAAGTCCGCCAGCTCGGCGCGGCCGTTCCGCAGCACGAAACCCGTGGGGTGCTGCATCCAGGCGTTGGCCACGAGGATCCAGAAGGCCGACAGGTTCGAGGCGATGGCCACGAGCCAGATGGCGGTGACATGGGCCTTCTTCGACAGCTTCTCCCAGCCGAAGTGCCACACGGCGATGAAGGTGGACTCCAGGAAGAAGGCCGCCGTGGCCTCGATGGCCAGCAGCGAGCCGAAGATGTCGCCCACATAGGCCGAGTAGCGCGACCAGTTCGTGCCGAACTGGAACTCCAGCGTCAGGCCCGTCACCACGCCCACGGCGAAGTTGATGAGGAAGAGCTTCCCCCAGAACTTCGCCATGCGCTTGTAGTCCTCGTCACCCGAGCGCACATACTGCGTCTCCATGAGGGCGACGAGCATGGAGAGGCCCAGGGTCAGGGGCACGAACAGGAAGTGGAAGTAGGTCGCCACCGCGAATTGCAGGCGCGACAAGGTCAAGGCGTCCACGGACTCCTCCTACAGGTCTGGGTTGGGGATGGGGCTTAGGGGATCAGGAACAGCTCGACGCCGCCTGGGTCCTGAGCGCCGAGTGGCAGCGCAGGTGGGCGGCGAGGTGGGTCTCCGGGGAGCGGGCCAGCGCATCGAAGCGCACGCCGGCCAGGTGGGTCTCCAGGGTGCGGGCGGCCTCGGCCCAGGCCGCCTGGATGGGGCAGCCGTGGGCCAGCGGGCAGTGGTGATGGCCGTCCAGGCACTGGTTGAGGACGATGGGGCCTTCCAGGGCGGTCACCACATCCAGGAGGGAGATCTCCGACGCGGGGCGGGCCAGGGCGATGCCGCCTCCCGTGCCCCGGGTCGTCTGGAGGATGCCCGCCTTGGCCAGGCCGCCGATGAGGCGGCGGACGAAGGGCGCGGGGAGGAGGCGGGCCTCGGCGATCTCCGCGATGGAGGCCCGCGTCCCCTCCGGCAGCGAGGCCAGGTGGAGCACCAGCCGCGCCGCGTAATCCGTCTGTCTGGAGATGCCGATCATGGGGCCTCGAAGGTGACTGCGGAGATAACATTACCTCAAGAGTCACCTTGGTCAATACCCTTGAGTCATCAATTTAAGGGACCTATTTGTAGCCTGAATCCCGGGGATCGGCCCCTCGCCCCCGCGCCGATCGGGTCGAGACGAAGGGCCGCGGCCGAGGCGGGCGGGATGCGGGTCCGAAAGGCCAGCCAGGCCAAGGCTAATCGCACGGGCCGAGCTGGACGATGGGGTGTCCTGGGGCCCGCCCCGTGGATGGCATGGCGTCCGTCCAGCGATGAGGATGGGAACTGGCGCTCGGGGAGGACGGCACCGATGGATCGGGACATCGCGAACAAGATCATTGATTTCATCTACACCGCCACGGGCATGAACTCGATCGTCTGCGATGTGGAGGGGACCATCGTCGCCGCCAAGATCAAGTCCCGGGTCGGCGACCTGCACGCCGGCGCGCGGAAGATGCTGCAGGAGAACCTGCCCCACATCATCATCACGGCGGCCGAAGAGGAGGCCTCGGGCGGGACCGTCCGGGCGGGCATCAACCTCCCCATCCGCCACAACGACGAGCTGATCGGCTCCATCGGCATCCCCGGCGACCCCGAGAAGACGCTGCTGGTCACCAAGATGGCCTCGGGCCTGTTCTCGAAGGAGCTCCGCGAGCGCGAGCTGCTGAGCCTGCTGCTGGGCCACGCGGCGCAGATGGACAGCGCCATCACCACCATCGTGTCCACGGTGGAGCAGGTGAACGCCTCCCAGGCGAAGGTCTCCAGCATGGTCGACGAGGTGGAGCAGCTGGTTCAGGCCTCCTTCGAGGACATCAAGACCACCGGCGAGGTGGTGGAGACCATCCAGTCCATCGCCAGCAACACCCAGATGCTCGGCCTGAACGCGGCCATCGAGGCGGCCCACGCCAAGGAGGCCGGCCGGGGCTTCGCCATCGTGGCCGAGGCCGTGCGGAAGCTGTCCGACCAGTCCAGCGCCTCCGTCGAGGACATCAAGGTCACCCAGGCGCACCTGAACGAATCCATGGGCCGCGTGGTGGACTTCTCGAAGGACCTGACCACCCAGACCCACGAGCAGACCAGCGCGACCAATGCCATCGCCGACATGGTGCTGGACCTGAAGAAGATCAGCGAGGCCCTGATGGCCATGACCCAGTCCTGAACCGGGTCTCCGCCGGTTCATCCTCGGCGGTAGAGCACCGCGTCCTCCCCGTCGGGGTAGTAGCCGGGCCGCCGCCCGCAGGGTTCCCAGCCGCAGGCCCGGTAGAGGCGGATGGCCGCGGCATTGGAGGGCCGCACCTCCAGGAACAGGTGGGTCAGCCCCTCCCCGGCCAGCTGCCGCTGGCAGGCCTCCAGCAGGACCTGGCCCAGGCCCTGGCCCCGGTGGGCCGGATCCACGGCGATGCGCAGCAGCTCCGCCTCCCCGGCCGCGGGCACCCGCGACCACCGGGCGAAGGCCACCTCCGGCAGCAGCCACAGGGCCTCGTGATCCGCCGGGGCCTTCCAGGCCGAGCCGAAGGCCGTGCGGTCCAGCCGCGTCACCCAGGCCGGCAGGGGCTCGCCCCCCTCTAGGTACCAGACCCCGGACTCCGGACTCTCCCTCACCGCGCCACGCCCTTCCGCAGGGCCTCCGGCAGGTGGGCGGCGGCGTGGGGGAAGTTCACCTCGGCGTCGGTCTCCCGCAGGTAGAAGGGCACGAGGGGCGCTTCCGGCGGCCCCTGGGCGACGCGCCGCGCCAGGGCCACCAGGCCCGCCAGGGTGGCTTCGCCCTCATCGGCCAAGCGCATCCGCTGCGGCGCGGGCAGCACGGCCTCCACCTTGGCCGCGAAGGCCTCCGGGGCCCACCAGGGCTCGGCCCCCACGCGCTCGGGGAGGTCCGCCAGCGGGTGCTTGGCGGCGGGCTCCGTGGGGCCCTCCGCCCAGCGCTGGTGGAAGGCCTCGCTGCGCTGGCCGTCCAGCAGGATCCAGAGCGGGCCCGCCACGCCAGCCTGACGCAGCGCCTCGGCCCGCAGGGCGAAGGCGGAGAAGCCCCAGGTGGGCAGCCCCGTGAGGCCCAGGCCCTCGGCCGTGGCCACGCCGATCCGCAGGCTCGTGAAGCCGCCGGGCCCCAGGCAGGCCGCCACGCCCGACAGGTCCATCGGCGTGCCGCCGGCCTCGGCCATCAACGATTCCAGCGCGGGGAGCAGCCGCTCGCTGTGCCCCCGCCCCACGCCCGACGCCACCCGCCGCGTCCACGCGCGATCCCCCTGGATCAGCGCCAGGTGCAGGATCTCCGTGGTGGTGTCGAGGGCGAGCAGCATGAGGCCAGTGTATCGGGCCGATGGCGTCCACGGCTTCTGGCGACCTCCGGCCCTGCTAGGCCTCCAGGCCCCGCTGCCGCATGAAGGCGCCCAGGTCCTGATCCTGACGCAGGATGTGCTCCACCAGCCAGGTCTCGAGGAAGGCCAGCACGGCCTCCGTCACCCGGGCGCGGCCGGCGCGGAAGTCCGCCAGCAGGTCGCTCAGCTGCAGGGTCAGCTCCGCGTGGGCCGCGAAGTGGGCCGAGGCCCGGGGATAGCCCGCCCGGATCATCAGGGCCTCCTCGGAACTGAAGTGGGTGACCGCGTAGTCCCGCAGGAAGGCCAGGATCTTCCCGATCTCCTCCCGGTCCTTCCCCTGATCCAGCGCGGCGTGCAGCCGGTTCACCGCGTCCACCAGCGAGCGGTGCTCCGCGTCGATCTGATCCTGGCCGGTGACCAGTTCGGGTTGCCATTCCATGTAGCCCAAGGACTGCTCCGGGAGATCCTGCGAACCGAGGGGTCCCGCGGCTTCACGGGCGTCAGACCGGCCCACCCGCTCCCAGCGGGCTGGCCACAGAAAAAGGCGGCCGCTGGGGCCGCCTTTTCGATTTGGAGCTCCGGCCTAGCAGGCCTTGAGGACCTTGCCCGCCTGGATGCAGGAGGTGCAGACGCGCAGGCGCTTGGGGGCGCCGCCCACCAGGGCGCGGACGCGCTGGATGTTCGGGTTCCAGCGACGCTTGGTCACATTGTTGGAGTGGGAGACATTGTTCCCGAACTGGGGCTTCTTACCGCAGATTTCGCACTGACGAGACATGGGAACCTCACGAACCAAAGGTGAAAACAGCCAAGAGAACCAGTGTAGCCAAGCGGTTCCATAACGCAAGGGGAAAGCCCTTGCGCGGGACCAGTCTCCTTGCCCAGGATAGCCACACTCCCCCCGGAATCCCCATGGAACTGCCCCTCTGGGCCCTCGCCTTCACCGTGCTGGATTGGCCCGAGCGCCACAAGGCCGAGGCCTGGGCCGCGCTCCAGGCCGGCGTGGCACCCGCCCTCTCCGCCGAGCAGGCCGGGGCCCTGGCCCGCCTGGAGGCCGACCTCCCCCGGCGCCGCCAGGAGGCCCGGGACCGGGAGGCCCGCCTGCTGCTGCCCGGCGACCGGGAAACCGACCCCCGGGAAGCCGCCGCCGTGGAGGCCCTGCTGGCGCCCCTGCCCTACCCCGTGGCCCTGTGGGTGCGCGGCACGCTGCCGCCCCCCGGCCCCCGCCTGGCCATGGTGGGCAGCCGTCAGGCCAGCAGCCGCGGCAAGGCCCGCACCCGGGCCTGGGCGAAGGCCTTCACCGAGGCCGGCCTGGCCGTGGTGTCGGGCCTGGCCCGGGGCATCGACGGCGCGGCCCACCTGGGAGCCATCGAGGCCGTCCCCGGCCCCTCCGGCCTGGCGGGCACCTGGGGCATCCTGGGCTCGGGCTTCGACCACCCCTACCCGCCCGAGCACGCCCCCCTCATGGCCCGCATGGTGGCCGCCGGGGGCGGGGTGATCACCCCCTTCCCGCCCGAGGCCCCGCCCCGGGCCTGGCACTTCCCCCGGCGGAACTGGCTGCTGGCGGCCTGGACGAACGGGGTGCTGGTCACCGAGGCCCGGCTCAAGTCCGGCTCCCTGGTCACGGCCCGCCTCGCCCTGGACCTCGGCAAGGAGCTCTGGGTGTGCCCCGGGTCACCGGAAGATCCTTCGGCCGAGGGGCCCAACTCTTTGCTAAGAGAGGGTGCCGCAAGGGTTTGCCTATCCCCCGCCGACCTCCTGGAGGACCTGGCCGGGGCCTGGGTCCCTTGACAAACCTCTGCCCTTAGGATCCATCCTTAGGGGCCGTTCAGGGCTGACAGCGTTTTTCTGGCAGGCCTGTTGCGGCGCCTCATGCCGCCCCACCCGTTGTGGCGAAATCGTGGTTCCGAGTAAGGCGGCGTAGCCCCCAAGGGAGTGTCCAGTGACTAAGCTCGTGATCGTCGAAAGCCCATCGAAGGCGAAGACCATCACCAAGTACCTCGGCAAGGGGTACAAGGTCATGGCCTCCGTGGGGCACATCCGGGACCTGCCCCGCAAGCTGGGCGTGGACATCGAGAACGGGTTCCAGGAGGAATACGAGATCAGCCCGGCCAAGGAGAAGGTGGTCAAGGAGCTGAAGGCCGCCGCCAAGACCGCCACCGAGCTGGTGCTCGCCACCGACCCCGACCGCGAGGGGGAGGCCATCAGCTGGCACCTGCTGGAGGCCATCAAGCCCCCCAAGACCCTGCCCGTGAGCCGGGTCCTCTTCAACGAGATCACCCCGGCGGGCATCGCCAAGGCCATGGCCGCGCCCACCATCATTAATAAGAAGCTGGTGGACGCCCAGCGGGCCCGCCGCGTGCTGGACCGCCTGGTGGGCTACAAGGTCAGCCAGGTGCTCTGGGACAAGGTGCGCCGCGGCCTCAGCGCGGGCCGCGTGCAGAGCGTGGCCGCCCGCATCATCGTCGACCGCGAGCGGGAGATCCTGGCCTTCAACCCCGTGGAGTACTGGGTGCTGAAGGGCCGGTTCGCCGCCAAGCTGCCGCCCTCCTTCTGGATGAAGCTCGTGAAGCTGGGCGGCCAGCCGCTGCAGCTGGGCAACAAGGAGACCAAGCGCCGCGTGGCCGACGCCGTCCAAGCCAAGGATCTGAAGGCCCAGCTCGAGAAGGCCGCCTACACGGTCACGGGCCTGGAGACCAAAGAGAAGAAGCGCAACCCCGCCGCCCCCTTCACCACCGCCAAGCTGCAGCAGGAATCGGCCCAGAAGCTGAAGATGAGCGTGAGCCGCACCATGCAGAACGCCCAGCGGCTGTACGAGGGCGTGGACTTCGGCGAAGGCCCCGTGGGCCTCATCACCTACATGCGCACGGATTCGCCCCGCTTGGCCCCCGAGGCCGTGGAGGCCACCCGCACCTTCATCGGCGAGAAATACGGCCAGGAGTACCTGCCCGCCAAGGCCCGCATCTTCACCGGCAAGGCCGGGGCGCAGGATGCCCACGAGGCCATCCGCCCCACCGACATCACCCGCACGCCCGAGAGCCTGCGGGGCCACCTGGAGCCCGATCAGTTCCGCCTCTACGCCCTCATCTGGCGGCGCACCATGGCCTGCCAGATGGAGGCCGCCCGCTTCGACGAGACGGTGGTGCAGACCGAGGCCCCCGTGGGCAAGGACACGGCCCTGTTCGAGGCCAAGGGCGAAATCGAGCGCTTCCCCGGCTGGCTGGCGGTCTACCGGGCCGACAAGACCGAGGAGGATGCCGAGGGCATCGCCGACGCCACCAAGGGCGACGAGGAGGACGAGGACGAGGCCCTGCTGCCGGCCCTGAAGCTGGGCGAGGCCCTGAAGCTCGAGCAGCTCGACGCCGACCAGCAGTTCACCAAGCCCCCCGCGCGCTTCAACGAGGCCACGCTGGTGAAGGAGCTGGAAGAGGATGGCATCGGCCGCCCGTCCACCTACGCCAGCATCATCAGCACCATCCAGGACCGCGACTATGTGAAGAAGCACGAGGGCCGCTTCAAGCCCACGGAGCTGGGCATGGTGGTCACCGACCTGCTCATCCAGGGCTTCCCCCGCCTGCTGGACACGAAATACACCTCGGGCATGGAGGGCAACCTCGACCTCATCGAGGTGGGCAAGCTCACCTTCAAGAAGGCCATGACGGACTTCTACGGCCCCTTCGAGCAGGCCCTGGCCGCCGCCGGGCAGGACATGCAGAACCTGAAGGCCGGCGTGCCCACGGGCGAGAAGTGCCCCAAGTGCGGTGACCGCAAGAAGCACCCCGGCACGCTGCTCAAGCGCATCGGCCGCAACGGGCTCTTCGTGGGCTGCACCAACTACAGCGCCGAGCTTGAAAAGGACAAGTGCGACTACACCGCGGACCTCGAGAAGATGGAGGAGCCCGAGGACGCGCCCGAGTGCCCGCTCTGCGGCACCACGCCCATGAACCTGCGCAAGGGCCAGTGGGGCCCCTTCTGGGCCTGCCCCAACTACCCCAAGTGCAAGGGCATCGTGAAGGCCGATCCGAAAGGCATTCCGGTTCCCCCCGACGAGCCCACCGGCGAGACCTGTCCCAACTGCGGCAAGGGCTTCGTGAAGCGCCACGGCCGCTACGGCGAGTTCGTCTGCTGCATCGACTACCCCACCTGCAAGACCGTGAAGAAGGAGATCCTGGCCGTGCCCTGCCCCAAGTGCGGCGGCGGCCTCAGCCCCCGGAAGACCCGCTTCGGCAAGGTCTTCTACGGCTGCACCAACTACCCCAAGTGCGACTTCACCGCCTGGGACAAGCCCGTCCCCGTCACCTGCCCCGCCTGCAAGAATCCCAGCATGGGCGAGAAGACCCGCAAGCCGAGGGGCAAGGACCCCATCCAGGTGCTGCTCTGCCCCAAGTGCGGGCATGAAGAGCCGATGGGATGACCTGCCAAAAGGAGTTTGAACTATGCCTGGGAGAGGTGGAATTTCCTCTCAGGTAATACTCCTGAACAACGCCCCCAATCTCTGTTCATTGGCTTGAATTGGCCGAGAGTTGCCGCATAGCGGCCCCGATGACTACGCCGAGGGGATCGTCCTGACCTCCACCACCTAGCATCCATTTTGAGGTTGGCCTGGAGATACTGGATATGTATTGAGAGAGCAGAATATAATTAGCAAACCTTCCAGCGAGTGACTCCTAGATGAACCCTGCAGATTCCGATGATGCCCTTATCAACTTCGCTGATGATGCGGATGATGAAATTGAGGTGCAAGCAAGTGTGGATAGATATCGTGATGCCGTCCTGTACGGCACCGATTGGACAGTGAGAACCCTCCTTGAGCAGATCGAGCAAGGCAACATTGATCTATCCCCGACCTTTCAGAGGCGGGATGCTTGGAGCCGAAAAAACAAGAGCAGATTTATTGAGTCGGTTGCGCTTCAACTTCCGATTCCTCAGATTGTGTTGGCTGAGAGAAAAGAGCAGCGTGGAACCTACATTGTACTGGATGGGAAACAAAGGTTGCTTACTCTCGCACAGTTTGCCGGGGAACTTGCTGATGATCACCCACTTTGGGAAGACTCAGCAAAGGCTGGACCACTCCGCCTATCTGGGCTGACAGTACTAACAGGACTCAACGGAAAGACTTACAAAGACATTGTTAGTTTCCCCGCCCTTGGTCAGGTTAGAACGCAGTTTGACAATCACACTATCCGTAGCGCCCTGATTCGTAACTGGCCGGATGAAGACTACCTCTATGAAGTCTTCATTCGATTGAACACAGGCAGTGCGCGCTTGTCCCCGCAGGAACTTAGGCAAGCAATGAAGCCTGGTCAATTCACCGAGTTTTTGGGTGTAAGATCTGCGAATAGTTCCGTTCTACAAAAAATTCTCGGACTGAATGCGCCAGATTTTCGGATGCGGGATGTTGATCTACTATTGAGATTGATAGCATTTCTGACTCGGCTTCCAGCTTACAAGGGCAATTTGAAGCCCTTCCTGGATGAAACGCACGATCACTACAATGCTCGGTGGAGCAGTGAGCAAAATGCAGTGGATAATCTTGTTAGCCGAATTGAGGATGGACTGGAGTTCCTCGTGAGGTGCTTTGGAGACGCACGTGAGGTTGGTAGACGCTGGGCCGCCGATCAGTTCGATGGGCCTATCAATCGGGCTGTTCTGGACGTTCAGTTGGCTTCAGCGCTCGATGTAGAAGTCCGGAAGGCAGTCCAAGCCGGTAAATTGGATCTAAAGGCCACATTCATCGAGATGTCTCTGCACAATTCTGAATTCACTGAGGCAATTGCCGGCACTACGAAGTCCATTGCATCCATTAGGACGAGATACAAATGCTGGAAGAAGGCGCTTGAAGACAAGATCGGCGCTGAGATCCATATGCCCTCCCTACCAAATGGCTAGTACTCATTTCACCAATCTGGAGCAGTCAATCCGGGAGCTCAAGCGCGTTTATCTTGACGACGCGCTGGCTAGCGGCTCACCGAATACTGACCACCAAGAACTAGCGCGTGCCTTTTTGACTTTGGCTCATGCCGAACTTGAGTTTTATGTAGAGGAGGCGCTGCGCGAGCTTGCAATCCAGTCCTTTGCTGGCGTATGTGCTGGAACCTTCGGACGTCCCTCAATAGCGCTCGTGGCTTTCAGTGGCCTTGAGCCAAAAAATGGTGGTACAGCGCTCAGCACAGGTAAGAAGAAGACCCCACGTCAGCTGGCAATGCGATTTGGAGAAGCCCATGCTGTCTTGTTGCAGAGACTGGACAGGAATACTGGGGTTCGTGAGAAACATATCGCCTCGATGGCAATTCCACTTGGATTAGATTCATCTTCGATTGACAGTACATGGCTTAACGACCTGGATGCCTTCTGTACCGCACGAGGTGCGTTCGCTCACATGTCACGGACAACTTCGCGAGGTAGTCATCTAGCAGTTAACCCTCACGATGTATGGACTAAGTGCGAAAGACTGATCTGGACAAATCCTACCCTTGCCACTCCAGGGTTGCTCAGCTCGTTCGAGAGTTTTGATGCATGGATTGAGGCCGAGAAATTAGCACTGGGACCACAAGTTATTGCCAATTCATGGCGGCTTAGACTTTCTCATTTTGTTTTAACCCTAGTGAGCCGTCTAATTAAAAAGTTGAAATTGGACGAAGATAATGATGAATAAAGATCACCAGATTGGCCCCTATCATTCATTTAGGTTCTTTTGCTTAAATTGACATTGATCCGGGCACAGTCATTGATCATGTCCAAAACCACATACGGATTTCGTCCACAGATACTGACGCAACGCCCGGTCCCGCACGGTGCGGGTGCGGTCGGCGCCGACGCCCGAGGACCTGGAATGGGCGCCGACGCCGGGGGCCTTCACCTTTGGCGACCTGTTCCGCCACCGGTTGGGGCTGGAGCGATTCATGTTCGCGGAGAACGTGCAGGGCGGTCCCAGCATCTACCCGGGCCACGGGGCTGAAACTCTCAGGAGGCCTGGCCTCGGGCTTGGACGGCGTGCGCGTCTAAACAGCTCGCCGCTGGATCCAAACCCCGGGAAAGCACCGGCCAAGCGCCAGGCCACGCGTCCCGGCTTTCATCCTGTTCATCTTGTTCATCCTGGTTTCAAAGGCTTTTTCTTTCGCCAGGATGAAAAGGATGCAGAGGATGGCCGAGATTCGGGCCCCGGTCCCCGTCTTTCAAGTTGACCCGTAAGTCATTTGAATGAATCATTTATTGACATGTGCAACATGAAATTTATTGGTAAAAAAGGGGCAATGATGCCTTAGGATAATTCTTTCCTTCGAAAGCACCCATGCCGAACCCCCTGCGAACCAAGAACCTTCTGGGCTCAAGCCTTGTGGCCAGCCTGGTTATCCCCCTGCTGGCCTGTCTGGGCGGGGGCGGGGGGAGCGCGTCCGCCCAGCGGTCCGGCCCCGTGCCGCTGCAGATGAGCGTCGCGAGTCTGAGCATCCCGGCGGGGGGCGGGGGCTTCGTTGCCGTGACGGCCACCCGGCCGCTGGCCCACTACCTGAACTACCAGGGCCCCCTGACCCTCTCGCTGGACCACCCCCCCGCCGGGGTGCGGGGCAGCGGCAGCATCCCCGCCGACCAGTCCACGGGCACCCTGTCGCTCTGGGTGGACCCCTCGGTGGCCCCCCGGACGATCCAGGGCCTCCAAGTGCTGGCCACGGGCGGGAGCACGGTCTCCGTGGCCACCTTCGACCTGACCATCGCGCCGCCCCTGCCCCCGGGCCGCATCCGCTCCGACCTGGTGCAGGCCAGCGGGCGCGTGCAGCAGGCGGGAACCCTGACGAACGCCCCCCTGGTCCAGGAGCCCGTCGCCGCCACCACCGCCACGGATGCCGCCAAGGTGGACGCCGTGCGCCATGGCTTCGACCCTTCGACCCAGGCCCCCTGATTCAGGCCCAGCCCAGCCTTCAAGGCCCCGTCCACGGGCCTCGTCCTTCCTCCACCCTTCTTCGAGAGAACCCATGCGCTTTCGCCCCACCCTCCTGACCTTGACCCTGATCAGCCTGTCCCCCGGCCTGAGCGCGCAGGTGGCGCCCGCGGCCCCGGTGGTCGAGGCCGCGCCCAACCCCCAGGTGGCCTACCAGGGCCGCCTGAGCGAGGCCGGGCTGCCGGTGACCGGCACGCGGAGCTTCACCTTTTCGATCCTGGATGCCCAGGGGACTGAACTCTGGACCTCGGGCCCCCAGGATGTCTCGGTGAACAACGGCCTCTACGCGGTGGCGCTGGGCGGCTCGGGCATGCCCGCCATTCCCCCGGCCGTGCTGGCCAAGGCGAACCTGCGGCTGCGCCTGTCCATCAACGGGGCGCCGCTGACGCCGGACACGGACCTGGTGCCGGCCCTGCAGGCGCGCAGCGCCTTCGACTTCTCCGGCGCCCTCGCCGGGGATGTGGGCGGTACCCAGAACGCGACGGTGGTGCTCCGCCTCCA
The DNA here is from genome assembly GCF_030295385.1 of Geothrix oryzae. Taxonomy (GTDB): domain Bacteria; phylum Acidobacteriota; class Holophagae; order Holophagales; family Holophagaceae; genus Geothrix; species Geothrix oryzae. The sequence continues at coordinate 2,566,224 of NZ_AP027079.1, forward strand.
CGGGGTGCCCCTGGATCCGACGGCCACCCCCACGGCGGGCCAGGCCCTGGTCTTCAACGGCTCGAGCTGGGCCCCCTCGACGGTGGTCGGGGTGCCCGGTCCCGTGGGCCCCCAGGGCGCCACCGGACCCGCCGGCCCTCTCGGGGCCACGGGTCCGCAGGGCCCCATGGGCCTGCCCGGCGCCACGGGCCCCCAGGGCACCCCGGGTGCCACCGGTGCCACCGGGGCCCAGGGCCTCCCCGGCACCGCCGGCAGGACCGTCCTCAGCGGCATCACCCTGCCCGCGGCCAATCAGGGCGTGGACGGCGACTTCTACCTCAATACCGCCACCAGCGTGCTCTACGGCCCCAAGGGGGCCCTCACGGCCGGAGCCTGGCCCGCCGCCGGCACCAGCCTGGTGGGCCCGGCCGGAGCCCCCGGCCCCCAGGGACCCACGGGTCTGACCGGCGCCACCGGGGCCACGGGACTGACCGGGCCCGCCGGACCGCAGGGGCCCATGGGCCTGATGGGCGCCACCGGCGCCACGGGCGCGACGGGGCCCCAAGGCGCCACCGGCCCCCAGGGCGCGACGGGGCCGCAGGGCCTCGCCGGGCCCCAGGGTCTGACCGGCGCCACCGGGGCGACGGGACCGCAAGGCGCCACGGGCCCGCAGGGCCTCGCCGGGCCCCAGGGCCTGACCGGCGCCACCGGCGCGACCGGGGCGGCGGCCACCATCAGCGTGGGGACCACCACCACGGGCGCGGCGGGCTCGTCCGCCTCGGTCACCAATTCGGGTACCGCCAGCGCCGCGGTGCTGAACTTCACCATCCCCCAGGGCGCGGCGGGCTCCGGGGCCGCGGGCCTGCAGGTGCTGGACAACACCAATGCCGTGCTGGGCAAGGTGACCCGCGCCGACAGCTACGGGTACACCGTCCTGACCTCCACCGGCTACCTGCTGGACCTGTCCTGGGATGGCACCGCCTATCCCGCCCAGGCCTGGTTCACGACCTTCTCCGGCGGCGTGTGCAGCGGCACGGTCTACCTGAATGACGGCGGCGGCGGCGCGGGCGGCCTCAAGATCTGGGGCAAGACGGCCTACTGGGTGGGGTCCAAGAACAGCTTCATGGTCCCGCAGGATGTCAACGGCTCGGGCATGAGCATCTCGGTCTCCTTCACCAGCCAGGGCATCGACAATCCCACCTGCGGCGCCGGCGGCGGCACCAACAGCGGCTGGCGCCTGACCACCATCACCAACGCGGCCCTGGGCCTGCCGGCGACCATCGCGGCCCCCCTGAAGCTGCAGTAGGCCAGTCCCGGGGCCCTGCGAGGAAAACCCGTTGACAGGAATCCAATCCGAAACCACCATGGTTACGGATTGGATTCCCCATGAGCAACACCCGCTACACCGTCGCCATCCATGTGCTCACCCTGCTGGCCTACGCCGGTCCCGAGGCGCTCACCTCCGACTACATCGCCGGCAGCGTGAACACCAACCCCGTGGTCATCCGCCGCATCCTGGCCCGCCTGCGGGCGGCCCGGCTGGTGCGGTCCCAGGGTGGCCCCGGGGGCGGCTGGCAGCTGCTCCAGGCGCCGGAAGCCATCCACCTCCAGCAGGTGCTGGCGGCCATGGGGGTGGATGCCGCCTTCCCCCTGCACGCGGCGGCCCCCAATGTGCAGTGTCCCGTGGGCCGCTCCATCCAGGGGCTGCTCACCCACCACTTCCGCCTCGCCCAGGAAGCCCTGGAGCGGCAGCTGGCGGGCGTCACCCTCGCCGATCTGGTGGCGGGCGTGAAGGCCCAGCCCGCCTGACTTTTTTTGCCCTTATCCGCAACCATTCCGGTTGCACTTTCTCCAGGAGATCCCATGACCCCCCACCCCCTCACCAGCCCTCTCACCGGCCCCATCGTCGTCACTGGCGCCACCGGCCAGCTGGGCCGCCTCGTGCTGGCCTCCCTCCTGAAGCAGGTGCCCGCCGCCCAGCTGGTGGCCGCCGTGCGCAGCCCCGAGAAGGCCCAGGATCTGGCCGCCCAGGGCATCCAGGTGCGCAAGGCCGACTATGACCGACCGGACACGCTGGTCGAGGCCTTCCGCGGCGCCGGGAAGGTGCTGCTCATCTCCTCGAACGAGATCGGCCAGAGGTTCGCCCAGCACCGCGCCGCCGTGGACGCGGCCCGGAAGGCCGGGGTGCCGCTCCTGGCCTACACGAGCCTGCTCCGCGCCGACACCTCGCCCCTGCCCCTGGCGCTCGAACACCGGGAGACGGAAGCCTACCTGAAGGCCTCGGGTCTGCCCTTCGTGCTGCTGCGGAACGGCTGGTACACGGAGAACTATGCGGCCAGCATCCCATCGGCCCTGCAGCACGGGGCGTTCCTGGGCAGCGCGGGCGAAGGGAAGATCGCCTCGGCCGCCCGCGCCGACTACGCCGAGGCCGCCGCCGCCGTGCTGCTGCGCGACGGCCAGGCGGGCCAGGTCCACGAGCTGGCGGGCGACACGGCCTACACCCTGCGCGAGCTGACCGCGGAGCTCAGCCGCCAGTCGGGCAAGGCCGTGGCCTACCAGAACCTGCCCGAAGCGGAGTTCAAGGCCATCCTCCTGGGCGCCGGGCTGCCCGAAGCCATCGCCAGCCTGCTGGCGGAATCCGACACCGGCGCCGCGAAGGGTGGCCTCTTCGACGATTCCCGCACCCTGCGCCGCCTCATCGGCCGTCCCACCACGCCCATGGCGGACACCGTCGGCGCCGCGCTGCGGGGCTGAGTGCCCTCACCTTCATGGCGCCCCCCCTCCCGGGACCGATCCTTGTGCTGCGCCCGCCCGGCCTTGTGCCGCGCCCCTCCGGCGCCCATCCGGGTTCGGTCCCAGGAGGCTGCCATGCCCACGACCTTGCTGAAGGATTTCCTCTCCCAGAACCGGGTGGCCCACCAGGTCATCCAACATCCGGTGGCCTTCACGGCCACTTCGGTCGCCGGGGCCGCGCACATTTCCGGCAAGGAGATGGCCAAGACGGTGGTGGTGAACCTGGACGGGCGCCTGGTCCTGGCCGTGGTGCCGGCCAACCGGAAGGTGGACCTGGAGCGCCTGCGCCAGGCCGCCGGGGCCATCCGCGCCGAGCTGGCCGACGAGCGCGAGTTCATCGCCGACTTCCCGGAATGCGAACCCGGGGCCATGCCGCCCTTCGGGAACCTCTACGGCATGCCGGTCTTCGTGGAGCCGCACCTGGCGGCCGACAAGGAGATCGCCTTCAACGCCGGGACGCACACCGAGCTGATCCGCATGTCCTACCAGGACTTCGAGCGCCTGACGCACCCGAAGCTCGTGGACATGTAGGGTCTGTTTTGAAAACAGACCCTGGCCACCCCGAGCGGTGCCCCTTCACCCGGTGTCATCGCCGGGTGAAGGGCTCCAGGTGGCGCTGCAGGTCGCCCATGCTGAAGGGTTTGGCGAGCAGGGTGACGCCTGCGTGGGCCTGGGTCAGGTCCCGGGCCGTCTGATCGGCCCGGCCCGTGGCCAGCAGCACGGGCAGATCGGGCAGCAGGGCCCGCAGGCGCGGCAGGGTCCCCGCCCCGCCCAGGCCCGGCATGTTCATGTCGAGGATGACCACGGCGGGCCTCAGGCCCGCCTCGAGTTTGGCCAGGGCCTCCTCGCCGCTGGGGGCGAGGGTGACGCGATGCCCGAGCAGCTCGAGGATCGCCTGTATGGAGCTCTGGATCAGCTCGTCGTCGTCCACCAGGAGGACCTTCAGCGAGGGGAGGCCGCCCACGATCTTCTGGGGCCCGGAGGATTCCCGGGGCTCCCCGGAAACGCCGGAGGCGGGGAAGCGCAGGATCACGCAGGTGCCCCGGCCGGGCTCGCTCTGGAGCTCCATCTTCCCGCCGTGGGCCTTCACGGTGCTGTAGACGAGGGAGAGCCCCAGGCCCGTACCCTTGCCCACCTCCTTGGTGGTGAAGAAGGGATCCAGGGCCTTCTCCAGCACCTCCGGGGCCATGCCCGTCCCCGTGTCCTCCACCCGGGCCTCGACCCAACCCCCCTCCAGGTTCCGGGTTCCCAAGGTGAGGGTGCCGTTCTCCGGCATGGCATCCACGGCGTTGACGCAGAGGTTCATGAAGGCGTGGGCCAGGTCGGCGGCGTCCCCCCGGACGGGGCGCAGGTCCGGGGCCAGATCGAGTTGCAGCCTCACCTTCGCGAGGGTGGTGCGCTCCAGCAGGTGCACCTCCTCCCGGAGGATGGCGTTCAGATCCAGTTCCCGCTGCTCGGCGGGGTTCTGCCGCGCCAGGTTCAGCAGGCTCTTCACCATCTCCCCGCCCCGCCGGGCGGCCTTGAGGATGGTGCTGAAGGCGCCGTGGGCGGGGCTGCCGACCGGGTGGTTCTCGAGGTGGGCCGAGGCCAGCCCCAGGATGGCCCCCAGCACATTGTTCATGTCGTGGGCCACGCCGCCCGCCAGGCTGCCCAGGCTTTCCATCTTCTGGGACTGCTGGATCTTCTGCTCGATGAGCAGCTGCTCCCGCTCCATGCGCTTGCGCTCGGTGATGTCCGTGATCACCCCCACCAGGGCATCCAGGCTGCCGTCCGGGTGTTCCAGCCGCCGCCCGGACAGGTGGCCCCAGAACTCGCTGCCGTCCTGGCGGAGGTAGCGCCGCTCCACGGAGACCGAGTGGACCTGCCCCTGGATCAGCTGGCGCATGCGCTCGTCGCCCACCTGCTTTTCGGAAGGGTGCAGGTGGTTCGTGTAGGGGGTGCCGATGAGGTCCTGGAGGCTGACGCCGAACATCTCCGCCATGCGCCGGTTCGCGAAGGCGACACTCCCGTCCGACGCCACCAGGATGATGCCCGCCTCGGAGGTCTCGAAGATGACCCGCAGCTGCTCCTCGCGCTCCCGCAGGGTCTTCTCGGCCCGCTTGCGCTCGGTGATGTCGTGGACGATCGAGTGCAGGACCTCGCGGTTCCCCAGCTGGATGCGGCTGGAGGAGCTCTGCACCTCGCGGATGGACCCGTCCGCCAGCCGGTGCTGGAACTCGAAGCGGCCTCCGGTCTCCCTGCGGACCGAGGCCATGGCCTCTGCGAGCCTCTCGGCCGGCAGGGCGTTGATCTCCGAGATGGACATGCCGACCAGCCGCTCCCTCGGGTAGCCGTAGAAGGCGACCGCCGCCGCGTTCGCGTCGAGGATCTGTCCCCCGTCCGCATCGATCATCAGCATGATGGCGCTGCTGTCCGTGAACTGGCGCCGGTAGGAGGCCTCGCTCTCCTTCAGGGCCGCCTCCGCCTGGCGGCGCTCCAGCTCCCCGGCCGCGCGCCCCGCCACCAGCTTCAGCACGGATTCCGCCAGGGCCGGATCGGCCAGGGGGCGCCGCCCGATCACCGCGATCAGGCCCGCGGGGTGGCCCCGGTGATCCCAGAGGGTGACGCCGACATAGCTCTCCGCCCGCAGGTCCCGGAGCATGGCGTCGTCCGGAAAGGAGCCCGCCACCCCGGCGGGGAAGCAGCAGACGGTCTCCCCCACCACGGAGCCGCAGGGGGTGCCCTTCAGGGCATAGGCCACATTGTCCTCGAAGCGGCCATCGCTCCACACGGTCAGCGTCTGGGCCCTCAAGCCGTCCCCTTCGAGCTGGTCGATGCAGACGAAGTCCATGCCCAGCTTCCCGGCGAGGAAGCGCGCCAGGGACTGGAAGAAGTCCTCGCCGGGCGCGCTGCCGCAGGTGGCGAGGAAGCTGTTCACCTCCCGGAAGGCCAGATCCTGCTTCTGCAGGGCCTCCTGGGCCTGCCTGGCCTCGGCCAGCACGGCCTTGGACCGGTGGTGGTCCGACACATCGCTGAAGGTGATGAGCACCCGGCCCCGCTCCAGGGGCGCCGCGGTGACGCTGAGCCAGATGATCTCCCCATCGGGCCGCCGCACCCCCAGCTCCGGCTCCACGACCCGGCGCCCCTCCCGGAGCGCCCGCAGGCCCGGCAGATCCTCGGCCGCCATCGGGGCGCCGTCGGCATGGAAGAGATCCCAGAGGGGGCTCTCAAGCGTGCGGAGCTCGAGCTCGGCCCGGGAGAGCCCCAGCAGGCGGCTGGCCTCCGCGTTGGCCTGGAGGACCCGGCCCGCCCCATCCACGAGGGTGATCCCCAGGGGGAACGCGTCCAGCGGCAGCTCCGCCAGCCCGCCGGGGCCGGCGGCGCCGGCGGGATCGGGCAGGGCGTCTTGGGCATCGGGAGAAGGCATGGGAGAACCAGAATGGGGGCAACAGAATCTTTTCGACAGCGGGGTCATAAACCTGCGAATTGGCCCGGGCCGGAATCAGCGATACTCGGCTGATGCCGCCCCTCTCGCGCCCCGCCCTCCGCTGGACCGCCCTCATCGGCCTCTGGGCCCTGGTGGGCGCCGTGGCGTGGATCCTGGCGGTGCAGGTGTTCCTCATCGCCCTGAACCCCTTCTGCCATGTGCAGCGGCCCGGGGTCGCCTGGATGACGGTGCGCAGCGTGGATCGCGATCCCGACAGCCAGCTCACGGACTTCGTCACGGCCCGGCAGGGCGACGCGGACCAGGTGCTCCGCATGGCCAAGGCCGAGGCGGCGGAGCTGCGCGTGGACGACGAGGTGTGGATCCTCGACGCCTGGTACGCCGACGGCCTGCGCCCCACGCAGTTCCGCCTCACGCCCCTGCGCCTCCTGCTGGAGTATCCGGCCCTGCTGCTGCTCCCCACCGCCTGGGCGCTCTGGCGCGTGCGGCGGGCCCGCCAGGTGGCCGAGGCCGCCCCGCCGCCGCCCGTGCGCCGCACCTTCACCGACGACTTCCACCTGCGGGCCCAGCGCTTCGCCAAGCCGGAATCCGTGGACAAGGATCCCGGCGGGGCCCCGCCGGACTGATCCGGCCGGGAGAGGCTTGCCTTCAGCCCTTCTTGTCGCCGGGCTCGGCCTTCAGTTCCTCGGCCTTGGGGGCCTCAGGCTTCGGGGCCTCGGCGGGTTTCGCCTTGGGCGCCTCGGCGACCTTGGGCTTGGGCGCCTCGACGGCCTTGGGCTTGGCGACCTCGGCGGGCTTGGTGGCGGCCTGGTAGGCCTTCCAGGATTCCTCGGCCTTGCGGTGGAGTTCCTCGGCCCGCTTCTTGTGGGCATCGGCCCGCTTCTGGAGCCCCTCCGCCTGCCGCCGCGCCGCGTCGGCCTTCTTCAGGGCCTCGGCTTCGGCCCGCTTGTAGGCCGCCTGGCGGGTCTTCTCCTGGGTCGCCCGCAGCTTCTGCTGGCGCGCCTCTCTGGCGAGGCGGTCGGCCTGGACCTGGCGCTTCTCCAGTTCCTGGTCCCGGCGGGCGGGCGGGGCCACCTTGACCTTCTCGGGGACCTTGGCCGGAGCGGCGGGTTTCGGTTCCTGGGCGGACAAGAAGAGGGGCAGGAGCAGCAGGCTGGCGAGGCGCTTCATGGGAACTCCGGGGGGTGGGGACCTCCATTCTGATCCCTCGACGCCGGAAGCCTGAAGCCAAAGCTGCGGAGGGCGGTCCTCCCGCCCTCCGCGCCGGGTCGCGCCGTGTCGCACCGGGCCGCCCGGGGCCATCCAAGGGCCGGGCGGGCTACTTCGCGCCTTCCTTCGGCGGCTTGACCGTCCAGAAGCCGGGGTCGCTGGCGACGACGCCGGGGCCGGGGTAGCTCAACTTGGGGTTGAAGGCGAAGAGCTGGTTCTCCACGGCGTTCACCGTCTCGGCGAAGACCTTCTGCATGCCCTTGCGGCCCTCTTCGCCCAGGGCCCCCTGGAAGGCCTTCTCCGCGTCCGCCATGCCGTCCAGCTCGGCCAGGGACTTCAGGGGCCGCAGCACGACGAAGGTGGGCGAGCCGGTGCCGGCGGCCACCTCGTAGAAGGCGAAGGAGGCCGCGTAGTGGCTCTTCTCATAGGCGGCCAGGGCCGTCTTGACGCCCTCCTCGAAGGCCCCGCCCTGCCCCTGCTTGATCCGGAAGGTCCGCACCCGCATGTAGCGCATCTTGCCGATCTCCACGGGCGGGCCGTAGCTCAGGTCCTTGCGGAGGGCGCCCAGGAAGGTGCGCGTGCCGGTGAGGTGGTCGCCGTCCTGCTGGGAGATCTTCTCGATCTCGTGCTTCAGCGCCGGGTTCTTGTCGAACTCGTTCTGCTTGGCCTCCCAGTCCGCGAAGCTGGCGTAGCCCATGATGAACCAGGCCTCGCTGGCCCCGGTGAGGGCGTTCATGCCCAGGTAGTGATCCGTGGACTTGCCCTTGATGAGCGTCCGCGTCCAGGCGGACTCCGTGACCGAGTGGGCGGCCCCATGGCCGGGCTTGACCTCCTCGCGGACGAAGAGCATCAACGGCGGCGGCGGCATGGGACCGCTCTGGGCGAGCAGGGCCGGCGCCACGAGGAAGGCCAGCCGGAAGCAGAGGGAAGAGGAGAAGAGGGACTGCTGCATGGAAGCCCACCTCCAGAGGGCGGTCCCGAGCGTGGTCCCCATTCATTGTTTGTGTCTAGTATTTTTTATGTTGTAACATGATTGCTTAAGCGTTTTAATCCAATAACAAACCTTATGGTGCCTTACCTGTTCATGCCTCTCCCGACTTGCCGACTTCCGACGCCTGGAAGCTGCGGTACAGCAGCAGGTCGTACAGGAGCTTGAGGCCCCCCGCGATGAGGAAGGGCGTCCCGGCCAGGGCCGGAATGGCCAGGAGGGGCGTGGCCAGCACCGGGGAGATGGCGGCCCCGGTGGTGCGGGCGATGCCGGTGACGCCGGCGGCGGCGGACCGCTCATCCGGGGCCACCACGGCCATGGTGTAGGCCTGGCGCGTGGGCACATCCATCTGGGAGATGCTGAAGCGCAGCAACAGCACCGCGATGGCCAGCGGCAGGTTCGGCATCAGCGGCACCAGGATCAGCAGCACATTCGAGGGGACATGGGTGAAGACCATGGTGCGGATGAGCCCGATCCTCCCCGCCAGCTTCACGGCGTAGAGGCTGGAGAGCCCGGCCAGGATGTTGGCCGCGAAGAAGATGGAGCCCAGCGTTCCCGGTGCCACGCCGAACTTCACATGGAACCAGTAGGCCACGATGCTCTGGATGACGAAGCCGCCGGCGAAGGCGTCCAGCGAGAACAAGGCCGACAGCCGCAGCACCACGCCCCTGGAGGCATGCAGGCCGAAACGGTTGGCGGGGGCGCCGACCGCAGCGGGGAACGCAGGCGGCGGCGCCTCCACCGCCCCGGACATCTTGGCGAAGAGCAGGGCGAGGATCAGCCCCACGGCGGCGTAGGCGAACACCAGCACGCGGTAGCTGGCCACCGGCGCCAGGCCCGAGGCCTGGAGGGCCTGGGCGGCCCAGCCCCCGGCCAGCGCGCCGGTGGCGGTGGCGAAGGAGCCGGTGAGGTTGTACCAGGCGAAGACGCCGGTGCGGCGGTCCTCGGGCAGCAGCTGGGAGAGGGCCGCCTGCTCGATGGCCAGGAAGGGCCCCACCTCGTTGCCCGAGGGGCTGATGACGCCGAAGGTGGCCGCCAGCACCAGCACCGTGAAATCGCCGCTGAGGGCGAAGGGCACCCCCGCCGCCACCATGAGCGCCGCGCCCAGGACCAGCATCTTCTTGCGGCCGATGCGGTCGGCATGGAGCGTGATCCAGAGCGAGATGAGCGTGTCGCCCACCAGGGTCAGCGTCAGCAGCAGGCCGATGCGCCCCTCGCCGAAGCCCAGGCCCGCCAGGTAGAGCACCAGCACCACCGACAGGAACCCGTACGAGAACATCCGCGCCGCCCGGCTGAGGAAGAGCAGCCGGCCGTCAGGACCGAGGGTCTGGCCGAGCGTCGGGCTGGGTTGGGTGGGCGGCATGGTGTCTCCCGGGCAGCGGCCACCGGCCGATCCACCGACAAGATAGAGCCATCACGGAGGCATCGGGCATCCAAGTGACCTCTGTCCACCGTTTCCTCCCCCCGTCAACCGCAGCCACACTGGAATCCGAGGCGATCCGCGAGGCTCCCATGGACATCAAACTCTCCCCCGACACCGAGAAGCGCCTGCACGGGGCCATCCAGCGCTTCGTGGCCGAGGAGTACGGCGAGAGCGTGGGCGACCTGGGGGCGGGGACCTTCCTCTCCTTCTGCCTGAAGGAGCTCGGCCCGGCCATCTACAACCAGGCCATCGCCGACGCCCAGGCCTGCCTGCAGGAGCGGGTCACGGACCTGGAGAACATCTGCTTCGCGGAGGAGACCAGCTACTGGGACCAGGGCGGCCGCAAGGGCGTCACGCGGAAACCCGGCCTCCGGCGCTAGACTGGCCCGTGCCCCACTGCCTCCTCGAACACTCCGCCAACCTCCTCGACGCGCCCGACTGGACGGGCCTGTTGCGGGAGGTCAACCGGACCCTGGCGGACACGGGCCTGTTCACGCTGGCCGACATCAAGAGCCGCGTGATCCGGCACGAGACTTTCGTCATCGGCGACGGCGCGCCGGACCAAGCCTTCGTCACCCTGAACCTGCAGATCCTCGGCGGCCGCCCGGACGAGGTGAAGGCCGGACTCAGCGAGGCCCTGCTGGCGGTGCTGAAGCCCGCCTTCCCCCTCACCGCCGGGAAGATGCGGCTCAGCCTCACGGTCCAGATCTCGGACCTCCACCGTCCCAGCTACCGCCGACAGACCAGCCCCTAGGAGCCCCCGTGGCCGATGCCATCACTCCCCGCCAACTCACCCTGCTCCAGGTGGTGGCCAAGCACCCGGATGTGCCGCGGGACCACCTGGTGAAGGCCGGGGCCACGGATGCCGACCTGGCCTACCTGGAGCGCCATGACCTCATCCGGGAGCGGGCCATCGGCCGCTACCGCGTCTCCCACATGGGCCTGGAAGTGCTGAAGCGGAGCCTCTGAGACCGCCCCAGGAGGCAGCGCGTGACCCGGCCCCTGTCCCTCGACGACCTCTGGCGCTCGGTCCCACCGGGCACCGAGACCTATGATCCCTCCTCGCGGCGGACCCTGCCCTCCGGGGCGCAGCGCTTCCTGAACCATGCGGTGGCACCCGGCACCCGGCTGCCCGAGGCCGTGCGCCTCGTCATGACGGGCACGATCCGCCTGAAGGGCTGGCATCCCTTCGAGGCCGAACAGGTCATCGTGCGGAGCCGGGGCATGATCTGGGCCGCGAAGGTGCGGATGAAGGGCCTGACCATCCGCGGCTCGGACCGCCTGCTGGAAGGTCGGGGGGCCATGCACTGGGCCCTCTTCGGCCTGATCCCCTTCCTCAGGGCCGAGGGCCCGGACATCACCCGCTCGGCCCGGGGCCGCCTGCGGGCAGAATCCATCTGGCTGCCCTCCCTGCTGGCGGATCCGGCCGTGACCTGGACCCAGGAAGGCGAGGACCGCCTCCGCGCCGAGGTGCCGGTGGACGGCGAGCCCGGGGACCTGCACCTCCACACCGACGAAGCGGGGCGCCTGCGCGAAGTGCGCCTGCTCCGCTGGGGGAATCCCGGGGGCGGGGGCTTCCGCGAGGAGCCCTTCGGCGGCCTCGTGGAGGCCGAAGAGACCTTCCAGGGCCTGACCATCCCCACCCGCCTCCGCGTGGGCTGGCACCCGGGCACGCCGCGCTTCGATGCGGAGGGCGAGTTCTTCCGCGCGGAGCTCCGGCAGGTGGCGTTCCGCTAGCCTGAAGCACGCCCCCCGAAGGCCCGAGCAGGAGATCCCATGGCTCCCACCCCGATCCGCATCCCCGTCGCCGCCCCCGGCTCGCCCGCGCCCATCGGGCCCTACTCCCGGGCCGTGTGGGCGGGCGACCTGCTCTACCTCTCGGGCCAGACGCCCATCGACCCGGCCACGGGCCGCCTGGTGCCGGGCGACATCGGGGCCCAGACGCACCGGGCCTTCGACAACCTCGAAGCCGTGCTGGGCGACGCCGGGCTGACGATGGACCAGGTCATCAAGGTCAATGTCTACCTCACGACCATGGCCCACTTCCAGGCCATGAACGCCGCCTACGAATCCAGGTTCCGGGCGCCCTACCCCGCGCGCACCACCGTCGCCGTGGCCGAGCTTCCCCTGGGCGCCGCGGTGGAGATCGAGCTCGTGGCGAAACGCTAGGGGTGCACTAGCAGCCGGGCCCCTCCGGCGAGAGAATGCCCAACCCCTTCCGGAGCCTCCATGTCCCTGCTCACCCGCGCCGAAGCCACCCGCTACGAGGAGACCAGCCGCCACGCGGATGTGATGGCCTTCATCGCCGGGTTGGAGGCCAAGGGCGACAAGCGCCTGCATGTCACCTCCTTCGGCGTGAGCCCCCAGGGCCGGGAGCTGCCCCTGCTGGTGCTGTCGGCCCACGGCGTGACGACCCCCGGGGAGGCCCGGAGCCTGGGCCGGCCCGTGGTCCTGGTCATCAGCGGCATCCACGCCGGCGAGGTGGAAGGCAAGGAAGGCTGCCTGATGCTGGTGCGCGACCTCCTGGACGGCAAGCCTGGCCTGGATGCGGGGCAGATCCTCTCCGACCTCACCCTGGTGGTGGTGCCCCTCTTCAACCCCGACGGCAACGACGCCATCGACCCCGGCAACCGCAAGCTGCACCTGCCCAAGCTCACGGGCCAGCTGGGGCCCGACAGCGGCGTGGGCACCCGCGTGAACGCCGCCAAGATCAACCTGAACCGCGACTACCTGCGGCAGGAGGGCGTCGAGATGCGCCTGCTGCAGACCCGGGTCTGCCAGCCCTGGGCGCCGGACCTCACCATCGACAACCACGCCACCAACGGCTCGGTGCACCGCTTCTCCATGACCTACGACATCCCCCACACCGTGGAGAGCGGCCGGGGCGAGCCCATCGAGTACATGCGGAACCGCCTGCTGCCGCCCGTCACCGCCGCGCTCAAGGCGAATCACGGCCTGGACGCGGGCTGGTACGGCAACTTCGTGGAGGACGAGCGGGCCCTGGACGCGGACCGCGACGCCGAGCCCGGCGCGCCCGTGCGCGAAGGCTGGATGACCTACCCCCACCACCCCCGCTTCGGCAGCAACTACCGGGGCCTCACCAGCCGCATGGACCTGCTGTTGGAGTGCTACTCGTACATCCCGTTCTCGGAGCGGGTCCGGACCGCCTACGCCTTCATGCTGGAGACGCTCAAGCATGTGGCCGCGCACCGGGACGAAGTCCTGCAGACCGTGACGGAGAGCCAGACGCCCCGGGAGCGCATCGCCGTGCGCTACGGCCTGGAGCGCTTCGACCGGCCCGTGGAGATCCTCACGCGCACGCCCCGCACCCTGGAGGGCGCGCCCTCGACCGTGACGATCCCGCACCTCGGCCGCTTCGTGGGCACCACCGTGGTGGACCGTCCGGCGGCCTACCTGGTGCCCCCCTCCGTGGCGGCCCACCTGCGCCAGCACGGCCTCTCCCTCCAGGAGGCCCTGGGCGCCTTCGAGGTGGAAGTGCCCCTGGTCGAAGCCCTGGGCTCGGAAGAGGGCCGGGCCATCCTGGAGGCGGCCGCCGTGGGCGAGCTGTCGGTCTCCTGGCGGCGGGGCCCCCGGAAGGCCCCCGCGGGGTGGTCGCTGGTGCCCACGGATCAGCCCCTGGGCGCCGTCGCCGCCTACCTCTGCGAGGCCGAGAGCGATGACGGGGCCGTGGAGAACGGCCTGCTGCCCGTGCCCGCCCTGGGCGAGGAGCTGGCCCTCTGGCGCGTGCCGAACCTCGGCTGAACCCCGGCCATTCCCCCTTCCCAGGAGGTGCAATGAAGGCCCCCGGCGTCATCCGGCCGGAAGACCCATGAATCGATTTACACCAAACAAAAAACTTAACAATTAATCATAAAAAAAGATTCAACGCCTGTCGATTCCGCCGCCGCCCATTCGACGCATGAGTAGAATCCGGGGCCTGCCGCCATCCCGTGCGGAAGCCACCCCGCGGAGGCCCTCATGCCCACGAGCACCCCACCCGTCTCCACCCCGGCCCGCACCCCGGGCCCCACCCCGGGCCGATGGCTCTGGGTGGGGCGCATCCTCAGCGCCCTGCCGATCCTGTTCCTGGCCTTCGACGGCGCCGCCAAAGTGATGCGGCTGCCGCCGGTCCTCGAGGCCTTCGCCAAGCTCGGCTACTCGGAGCATGTCGCGGGCCCCCTCGGAATCACCCTGCTCGTCTGCGTCGTGCTCTACGCGGTTCCCAGGACCTCCATGCTCGGGGCCATCCTGCTCACGGGCTACCTGGGCGGCGCGGTCGCCACCCATGTGCGGATCGGTGATCCCCTGTTCTCGCACATCCTCTTCCCCACCTATGTGGCCGCGCTGATATGGGGAGGGCTGTACCTGCGCGAGGCGCGGTTGGGGGCGCTCCTCCCCCTCCGGACCTTAAACCTTTCCAACCCCAATTTTTCCAAGGAGGAATGACCATGCGCGTCATGGTTCTGATCAAGGCGACCCAGCACACGGAGGCGGGCGTTCTCCCCGACGAGAAACTGCTGACCGACATGGGCCGCTACAACGATGAGCTGGTGAAGGCCGGCGTGATGCTGGCGGGGGAAGGGCTCCACCCCAGCTCGAAGGGCGTGCGGGTGCGGTTCTCCGGCACGACGCGGACCGTGATCGACGGGCCCTTCACCGAAACGAAGGAGCTGATCGCCGGCTTCTGGCTCTGGCAGGTCCGGTCGATGGCCGAGGCCGTCGAATGGATCAAGCGCTGCCCCAATCCCACAGGCGAAGCAGCCGAGATCGAGCTCCGCCAAGTCTTCGAAGCCGAGGATTTCGGCCCTCAGTTCACACCCGAGCTGCGGGAGCAGGAAGAACGCCTGCGGGCCCAGATCGCCCAGAAGGCCTAAACGCAACGGCCCCGCCCCAGCCCCACCGACAAGGAGAGCACTCGATGCAAAAAATGATTTTCGTGAACCTGCCCGTCACCCATCTCAAGAAGTCGATGGCGTTCTACACATCCCTCGGCTTCACCAACAATCCCGTGTTCTCCGACGAAACCGCGGCCTGCATGGTATGGAGTGAGGCCATCTATGTGATGCTCTTGACCCATGCCAAGTGGCGCACCTTCACGACACGGGCCATTCCCCAGCCAACCTCCAGCGAGGTGATGCTCGCCGTCTCCTGCGAGAACCGCGAGGCGGTAGATGCGATGAACACCGCGGCAGCCGAAAATGGCGGGGTGTCTGACATCAACCCCATCCAGGATCTTGGTTTCATGTACGCCCGCGAGTTCACCGACCCTGACGGCCATGTCTGGGAGGCTGTGTGGATGGATCCGTCCGCGGTTCCCCCGGGCAACCAGCCAGATTGAAACGATGCCGGTGATCCAGATGAGAAAGCTCAAAATCATCGAACACATGTCGCTGGACGGCGTGATCCAGCATTCCGCGGACGGCGATGATTTCCCCTACAGCGACTGGACCGCGCCCTATCGGACGCCCGCTGGCCGGGATGCCATGCTGGCGGCGTACGGCGGGAGCTTCGGCCTGTTGTTTGGCCGCCGCACCTACGATATCTGGTCGGGCTTCTGGCCGAAGGCGCCGAGCAGTCCGATGGCCGATGCCCTCAACGCGGCGACAAAATACATCGCGACCCATCACCCGGAAAGCCTTGCGTGGGGACCGTTCGAGGGCCTTGGACCGGACATCTTGGAAGGCATCCGCCGCATCAAGTCGCAAGACGGCCCGGACCTCATCCTCTCGGGCAGCTCGACGCTGACTTCCCCGCTCCTCGAGCATGGGCTCGCGGATGAAGTCCTGCTGGCCGTCTATCCGGTCTTGTTGGGCACGGGGAAACGCGTCTTTGCGAAGGGAACCCCGCCCATATCGTTCGAGCTTGTCAGCACGAAGGCATTTCCGTCCGGCATCATCTTCAATTCGTACAAGGCCGCTGGGCCTTTGAAGCCGTGACGCCGCGGGACGCCCCACCCGGCTTTCTCCCTCCGGGCGAGGGCCGGCGGGCGTCGCGCGGCCCCGTGGGGGTTTCGTTAGGCACTCTAAGTGGGGCATCAGCTGGCAGATCACGCCTCGCGTTCTGACCGAGGCGATGGCCAGGGGCGGCCAAGCTGCGAAGCGTGCCTTCGAGGCCATGATGCCCATGAGGGAAATCGACATCGCTTCCCTTGAAGAGGCCATGCGAGGTTGACGGCCACCCTCCGGAAAGGCCGGGGCGTCCCGGGAGGTTGCGGCCCGTCGGCGAAGCTGGTCTGATTCCCATGTGACGACATCCGACGCCCATCGAGCCATCGACGCCGTCTGGCGGATGGAATCCGCCCGGCTCATCGCGGGGCTCCTGCGGATGGTGCGCGACCTGGACCTGGCGGAGGAGCTCGCCCAGGATGCCCTCGTCGCCGCCCTCGAGCAGTGGCCCGGAACGGGGGTCCCGGAGAATCCCGGGGCCTGGCTCATGGCCACGGCCAAGCGCCGGGCCATCGACCGGCTGCGGCGACTCAAGCTGGCTGAGCGGAAGCACGAGGAGCTGGGCCGGGAACTCGAGGCCCAGCAGGAGACGGCCATGGAGGCCTTCCACGCCGAACTGGACGATCCCATCGGGGACGACCTGCTGCGGCTCATGTTCATCGCCTGCCACCCGCGGCTCTCGCCCGAGGCCAGGACCGCGCTCACCCTGCGGCTGCTGGGGGGCCTGACGACCGGGGAGATCGCCCGCGCCTTCCTCGTGCCGGAGTCCACCGTCGCGCAGCGCATCGTCCGGGCCAAGCGGACCCTGGCCGAGGCGCAGGTTCCCTTCGAAGGGCCCCGCGGGACCGAGCTCCACGACCGCCTGGCCTCGGTGCTGGAAGTGATCTACCTCATCTTCAACGAGGGCTATTCGGCCACCGCCGGCGAGGACTGGATCCGGCCCGGGCTCTGCGAGGAGGCCCTGCGGCTCGGCCGCATCCTGGCCGGGCTGGTCCCGCAGGAGCCGGAGGTCCACGGCCTGGTCGCCCTCCTGGAGATCCAGGCCTCCCGGCTGCGGGCGCGCGTGGGGCCCGACGGCGAACCCATCCTCCTGCTCGACCAGGATCGCGGACGGTGGGATCAGCTCCTCATCCGGCGCGGCCTGGCCGGCCTTGAGCGGGCCCTGGCGCAGGGCCAGGCGCTGGGAGGGCCCCCGGGCCCCTACACGCTGCAGGCGGCCATCGCCGGCTGCCACGCGCGCGCCCGTACGGCCGACGACACCGACTGGGCGCGCATCGCCGCCCTCTATGAGGCGCTGGCCCGCCTCACGCCCTCGCCCATCGTGGAGCTGAACCGGGCCGTGGCGCTGGGCATGGCCTCCGGCCCCGCGGCGGGTCTCGAGATCGTCGATGCGCTGACCTCCGAGCCGGCACTCCGGGACTACCACCTGCTCCCGAGCATCCGCGGCGACTTCCTCGCGAAGCTGGGCCGCGCCGGAGAGGCCCGGGCCGAGTTCCAGCGGGCGGCCGGTCTCGTGCGGAACGCCCGGGAGCGGAAGCTGCTCCTCGACCGGGTCGCCGCCTGCGGCGATGCCTAAGCACGCCCAAGCCTCTCAACCCCACCCGGAAGGAGATCCCCATGCCCTACATGCTGCTGATCCTGGAATCGCGGGCGCAGCGCCCGAGCCGGACCCCGGAAGAGGGACACGCCGTCTACGACCGGATGGTGCGCTTTGCGGAGGACCTGCAGGCCCGCGGCCTGCTCGTGGCCACCAACTCGCTCCGATCCGACCGGGAGGGCGTCCGGGTGCAGGTGCGGGAAGGCCAGCGCACCCTCCTGGATGGCCCCTTCTCCGAGTCCAAAGAAATGGTCGGAGGCTTCTTCTACCTGGATTGCCAGACTCGGGACGAGGCTGTCGCCATCGCAACGGCCTGCCCCGCCGCGGAATGGGCCACCGTCGAGGTCCGGGAGGTCGGCCCCTGCTACGACAACTAAGACAACTGCGAGGGTTGAGGACCTGACCCTGGATCGTCTGCGGTCGGCCGTGCTTTCGCCGATGCCCGCCTTCCGTTCGCCGGTTCGCACCCCCAGGGCCGTCCCCACCTCCTAGATTGGGGGAGTCACGGAGAATCCATGTCCCTGCCACCCCCACCCCATCCCGGTTTCTTCGAGGTCCTAAGCTCGCGCCGCGCCTACACCACCCTGCTCTACCTGCTGCTCTCCCTGGCCACGGGCATCCTCGCCTTCACCTACGCGGTGACGGGGCTCTCCCTGAGCCTGGGCCTGGCCATCCTGATCATCGGCCTTCCCGTGGCGCTGCTCTTCCTGTCCGGCACCCGCCTCCTGGCCGTGGCCGAGATGCACTGGCTGAAGGCCCTGGTGGGTGGCGAGGAGGCCGAGGCCCCGCCCCTGCTGCCCGTCGGCGAGGGCTGGGCCGCGCGGCTGGGGGCCCTGGTCCGCGATCGCCGCACCTGGACCAGTCTGCTCTACTTCGTGCTGCTCATGCCCCTGGGCGTCGTCTACTTCACGACGCTGGTCAGCCTCCTCACCACGGGGCTGGCGCTCGTGGCGGTTCCCGTCCTGAGCCTGCTCCATGCCACCGGCACCTCCAGCGTGGACCTCGGCGGCCCCGCCTGGCTGGCCGCCCATCCGAGCCTGACGGCGGTCCTCTGCGGCCTGGCGGGCCTGACCCTCGTCCCCCTCACCCTGCACCTGGCCCTGCTGCTGGGCCGCTTTCAAACCTGGCTGGCCCGGCATCTGCTGGTCCGCGCCTGACCTCGGAGATCCCCATGCCCACCGACACCGCATCCGGCCGCACCCGCACCGAAGAATTCAAGCTCGAGGGCGGCAAGGTCCTCGACAAGATCAAGGAGCTCATCCATCAGGGCAACATCCGGCGGATCATCCTGAAGAACGAAGAGGGCAAGACCCTCATCGAAATCCCGCTGACCTTGGGCCTGGTGGGCGCGGCCCTGCTGCCGATCTTCGCCGCCGTGGGGGCCCTGGCCGCGGTGCTCACGCGCATGGTGATCGTGGTGGAGAAGACCGAAGAGCCCTGAGGCAATCCCAGGTCAAAGGCTGGGCCGGACCGACCCCGTGCAGGGGTTGGTCCGGCCCACCGTTGCAGTGTCGAGTTTTAAATACAAGTAAATATTTATTAACAATTACAACAAGCAATCCAAGATTTGGATAAAAGGGGGTTGACGAGAAGTGGACTCAGAATGAATATGTGTCATCTAGATGAATTAATCATCTAGATGACACTGAAAGGATGACTCATGAGCCTCTTCCCCCTCGTGCTCCTGGTGGCGGCTGTGGCTGGCGTGACCCTGTCGGCGCTCCGCGATGGCGCCCGAACCCGCGCGGCCCTTCGCGCCTCGGTCCGGTCCGGCCAGGGTCTGCTCCCGGGACTCCTGGCCGTGCTGGCGGGCGTGGGCCTGACCATGGCCGCGATCCCGCCCGCCGGGGTGGCCGCGCTTTTCCAGAGCCGCGGCACCGCCGGGTTTTTCCTCCTCGCCGCCCTGGGGGCCTTGATGACCATCCCGGGCCCGGTGGCCTATCCCCTGGCGGGCTCGCTGCACCGCATGGGCGCCAGCCTGCCCGCCCTGGCGAGCTTTCTCACGACCCTGACCATGGTGGGCGCCCTCACAGCCCCCATGGAGATCGCGGCCTTCGGGCGCCGGTTCACCCTCCTCCGCCAGTCCCTGAGCCTGATCCTGGCCCTCCTGGTCGGGGCCCTCATGGGAGGCCTCCTGTGAAGCCCAGCCTCAAGAACCCCCTCTGGGTGGCCCTCCTGGTCCTGGCGGCCCACCTCCTCCTCTGGATGTCCTGGCCGGACCTGGCGGCCCACTCCCTGCGGAACTGGGGCCGGGGCCTGGTCGATGTGGCGCTCGTCGTCCCGTCGGTGCTCGTCCTCATGGGCCTTTTCGACGCCTGGGTTCCGAAGGAAGCGGTGGCCCGCAGCCTCGGACCAGCCTCAGGGGTCCGCGGGGTCCTGCTGGCCCTGCTCCTGGGAACCGGGGCCGCAGGACCCATCTATGCGGCCTTTCCCATCGGCGTGACCCTCCGGGAAAAAGGGGCGCGTCCGGCCAACCTCGTCATCTTCCTGGGCGCCTGGGCGACCATCAAACTTCCGATGCTTATGATGGAAAGCGCCTTCCTCGGCCTTCGGTTCGCCTTGCTGAGGCTCGCGTTGACGCTTCCGGGCATCCTGGCCTGCGGGTTCCTGATGGAAGCGCTCCTGTCCGGAAAGCCTTCCGCTTCCCAGGCCCACGCCAACACCCACCCCGGTGAATAGTCCGATGCCCGCCTCCAGCCGACAGTCCCGCCACCTCCCCGCCTTCATCCTGCTGGCCCTGGCGGAGGGCCCCCTGCATGGGCACGCCATCCGCTCCGAGCTCCAGGAGACCCTCCCTGGCTACAAGGCGGACCCTGGCGCCACCTACCGGACCCTGCAAGCCCTGGAGGAGGCCGGCGATGTGACCTTCCACTGGGACACGAACTCCCGGGGTCCGGCCCGGAAGGTCTACACCCTCGCCCCCTCGGGCTGGGATCGGCTCGAGCAGTGGAAAGCGGACATCGAGACGCGGCTGACCTTCCTCCAGGCCTTCCTGGACCGCTACGACCACTCGAAAGGGAATCGCGTCTCCCCGAAGTGACGGAGCCACCACCCGGCGGAAGCCCCGGGCGGCACCTCCAGGCAGGGCGGGAAACCGCCCTTCAGGCGGCCTGGCGCCGCAGGGCCACCAGGGTGAGATCGTCGCCGCAGGGCGTTCCGGCCAGGTACCGCTCGAGGTCCGCCCGGCAGGCGGCCAGCAGGTCGGGAAAGGGAAGCCCGGCGCTCCGGCGCAGGGCGGCGGCGGCCCGGCCGATGCCGAACTCGCGGTCATCCCGGGAGCCCTCCGTCCAGCCGTCCGTATAGAGCAGCAGGGTCTGGCCCGGGCGTAGCGTCAGCTCCCGTTCGGCGTAGACGGAATCGCAGAACAGGCCCAGCGGAAGACCGCCACCCTCGATGGGCCGCACGCCCCGGCCATCGGCGAGGAGTGGCCGGGGGTGGCCCGCATTGGCGATCGAGAAGCGGCCCTCGGAGGCCAGCCGCAGGGCCACCAGGGTCGCGTAGCTCACCGAGGAAGTGGCGTCCGCGAAGAGCTCGTTGGCCCGCCCGAACAGGTCCGGAAGCGGCTGCCCGGTGGGCACCAGCGCCCGGAACAGGGCATGCAGATGGGCCTGCAGCAGGGAAGCGGCCACCCCCTTCCCCGACACATCGCCCAGCAGCAGGTGAAGGGGCTCTCCGGGCGAGGCGGCTGGGATCAAGTCCACATGGTCCCCGGACACCACGCCCCGGGGCTCCCAGTGGTAGGCCACCTCCCAGCCGTTCTGCACAAGGTGGGGTGGCGGCAGCAGGCTGCGCTGCACCTTGCCGGCGGATTGGAGGTCCCGCTCCAGGCCCCGGCGCTCGGCCTCGGACAGGCATTCCAGGCAGACCGTCAGCAGCGGGTCCTGGGCCATGCGATCCGCATTCATGGGGTCGTGGCACACCGCACAGGTGCCCCAGGTGCCGATCTCGATGGCGCCGATGGCCGCATCCACCCGCCGCATGAGATCCACCCACTGGCCTTCCCTCCGCGAGGAGGTCAGGTCGGCCAGGTGATCCCGGCGCGCGATGAGCCGTTCGAGGGTCCGGGTTTCCAGGGGGGTCACGAAGGCCTCCCGCCGGCCGCCTCCGCCAGCTTGCGCAGCAGGGCGATCTGGCCCGCATGGTAGGCGTTGTGCTGCAGCGTGCCCATCAGAAGGCCGCGAATCGTGGTGTCGGAGCCCGATCTGGCCTCGTCGAAGCGGCTTTCCTCCACCTGGAGGACGGCGGTTCTCAAGCGGCCATGGGCCTCCTCCAGGGCCGCGCAGACCGCCTGCCAGGCGGCTTCGGAGTCCATCACGGCGGGGCCCCAATCGGAACCTGGTCCGCCCTGCAGGTGGGGGGCGCCGACGATCTGCCGCTCCGCGTCCCGGAGCCAGTAGGCCAGATGGCCCGCAAGCTCCGCCATGGAGTGGCTGGTGGGGTACGGCCGCCACTGTGCGAGGGGCCCATCGACGCCCGTCAGCAGCTCCATCACGGCCGGCCCATGCCAGGCGCCGCCCCGGAAGCCGCGCTCGAGCTGGTCCGCCAGGCAGGTGGAGGTCAGGGTCTGGGTCTCGGGCATGAATAACCTCCTTGATGATGAATGGAGGTTAAATATGAGGTCCGTTTATAACCTGTCAAGGTGGATTTTTGGGTTATCATTTAGGTGTGGACGAAACCCCTGCACTGCCTGCCCAAGGCCCCTTCGAGCTGTCGGGGGGCGATCTCTGCCTGGATTTCGTGAACACCTGGGGTGACCGCGGCCGGCCGGAGACGGATGGGCTGCGGACCTATCCGCAGCTGGTGGCCTTCGCCCGGCAGACCGGCCTGATCGACCCCGCGGGCGAGGCCGCACTGATCGCCCGGGCCGCCGCCAAGGCCCCGGCGGCCTCGACTGCGATCGAGGCCGCCCGGAGCCTGCGCGAGGCCCTGTACGGCGTCTTCTCGGCCCGGGCCCAGGACCGGGAGATCCCGGGCCGGGACCTGGCCCGGCTCAATGCGGCCCTCCGGGAAGCCCTGCCGAACCTGCGCCTCAGCCTCCAGGGGAAAGCGCTGGTCTGGCACTGGCGGCCCGATGCCGCCGCCCTGACCTCGCTCCTCTGGCCCATCGCCCGGGCCGCGGCGGACCTGCTCACCCAGGCCACGGCGCCCGTCCGGGAATGTGGGGGGGCCCAGTGCACCTGGCTGTTCCTCGACCAGAGCCGCGGCCGGTCCCGGCGCTGGTGTTCCATGGCCAGCTGCGGCAACCGCGCCAAGGCCCGCCGCCACTATCGCCGGACCCGATCCGACTCCCCGGAGGGAAGCTAGACCCTCCCGGGTCCTCTCCCTGGCTCCGGGTAGGCCCGGCCAGGCCCTACACTGGCTCCACTGACCCGGAGCGCCCGTGCCCTACCCCCACCTGCTGGCTCCCCTCGACCTCGGGTTCACCACGCTGCGCAACCGCGTGCTCATGGGCTCGATGCATACGAACCTCGAGGAGGCCAAGGACGGCTTCGCCAAGCTGGCGGCCTTCTATGCCGAGCGGGCCCGGGGCGGCGTGGGTCTCATCGTCACGGGCGGCATCGCCCCCAACCTGCGGGGCCGCCTCACGCCCTTCGGTTCCCAGCTCTCCTGGCCCTGGCAGGTGGGCAAGCACCGGAAGGTGACCGAGGCCGTCCACGCCGGGGGCGGGAAGATCGCGCTGCAGATCCTCCATGGCGGGCGCTACAGCTACCACCCCCTCAGCGTGGCGCCTTCCCCCGTGAAGAGCCCCATCACCCCCTTCAAACCCCGGGCCCTCTCGGAACGCGGCATCCGGGCGACCCTCCGCGACTACGCCCGCTGTGCGGCCCTGGCCAAGCAGGCCGGCTACGACGGCGTGGAGATCATGGGCAGCGAGGGCTACCTCATCAACGAGTTCATCGCCGCCCGCACCAACCGCCGTACGGACGGCTGGGGGGGATCCTACGAGAACCGAATGCGCTTCCCCGTGGAGGTGGTGAAGGCCGTGCGCGCCGCCGTGGGCGCCGACTTCATCGTCATCTTCCGCCTCTCCATGCTGGACCTGGTGCCCGAGGGCAGCAGCTGGGACGAGGTGGTACGGCTGGCCCAGGCCGTGGAAGCTGCGGGGGCCACGATCATCAACACGGGCATCGGCTGGCACGAAGCCCGCGTGCCCACCATCGGCGCCATGGTGCCCCGCGGGGCCTACGCCTGGGTGACGAAGAAGCTCAAGGGCGAGGTGGGCATCCCGCTCATCGCCACCAACCGCATCAACACGCCGGAGGTGGCGGAGGAGCTCCTGGCCGGCGGCTGCGCCGACATGGTGAGCATGGCGAGGCCCCTGCTGGCGGACGCAGAGTTCGTGAAGAAAGCCGCCGAGGACCGCGCCCCGGACATCAACACCTGCATCGCCTGCAACCAGGCCTGCCTGGATCATGTCTTCCAGCAGAAGCGGGCCACCTGCCTCGTGAACCCCCGGGCCTGCTACGAGACCGAGCTCGTCTTCGCCCCGGCCTACGCCCCCCGCCGCATCGCCGTGGCAGGCGGGGGCGCCGCGGGCATGAGCTTCGCCTGCCACGCCGCCGAGCGCGGCCATGTGGTCACCCTCTTCGAGGCCGGCCCGGAGCTGGGCGGCCAGCTCAACCTCGCCAAGCGCGTGCCGGGCAAGGAGGAGTTCTACGAGATGCTGCGCTACTTCGGGCGGCGCCTGGCCACCGCGGGGGTGACCGTGCGGCTGGGCGAGCGGGCCACCGTGGCGCTGCTCTCGGACTACGAGGAGGTCATCCTCGCCACGGGCGTGCTGGCCCGCAGGCCCGACATCCCGGGCCTCGACCACCCCAAGGTGATCAGCTACCCGGACCTGCTCTCCGGACGGAAGACGGCCGGAAAGACCGTGGCCGTCATCGGAGCCGGGGGCATCGGGTTCGATGTGGCCGAGTTCCTGGTGCAGCCCGACGCCACCCCCCGGGTCGAGCGGTACCTGAGCGAGTGGGGGGTGGACGGCACCCACGACCTCCGGGGCGGCCTGCTCCCCGCGCCCCAGCCGCCGGAGCCCGCGCGCCAGGTCTTCCTGCTGCAGCGCAAGACCGACCGCATGGGCGCCGGGCTCGGCAAGACCACCGGCTGGATCCACCGCGCCGGCCTGAAGGCCATGAAGGTGAAGATGCAGGGGGGCGTCCACTACGAGCGCATCGACGACGAAGGCCTCTGGATCCGCGACGGCAAGGACGCCGGATCCAAGTGCCTGGCCGTGGACAGCATCGTCCTCTGCACAGGCCAGGTCTCCGAGCGGAGCCTCGCCGAGCCCCTGCAGGCCCTGGGGCGCTCGGTGCATCTCATCGGCGGCGCCGACCTGGCCGTCGAACTCGATGCCCAGCGCGCCATCCGGCAGGGGGCCGAGCTGGCCGCACGGATCTGAACAGAAAAGCATTCACCGCAAGAAGGCAAAGGAAGGTTTTCCTTTGTGCTCTTTGTGGCCAGTTTTTTCTTTGACCACAAAGAACACAAAGGGCACAAAAACGGACCGATCCTTTTGCGGTTCTCCGCGTCCGGGCATCCTGGAATCGGTTTCCTTCCTCCGCGTTCTCTGCGGTTGGCGTTTTTCCTCTGTGGTGATCCGTGCTCCCTCTCGTCCCCGCTTCCGCCGCCCAACGCCTCTTTCTCGGAGCCCAGGGCCTGCTGGACGATCCCAGCCGCCGGGCCACCGTGCCCTCGCTCCAGGCCCTCGTCGAGCGGCTGGGCTTCGTGCAGGTGGACACCATCAACATCCTGGCGCGGGCCCATGATCTGACGCTCTTCAGCCGTCTGGACGGCTACAGGCCCGAGCAGCTGAAGAAGCTGTTGGAGGACAAGCGGAGCCTCTTCGAGGGCTTCACCCACGATGCCTCCGCCATCCCCACGGCCTGGTTCCCCCACTGGAAGCCCCGGTTCGAGCGGGATCGGGCGCGCATCCATGCCCACGCCTGGTGGCAGCACCACTTCCGCGGTACGGACGGCGGGCGCGTGGTGGCCGATGTGAAAGCCCGCATTACGCAGGAGGGTCCCCTGAAATCCTCGGACTTCGAGCATCCGGAGAAGCGCGGTCCCTGGTGGGGATGGAAACCCCAGAAGGCCGCCCTGGACTTCCTCTGGCGCACCGGCGAGCTGGCGATTCCGCGGCGCGAGGGCTTCCAGAAGCTCTACGACCTCACGGAGCGCGTGCTCCCGGATCACCACGGCCGGCCCTGCCCCGGACCGGCTGAACACCTGGAATGGGCCTGCGCCACGGCCGCCGAACGGCTCTGGCTCTTCACGCCGAAGGAGCTGGCGGATTTCTGGGCGGTGGTCGAGGCGCCGGAGGCCCGAGCCTGGTGCCGGGCCGCCGAGGCCGGGGGGCGCATCGTGCCCGTGGCGGTGGAAGGGGCCGATGGCGAGGTCCGCCCCGCCTTCGCGCTGGCGGACTGGGAGACCCGGCTGGCCCGGCTGCCGGAGCCCCCGGACCGCACCCGCCTGCTCTGCCCCTTCGACCCCATCCTGCGCGACCGGACGAGGGCGCTGCGCCGCTTCGGGTTCGACTACCGCTTCGAGGCCTTCGTGCCCGAGCCCAAGCGCCAGTACGGCTACTTCGTGCTGCCCATCCTCGAGGGCGGTCGCCTGGTGGGCCGCCTCGATCCCAAGCTGCACCGCGACCGCGGCGTCCTGGAGATCAAGGGCCTCTGGTGGGAGCCCGGGATCAAGGCCACCAAGGCCCGCCGGCGCGGCCTGGATGAGGCCCTGGAGCGGCTGGCGGTCTTCGTGGGGGCCGGGGAGATCGAGCTTCCCGCTTGACCACGCTATTCTTGGCCCCATGTCCGCCTCGAAGACCCCCCTGCTGAACCGCCTACATGGTGCCCAGGGGTTGTCCCCCAGCCAACGCCAGATCGCCGACTGCCTCATCGCCCACATGAACGAGGCGGCCCTCTGGGGCGTGGAGGAGCTGGCCGCCAAGTCGCAGACCTGCGTGGCCACCGTGGTGCGGTTCGCGAAGAAGCTGGATTACTCCGGCTATCTGGAGATGCGGAAGGCCCTCGTCAGCGTCGCCAAGAAGCACTACGGCCGCGGCGAGCAGCTTCTGCAGGCCCCCCGGCAGGCTTCCGCCACCCTCCTGGAGGTCGCCCGGCGCGATGTGCGGAACATCGAAACCCTCGTCCAGGCCGTGAACGAGGACCTCCTCCAGCGCGTGGTGAAGCAGCTGAAGGGCAGCCGCATCCGCGTGGCCATCGGGGATGGCGTCTCGGCCCTCATGGCCCGGCAGCTGGCCTACCTCCTGATCAACACCGGGCTGCCGGTGGTGGAGGGCAACCCCGCCGATTTCGCCACCCAGGTGGGGATGCTCGATGCCAGGGATCTGCTCATCGCCATCAGCATCACCCCCTACACGCAGGAGACCCTCGACGCCGCCGCCTATGCCCGCAAGCGGGGCATTCCGGTCCTGGTGTTCACGGACAGCCTCAACTCGCCCCTGGCCAAGTCGGCCACCCTGGCCCTGCCCATTCCCGGCGAGAACCTCCTGTTCTCCCACAGCGTGACGGCCTTCGGCGTCCTGGCCCACGCCATCGCCACCTCCATCGCCAGCCAGGCCCCGCAGAAGGCCCTGAGCAAGCTGCGCGAGGTCGAACGGGTCGCCCAGCGGAAGTTCGCCAAGACCTGAGGCCCCCTCGGTCGCTTGAACCCTCCCGGATCCTCGTCTGGCGGCGGGAGGTCAGCGGCCTGCAGGGTCGATGAAAAAAAACTTGACTCGCATTTAGCAAAAGCATTACTTTTTCGTCACCAATCCAAAACTTTTCGGGAGGCGTGATGGCTAGAGGCTCTGGCAATTCCAGATTCAGTGCGCTCGTCCTGGCACTGGTGGCGTGTCCCGCGGCCCTGATCGGCCAGAGCACCACCAGTTCGGCCCTCACGGGCACGATCCTGGATCAGAACGGCAAGCCCATCCAGGGGGCCGTGGTGCGCGTGACTTCCGAGTCGCTGATCGGCGGCAGCCGGACGGCGGTCAGCTCCGAGAACGGACGCTACCGCATCCCGATCCTCCCTCCGGGGCGCTACGCGATGACGGTGGAGGCCAAGGGCTTCCCCACCCGGAAGGCCGAGGAGGTCGCCGAGCTCGGCAAGACCACCGTGGTGGACTTCAGGCTGTCCCCCGAGGCTTCGGCGGTGGTCGAGGTGGTGGGGCGGTCCGGCGCCGAGGAGATGGTTTCCACGACGACCCGGAACTTCAAGGCCGAGGACATCGAGAACCTGCCCATCAAGCGCGACATCGCCGCCATCGCCGCCCTCACGCCGGGCGTCAACCTGACCGTCAGCTCCGGCGCGCGGGTGTCCGCCTCCGGGTTCGGCGGTGATCGCGACAACGCCAACGCCTACCTGATCAACGGCATCAATGTGGGCGATTCCTCCGCCGGCCAGGCCTGGGTGCAGGTCAACCCGGACTGGTTCGAGGAGGTCCAGATCGGCGGCGTCGGCGCCGGCGCGGAGTTCGGCGGATTCTCCGGCGCCTACTTCAACGGCATGATCAAGAAGGGCGGCAACCAGTTCTCCGGGTCCCTGGCGGGCTACTACCAGAAGGACAGCTGGAGCGCGAACCGCAATGTGGCGGATCCCTCCTTGCCCGACATCATCGTCCGGAAGGTGGGCGACACGGCCTCCGACCTCGCCCTGAACATCGGCGGTCCCATCATCAAGGACAAGCTCTGGTACTTCTTCTCCATCGAGGCGATCTCCATCGAGCGCACGCCCGTGGGAAGCCCCGTCTCCGAGAAGCGCTCCACGCCCCGGGCCATGGCCAATGTGACCCTGCAGGCGACGCCCACGGCGACCCTCTCCCTGTTCCTGGACTACGACACGGTGCAGACCGACCACCGCGGCGCCAGCCGCACCCTGGCGGCCGAGGCCACCCGCAAGCAGGACGGCCCGAACTTCACCTTCGGCCTCGAGTGGCTGCAGGCCCTGAACAGCAACATGGTGCTGACCCTCCGGGCCAGCGGCTACGACGGCATCGACGACCACAAGGCCTACAACGGCGAATCGTACTCGCTCTATGTCGACGGAGGCGTGCCCGCGAACGCCGCCATCCCGGGCTACGCGAAATACTTCGGCTTCGACCAGATGAACAACGCCTACCAGTCCTTCGAGAACTCCCGCAGCCGCCTGGGTCTGCTGGCCTCCCTCGACTGGTACATTCCCGCCGGCAACGGATCCCACGCCCTGAAGTTCGGCCTCGACATCGACCGCGCCAAGGACAAGGAAAAGGCCTGGTATCCCGGCGGCATCTCCCTGAATGCCATCGCGGATGGGGACACGGTCTACACCGACTATGTCCAGGTGGGTGGCGGCTACGACTTCGACACCAAGCTGGAGCGCAACACCTTCTATGTGCAGGATGTGTGGACCGTCAACGACCAGCTGATCCTGCGCCCCGGCCTCCGCTTCGAGGAATTCAAGGGCGGGGACCTGTGGAAGACCACCACACTGGCGCCCCGCTTCGGATTCACCTGGACGCCCAACGCCTCCAAGACCCTGGCCCTCAAGGGCCACATCGGCCGCTACTACGACGGGCTCTCCGGCGCCAACTACGACCGCGCGATCCCCGGTGCCTACCCCCTGGAGAAGCGTTACTGGTGGCCGAACTACGATGACGCCCAGGTGCTCAGCCTGACCAACCTCGGCAATCCGCTCGCCGATGTGCCGCTGCCCACCTTCACGCCGGACAACTACCGCAACGGCGTCTCGGAGCAGAGCACCCTCGATCCGAACATCAAGCACCCCTACTTCGACGAGATCCAGTTCGCCGTGGAGCAGCGCCTCGGCAAGAACTGGACGGCGGCGGCCAGCTATGTGCGCCGGAACGGAAAGGATCTGCTGGCCCGCTACGACCGGCTGCCCCTGTCCGCCTCCACCACCTCGGTGATCAATCCCCTGACCAGCCAGACCCTGACCTTCCAGCGGCCCGGCGTCAACGCGGACGGCACCCACGACTACTACATCACCAACGATCCAGACGCCAAGCGCACCTACTCGGCCACCACCTTCTCCCTGGACGGGCGCTTCACGCCGAACTGGGACATGTCCTTCAGCGTCACCAAGGCCAGCAACAAGGGCAACCTCCTGAAGTCGAACGGGTACTCCTCGGGCCGGGAGTGGGTCGGCACGATGTACAACAGCGACGGCTACCTGCCCGGGTTCAACGACGACGAGCTCAAGCTGCGGACCTCGTACAAGGCCCCCTGGGGAACGCGGTTCAACGCCAGCTTCGTCTACCTCAGCGGCCTCCACTACACCCGGTACATGCAGACCTCCCGCCTGGGCAACCGCGAGCGCTACTACATCAACATCGAGCCGCTCGGGGCCAGCACCTACGACGCCCGGCGCCTGCTCGACCTCCGCGTGTCCCACAAGTTCAGCCTCGGCGGCAAGCGTGCGCTCGAGCTGTTCGGCGATGTGTTCAATGTGCTGAACGACGCGGCCGTGACCTCCCGCGGCGAGCGCTACGGCAGCGCCTACTACGGCATGGTCCTCGACCAGGAGCCGCCCCGGACCTTCCGTCTGGGCGCCAAGCTCCTATTCTGATCCTTCGGACGGCCAGCACGGGATTCAAGCGGCGGGGCGCGTGGACAACCGCCCCGCCGCTGTGTGATGGGATGGAACCATGAACCGACTTCTTCTCGCCCTCGCCTTCGCCCTGTCCAGCTCGATCCTGGCGGCCGGGGGCCCGGTCCCGGCTCCCCCGGCCCCAGCTCCCAAGGGCACCCTCGTCATCGTCGGCGGCGGCGGCATGCCCGCGGTGATCCTCGAGGCCTTCCTGCAGGCCTCCGGGGGAAGGGGTGGGGTGGTGGGCATCGTGCCGACCTCCACCAGCGATCCCGACGGCGCCCTCCGGGAGTGGAAGGCCGACCTGGAGCAGGCGGGGCTCACCATGGTCCCCCTCGACATCCGCACGCGGGAGGATGCCTCGGATCCGGCCCTCCTCGACCGCGCCCGGCGCTGCACCGGCTTCTGGTTCTCAGGGGGGGACCAGAACCTCGTGGGCGACAAGATCGTGGGCACCCCGTTCCAGCAGCTCGTGCTCGCCCGCTATGCGGCCGGGGCCGGCGTGGGCGGCACCAGCGCCGGCGCCGCCATCATGTCGAAGGTGATGCTCACGGGCGAGGACCGGAACGGCAAAGAGGCCCTCACGGAATTCGGCCCCGGGGCCTACCGCACCCGGGAG
Organism: Geothrix oryzae; assembly: GCF_030295385.1. GTDB lineage: Bacteria > Acidobacteriota > Holophagae > Holophagales > Holophagaceae > Geothrix > Geothrix oryzae. The sequence goes on from NZ_AP027079.1 coordinate 2,596,783, forward strand.
GGCATGGGGTTCCTGCCGGAGCGGGTGGTCGTGGATCAGCACTTCCTGCGCCGGGGTCGGGAGAACCGCCTCTTCAGCCTCATCATGGAGCGCCGCGACCACCTGGGCCTCGGCATCGACGAGGCCACGGCCCTGGTGGTGAAGGCCGGAAAGGCCGTGGTCCTGGGCGAGCGGGCAGTGATGGTCTTCGACCCTTCGGACATGACCGCCGATGGATCCTCCTTCTGGGACCTCCGCATCCACCTCCTCCGCCCGGGACAGGCCATCGACCTGGCCACGCGCAAGGTCTACCAGCGATGACCGGCGCGGGCTTCTTGCGTTCCGTTCCGGTTCTCCTGCTGCTCGCGCTGCCGGGGCTCGCCGGGTCCCTTCAGGCGCCCTTCCCGAAAGACCACCGGACCCTGCGCCGGACGGTGACCTATGGGGAGATGGTGGCGTTTCTCGAACGCGCGGCCAAGCCGGGCTTCATCACCGTCAGCGAGGAGGGCCAGAGCACCCAGGGCCGCAAGCTCCTGCTGGTCCGGCTCAACCGGGGCGGCGCCAAGGCCCGCTTCCGGGTGTTCTTCTACGCCCAGCAGCATGGGGACGAGGTGGCGGGCAAGGACGCCCTGCTCACCCTGGTGCGCGACCTGGCCGAGCGCCCCGACCTCCTCCCGGAGGATGTGGACCTCTACCTGATGCCCATGCTCAACCCCGACGGGGCCGAAGCCCACCAGCGGGTCAACGGGGCGGGGGCAGACCTGAACCGCGACCACCTTCTCCTGGCCCAGCCCGAAACCCGCACCCTCCACCGGGTGGCGCGCCGCATCCGGCCGCACCTCGCCGTGGACGGCCACGAGTTCGGCCGGGACGGCGAAAGCTACACCGCCAAGGGCTGGGAGGCCTGGCCCATCATCACCATGGATGCGGCGAACCATCCCCTGATCCCGCCGTACCTCAAGACCTCTGGGCTGGCGGCCGTGGCCTCCGCCGCGCCCCTCCAGGAAAAGGCCGGACACCCCTACGCCCGCTACAGCGTGGGCGGGCCGCCTCCCGACGAGGAGATCCGGCCCTCCACCCCGGAGGTGGACGACGGCCGCAACGGCATGGGCACGCTGGGGGCCCTCTCCTTCATCATCGAAGCCGGCGTCCGCCACCGCGCCGCCGATCCCCAGGCCGACCTGGGCGAGCGGGTGGACGGCTACCGCATCCTCTACCGCCACCTGCTCGGCGACCGGGCCTGGCGCGACCGGGTGCGGGCGCTTTCGGAGCGGGCCCGCCGGGAGCCCCTGCCCCCCTTCATCGCCACCAATGTCTTCTGGGCCAACCTCGGCGGCCAGACCCGGTCCCTGCCGGTCCGGGAAGTGGCCACCGGCCGCACGGTGGAGGTGCCCACCGCCAACGCCATGACCGATCTCGTGGTGAAGGGCAGCGTGCCCACCCCCAGGGCCTACGCCATCGAGCCCGCGGCCGCCGCGCGCTTCATCCCGGTGCTGGAGGCCCAGGGCCTGCGCTGGGAGACCCTGGCCGCGCCCCGCCGGGCGCCGGGGGAACGGGTCCGCCTGCTCCGTCTCGAAGCACCCTACGACGACCTGTACCAGCGGTACAAGGACCGCCAGATCGTCCAGCGCCAGTCCCTTTCGGAGCTCGATCTGCCCGCGGGAACGCTCATCGTCCCCCTCGACCAGGACCTGGCCCGGCGGGCCATCCAGGTGCTCGAGCCCTGCCTGCTCTATGGCCTCTACGGCTATCCCGGCTTCCGCGACCTGGCGGTCCCCGGTGCCGACCTGCCCGTCTCCCGTCTCTTCTGAACCCGCTGCCGGCCGCGCGGCCCGGTTGGAGTCCCCATGCTGCTCCTGATCAAGAATGCCGATGTCTACGCTCCGGAACCCGGAGGGCGCTGCGACCTGCTCATCGGAGGCGGGAAGATCCTGCTCATGGAGCCGGACATCCGCATCCCCAGGAAGCACTGCGAGGTGGTGGACGCCCGGAACTTCAAGGCGGTGCCGGGCTTCATCGACGGCCATGTGCACATCATGGGCGGAGGGGGCGAAGGGGGGTTCGCCACCCGGACGCCGGACCTGCCCCTCACCGACGCCATCTTTGGCGGCGTCACCACCGTGGTGGGCTGCCTGGGCACGGACGGCTACACGCGGAACATGGCGGGCCTGCTGGCCAAGGCCAAGGGGCTGGAAGAGGAGGGCCTCAGCACCTTCGTCTATTCGGGATCCTACGGCCTGCCCCTGCGCACCCTCATGCCCTCCCTCGAGGAGGATCTCCTCTTCATCGACAAGGTCATCGGCGCCGGTGAGGTGGCCCTCTCCGACCACCGCTCTAGCCAACCCACCTTCGAGGCCTTCGCCCAGGTGGTGGCCATGGCGCGACGGGGCGGCATGCTCTCCGGCAAGGCGGGCATCGTCAATGTCCACCTGGGCGACGGGGCCCGGGGCCTCGACTTCCTGCGGCGCATCCTCGCCGAGACCGAGCTGGCCGCCACCCAGATGTGGCCCACCCACATCAACCGCAACCCTCGTCTCTTCGAGGAGGGCATCGCCTACGCCAAGGGCGGCGGGTTCGTGGACTTCACCACCTCCACCCTGCCCTCGTACCTCGAGGACGGCGAGATCCCCTGCGCCAAGGCCCTGCGCCGCATGCTGGAGGCCGGCGTGGATCCCGGCCAGATCACTTTCACCTCCGACGGCCAGGGCAGCCTGCCGGACTGGGACCCCAGCGGCCGCCTGCAGGAGATCTCCGTAGGCCGGGTCACCTCCCTGTTCCCCGCCGTGCGGCAGGCCGTGATGGAGGAGGGCATCGCCCTCGAGACCGCCCTCCGCATGGTCACCGCCAATCCGGCCCGCATCCTCAAGCTCCGGGCCAAGGGGAGGCTCGCGGTCGGCATGGACGCGGACCTGGTCCTGCTCGACCCCAGGGACCTGGAGATCCGCACCGTGGTGGCCAAGGGCCGGCTCCTCATGAAGGGCGGGCGCCTCCTGGCCAAGGGGATGTTCCAGTGAACGCCCGGGAACGCGGCGCCCGCCCGAAGCCTTCGGCGCCGACGCCAGCGCCTTCCGCGGGGCTGAAGATGCCCCACACCCTCGTGATCGTGGGGGCCCTCATCGTGCTGGTGCTGATCCTCTCCTGGATCGTGCCCTCGGGCGAATTCCAGCGCATCGAGAAGGTGCTGCCGGACGGCGGCCGCCTGAAGGTGCCCGTGGATGGCACCTTCCAGCGGCTCCCCAAGACCTACCTGGGCCTGCAGACCCTCTTCCTCGCCCCCATCAAGGGCTTCCTGGACGGCGCGGGGCTGATCTCCTTCCTGCTCATCATCGGGGGCAGCTTCGCCATCTTCCAGGAGACCGGCGCCGTGGAGCAGGGCATCAAGCGGCTCATGGTCCATGTGCGGCGCCACCCGGTGCTCGAGATGTTCTTCATCCCGGTGCTGATGACCGTGTTCTCGCTGGCTGGGGCCGTGTTCGGCATGGCGGAGGAGCTGATCCCCTTCATCGTCATCTTCATCGCGCTCTCCCGCGCGCTGGGCTACGACTCCATCGTCGGCACCGCCATCCCCTTCCTGGGGGCCGCGGCGGGCTTCGCCTGCGCCTTCTTCAACCCCTTCACCGTGGGGGTGGCCCAGGGCATCGCGGGGGTTCCCATCTACTCGGGCCTGGCCTACCGGGTGGGGGCCTGGGTGGTGGCGACCGGCGTGGTCATCGCCTATGTGATGATCTACGCCACCAAGATCAAGCGGAACCCGGAGCTGAGCCCGGTGCGCGACATCGACCTGGCCCGCGTCTCCACCGCCCCCGCGGGAAGTGGGGACGCCTGGAACGCCACCCACATCCTCGCCCTCCTCACCTTCCTCGGCGCCCTGGTCCTGCTGGTCTGGGGTGTCTTGAAATACCAGTGGTACCTGGAGGCCATCGCGGCCCTGTTCCTGGGCATGGGCATCCTCATCGGGCTCATCAGCCGCATGGGACCCAGCGACATCGCGAAGCACTTCGTGGCCGGGGCCAAGGACATGGTGGGCGTGGTGTTCATCGTGGCCTGCGCCCGGGCCCTGCTGGTCATCGCCAACGACGCGCGGATCATGGACACCCTGCTGCTCTACGGCTCCACTGCCATCCGCGTGCTGCCCGCCGCCCTCACCGCCCAGGTGATGTTCCTGGTGCAGTGCGTCATCAACTTCTTCATCCACTCCGGCACCTCGCAGGCCGCCCTCACCATGCCCGTGCTGGCCCCCCTGTCGGACCTCGTGGGCATCACGCGCCAGACCTGCGTGTACAGCTTCGCCCTGTCCGAGCTCATCAACCCGATCCTGCCCACCAGCGCCGTGACCATGGGGGTGCTGGGCGCCGCGAAGATCCCCTGGGAACGGTGGGCCCGCTGGTTCCTGCCCCTCATGCTCATCCTCGTGGTGCTCGCCTTCCTGCTGCTGGTGCCGCCCACCCTGCTGTTCCACTGGGGCCCCGTGTGAGGCGTTCCCTCGCCCTTCTCGCCCTGCTGGGGAGTGCCCTCCTCGCCCAGGGCCCGGAGGGGGACTTCGTCCGCGCCCGGCGTCCCGAGCCCCTGCCCCCCGGCCTTCAAGCCGCGGTGGACGATCTGGATGCGTCCCGCCTCACCCGGCACATGGCCTTCCTCACAGATCCCCGGCGGGAGGGCCGCGGCCTCGGCACCCGGGGCCTGGAGGCCACCGCCCGCTACCTCGCGAGCCAGCTGAAGGCGGCGGGCATCCCTCCCGCAGGGGCCTCCTACTTCCAGACCGTGCCCCTGCGCGAGGTGCGGCCGGAACCCGGCGCCGTGCACCTGGTCCTTCATTCCCCGGCGGCTTCCAGAACCTTGGTCTTCCAGGGCGGCCAGGCGGCCGTGCTGCCGCCTACGGAGCCCGGCACGCTCGAGGGCTCCCTGGTCTTCGCCGGCTACGGCATCCAGGAACCCGCCCTGGGTCATGACGACTTCCGGGGCCTCGAGGTGCGGGGCAAGGTGGTGGTCTTCCGGGCCGGCTGCCCGCCCGGCGCGGCCTGGCAGAAGCCGGAGCTCACGGCGAAGTACGCCTCCGAGCGGCCGGCGGATCGCTACGACAGCCGGCTGGCCCTGCTGGAGAAGCTGGGCGCCCGGGCCGCCATCGCCCTGGAGGAAGATCTGGAGCGCCGGCTGGCCGAAGGCCAGGAACCCGCCCGGCCCTACTTCCTCGCGGAGCCTGGTGCCCCGGCTCCCGGCGAACCGCCCCTGGCGCGGGTGGCGCTGACGGCGGAGCTCCGCGCCCTCCTCGCCCCCGGCCTCCAAGGCACGGCCACCCTCGTCACGCGCGGCCGGGTCCGGACCTTCCGATCCTTCAATGTGCTCGGGAAGCTCCCCGGATCGGACCCGGCGCTGCGCCCGGAGGCCGTCGTCCTGGGTGCCCACATGGACCACCTCGGCCTGCAGGACGGCCGGCTGCATCCCGGCGCGGACGACAATGCCTCGGGCGTGGCGGCCCTGCTGGAGCTGGCCCGGTCCATCGCCGCGCGGCCGGTGCGGCCCCGGCGCACCCTCCTGTTCGCCTTCTGGACCGGCGAGGAGGAGGGCAAGTTCGGGTCGGGCCACTACACCCGCCACCCCGCGTGGCCGCTGGCCCGGACGAAGGCCTACCTGAACCTGGACATGATCGCCCACCCCTGGACGCCGGCGGAGCTCGACGCCCTGGCTGCCGGGTCGGGACTGAAGGATCCCAGGGCCTTCTTCGATGGGCTCGATCCCGCCCACTTCGCGGAGCCGGGCCTCTCCCCGGGACCTGGGGACCTGGGCCCGGTGCTCGCCCGGGCCGGCCGCGGCATGGGCATGTCGCTGCACCTGGACTGGACGGACGGCCGCAGCGGCGGCAGCGACTACCGCGACTTCGCCCGCCTCGGCGTGCCCTTCGTCCGTTTCTTCGGGAGCTACTTTCCCGGCTACCACCAGCCCTCGGACACCCTGGATCGCCTGGATCCCGGGCAGGTGCGCCGCATGGGCCGGCTGGTCCTGGCCACGGCCTGGCTGCTGGCGGACCGTCCGTGATTTTTATCCGGATTTTATTGACGCATCTTTAAACCCGGATAAAAATAGGGTTCTCTTGAACGGAACCCCATGGACGATCGGCTCCTGACCCCTTGCACTGCCTTCGACGGCCCCCGCCGGATAACCGCCGGGCCTTTGCGGAGCGTGGCCTTGCGGGTGAAGACGCACCTGGAGACCCATGCCACGGGATCGGTCCTGGTGTTCGATGACGAGACCGGCCGCGTGGTGGACCTGGATACCCGGGGAACGCCCGAGGAGGTGGTGGCGCGCCTGTCCCCGGTCGCACCGCCCCAGCCCGGCGAACCGCGTGGACGGGGACGGCCGAAGCTCGGTGTCGTGGCCCGCGAGGTCACCCTGCTCCCCCGGCACTGGGACTGGCTGAACGCCCAGCCCGGAGGCGCTTCGGTCACCTTGCGGAAGCTGGTGGAAGAGGCGCGCCGGATCGGCGGTGCCGGCGAAGGCAAACGCCAGGCCCAGGACCGCGCCTACCGGTTCATGTCGGCGCTGGGAGGGGACGAACCGGGCTATGAAGAGGCGCTCCGCGCCCTGTACGCCGCGGACCGGGCCGCCTTCCTGGCGCACACGCAGGCCTGGCCGGTGGATGTGCGGGACCACGCACGCGCGCTGGCCCAGCCGGCATTCCCTGAGGGCACCTCCAACCCATGAGCGAAACCTTCGATCGGAAAGCGGCGCTCCGCGCCTACAAGGCCCGCAGGCCCCGCCCGGGCATCTACGCGGTGCGCCACCTGGAGACGGGCCGGGCCTGGGCCGACGCGAGCCCGAACCTCGACACCACCCGGAACGGCCTGTGGCTCCGGCTCCAGCAGGGGCGCCACCTGGACCGGGACCTGCAGGCGGCGTGGAACCGATGGGGCGAGGCCGCCTTCGACTATGTGATCCTCGAGGCCCTCGAAGAGGAGATGAGCCCCCTGGTGCTCAAGGAGACCCTCAAGGCCAAGCGGGCTGAATGGATCGCCCTCCTGGCCGCGACTGGCGAAGAACCCCTCAGGGAAGGTCGACCTCCGCATACCACCCCTTGCTGACGATCTTCGTCCCGTAGGGTTCGGACAGTCTCTGCATCAGGGCGATGATCTCGCCGCCCCGCCTGGTGCCCGCCAGCTTCGGCACGCCGTAGAGGGGGCCCTCGTCGTCGATGGTGATGGGCAGGAGCTGGATCCGCTTCAGCTTGCCCAGGCTCAGGGTCAGGCGGACCATCACGGTCTCCATGACCTCGCGGGAGTCGCGCCGGTCCCACACGGAGCCGTTGGGCACCTTGGGCATCTCGATGTCGCGCTGGTGGATGAGGTCCACGGGGATCCGGTCCGGGGTGCGGTACTGGTAGATGAAGTCGCCGAGGCTGTAGAAGATGGGCCTCCCCTTGTGGATCTCGATGCCCCGGAGCACATGGGGGCCCGTACCGATCACGAAGTCCGCCCCGGCCTCGATGGCGCGGCGGAACATGATCTCCTCGTTGGGCGGCGTCCGGTCCTGGATGCCGTAGGCGCGATGGTGGGTCACATCGTGGTTGTGGAGGGACACCAGCAGGACATCCGACCGGCGCTTGGCCAGGAGCACATCGTCCTCCATGGCCTTCACATCCGATTCCAGCGGGCCTTCCGCCTTCTCCACCTTGCCGTCCTTCGCCACCAGGATCACGGCCGGATCGATGGTCGCCAGGGAGGGACCGCTGGGGTCCTTGGTCCGGTACTTGGCGGTCCAGTACCGCATGTAGGAGAGCAGGGCGACGGAGGTCTTGTGCCCGGCCACTTCCGTCCGGCCCGGCGCGCGGGCCTCCGCCAGCGTGGTGCCCGCGCCGGCGTGCGTGATGTTGGCGTGATCCAGGGCCTGCAGGCATTCCCTCAACCCTTCGGGGCCGAAATCCAGCGCGTGGTTGTTGGCCATGCTCACGAGGTTGATGCCCGTGCGCGCCAGCTCCCAGCGGAAGTCCCGCCCCGCCCTGAAGTTGTAGAAGGGACGCTGGAGATCCGGCCGGTCGTTGAGCGAGAACTCCATGTTCCCGTAGGCGAGGTCGGCCTCCTGCATGAGGCGGAAGAGGCCCGCGCGATCGGGATCGGCGAGGTGGCTGATGGGCTGGTTGAAGATCATGTCGCCCACCGCCGTGATGACCAGGTCACCCGGTTCCTCCTTCAGGAGCTCCCCGATCCGCCCCGGCCAGTCGATCCGCTCGGCGGGTTCCCTCGGCTGGATGCGGCGCTGATACACGGAGCGGGGATCGTCCTTGGCCACCGCCGGGGGCGGAGCCGTCTGCGCCAACCCCTCACGGGCGCCCGCACCGGCAGCCAGCGCCAGCAGCGCGGCGGCCAGGGGCCGGTTCCGATGGGAGATGCCCGTCCTGGCCATGGTGCCTCCTGAGGTTGGGTGATATGCGCAATTTTGTTTCATTTGGTGAATATTTGCAAAGTATTCCGAGCATATTTGGGGCCCTGGCGGAGCGGCTTATCCTGGTGCGATGACCACCCACCCGGACGACTGGAACCGCCTCTACCAGGACGAGGGACGCCCCGGCTGGGACATGGATGGGGCCACGCCCCTGGTGGCGGAGCTGCTGGACCTGGCTCTCCCCCGGGGCCTGAAGGCGGGTGGAGAGATCGTGGTGCCCGGGTGCGGCTACGGCCACGATGCGGCCGAGCTGGAGGCCCGCGGCTTCGCCGTCACGGGACTCGATTTCGCCCCCTTGGCCATCCAGGGCGCCAGGCAGCGCTACGGCGACCGCGTGGCCTGGTCCCTGGCGGACTGGTTCACGACCCATCTCGGCCCCTGGCACGCGATCTTCGACCACACCTGCTTCGTGGCCATGGATCCCGCGCGGCGGCCCGCCTATGTGGATGCCTGCGCGGCGCACCTGAACCCGAACGGCCTGTGGCTGGCCGTGCTTTTCCACGATGTGAAGGGTCGGCCGGGCCCGCCTCACGCCATCGCCATGGAGGACATGCGGCGCCTCGCCGAAGCCCGCTTCGAGGTGCTGCACCTGGCGGAGGCCGCTTCCAGCCACCCGCGCCGGGCGGGCCGGGAGTTCTTGCTGGTGGCAAGACGCCGGTCGGAATGAGCCCTGCCCCCAGCCGGGACCATGACCTAGAATGGGTCCATACCCCCCGGAGTGACCATGCGTGCGAAAGCCCTCCTTTCCCTGCTATGCCTCTCTTCCGTGGCGCTGACGGCCCAGGATGTCGTGCGCCTCGGCAACCTGAAGTTCGCCCACTACGGCGCCGTGTCCTACATGAAGGAGCTGGCCCCGAAGTACCGCCTGAAGGTCGAGGAGCGGATGTTCGCCAAGGGCATCGACATCAACCCCGCCATCGTGGCGGGTGAGATCGACGCCAGCGCCGCGGCCCTCGACGCCGCCATCGCGGGCCGGGCCGCCGGCGTGCCCATCGTCGTCGTCGCAGGTTTCGCCAGGGGCGGCGCCCGCATCGTGGTCGGGGCGAACTCCGGCATCCGCTCGCTGAAGGATCTCAAGGGCAAGAAGGTGGGCGTGGCCCGGGGCGGGGCCCAGGAGCTGCTGCTGCTGGCGGAGCTGGCCAAGGCCGGGCTCACCTGGTCGGACAAGCCGGGCAAGGATGTGCTCGTGCTCTACCTCCCCTTCGCGGACCTGAACCAGGCCCTCATGGCCAAGAACATCGACGCCATGTGCCAGAGCGAGCCCTACAGCTCCCAGGCCATCAACCGGAAGTTCGGCGTGGAGCTGCTGAAGCCCTACGACACGCCCCTGGGCGAGCCCATCCGGGCCCTGGTCATCACCGAGAAGCTCTACAAGGAGCGCCGCGATGTGGCCCAGCGCTTCCTGCTCTGCTTCGTGGAGGCCACCAAGAAGTTCATCGACGAGCCCAAGGCCGCGGAGAAGTTCGTCCGCGAGGTGATGTTCAAGAACCAGATCTCCTCCGAGGACTACCAGGACGCCATCGGCAACTCTCCCTTCAGCTACGACATCACCGTCTCCCATGTGCAGGTCACCACGGACCTCATGGCCAAGTACGGCGTGGGCAAGATGGCGAACCCGCCCAAGGCCGGCGACTGGGTGAAGCTCGACCTCCTGGCCGAGGCGAAGAAGCAGCTGAAGGTGAAGTAGGCATGAAAAAATACAGGAACGCCGCCTCCGGCATCCTCGTCCCGCTGGCGGCCCTGGCCTTCTGGCAGCTGCTGTCCACCATGGGGTGGGTGAACGCGACCATCCTGCCCTCCCCCGGGCAGGTGCTCATCAAGTGGTGGGCCTACCTGCGCCCCCTGGAGGTCTTCGACCCGGCCCAGGGTTCGTACCTGAAGTGGTGCTTCTCCGGCGAGCTGATCCAGGATGCCCTCGGAAGCCTCTACCGCGTGCTGCTGGGCTTCCTCATCGGCGGCGGCCTGGCCCTGCCCCTGGGCTTGGCCATGGGGTACAGCAAGGTGGCCTACGGGCTCTTCAACCCGCTCATCCAGGTGCTGCGCCCCATCCCGCCCATCGCCTACATCCCGCTCTCCATCCTCTGGTTCGGCCTGGGCAATCCGCCGGCCGTGTTCCTCATCGCCATCGGCGCCTTCTTCCCGGTGCTGATGAACACCGTGGCCGGCGTGCAGAATGTCGACAGCATCTACCTCCGCGTGGGCCGCAACCTCGGGGCCTCGCGGCTGACGCAGTTCACCCGCATCATCCTGCCGGCAGCCACGCCCTACATCTTCACCGGCGCCCGCATCGGCATGGGCACGGCGTTCATCGTGGTGATCGTCTCCGAGATGATCGCCGTGAACAACGGCTTGGGCTACCGCATCCTGGAGGCCCGCGAGTACCTCTGGTCCGACAAGATCATCGCCGGCATGTTCACCATCGGCCTCCTGGGCCTGGGCATCGACACCCTCATGAGCCGCCTCAGCTCGCGCCTGCTGCGGTGGCATCGCGGTCTGGAGCAGGGATGACGGAAGCGGCCATGAATTCCGGAACCCACATCTCCATCCGCGGCGTGCACAAGGTCTTCCAGAGCGGAGGCCAGGATGTGTACGCGCTGAAGGCCATCGATCTGGACATCGCCCAGGGCGAGTTCGTCTGTCTGCTGGGGCCCTCCGGCTGCGGCAAATCCACCCTGCTGAACGCCGTCGCGGGCTTCAGCCTGCCCACCTCCGGCGAGATCGCGGTCGAAGGGACCGCCGTCACCGCCCCCGGCCCGGACCGCGGCATGGTCTTCCAGGAATACGCCCTGTTTCCCTGGATGACCGTGGAGCAGAACATCGCCTTCGGCCTCCAGATCAAGGGCGAGGCCAAGACCGCCATCCAGGCCAAGGTGGACGGCCTGCTGGAGCTTCTGCACCTCCAGGATTTCCGCAAGCGCTACCCCAAGGACTTGAGCGGCGGCATGCGCCAGCGCGTGGCCATCGCCCGGGTGCTAGCCCTGGATTCGCCCATCATGCTCATGGACGAGCCCTTCGGCGCCCTGGACGCCCTCACCCGGCGCAACCTGCAGGACGAACTGCTGCGCCTGTGGACCGAGCTGAGGAAGACCATCCTCTTCGTCACCCACAGCATCGAGGAGGCCCTCTACCTGGCGGACCGCACGGTGGTGATGACCTACCGCCCCGGCACCCTGAAGCGCGACCTGCGGGTGGACCTGCCCCGCCCGCGCGATGTCGCCAGCCCCGGGTTCAACGCCCTGAAGAAGGAGCTGAGCCACCTCCTGATGGAAGAGCAGAGCCGGCACAACCAGGACGAGTTCCGCGGCGCGGCGGTGGACTAGGGTCTGTTTTGAAAACAGACCCTAGGGCTGGTCGTCAGCCCTACAAGTTCAGGGGTTCAGGATTTTGATGGGCGGCTTCGAGTCCCCGGAGGCGCCGGGCCCGGACCCAGGCCCGGACTCAGACTCGGGCCCGCCCTCGCCGCGGCCCCGGGTGGCCAGCGCCACGGCCAGGGTCCAGAGCGGAGCCAGGTTCAGGTAGGGGACCGCCTCGGTGACGAACGAGGGCAGGAAGGCCCAGTGGAAGCCCACCATCACCCACATCACGACCATGGTGATCAGGTCCAGCCCCGCACCCAGGAACCAGCCCAGGGGCCCCGAAGCGTCCATGGGCACCTGGATGGCGTCCACCGCCAGGGCGATGGCCCAGGCCGCGCGGATGCGGGTTTTGCTGAGGGGCCGGAGCATGGGGGAAGTCTACGCCCCGGCAACCACCCTGCGGAAGGCGGAACTCAAGCCTCGAGGCGGATGTCCGCCAGCGCCTTCATCACCCGATCGGCACAGGCCTGATAGCGGGCGCGGCCGGTGAGCTCGGCGGGAAGCCCGGAGAAATCGACCGGCGGCCCGGCGACGAGGGTGATCCGGCCGGGCCTCGGCCATCGGGCCTCCCGGCCCCAGCACTCGAAGGCGCCGAAGATCCGGACGGGGACCACGGGCACTTCGCCCTTGGCGATGATGAACCCGATGCCCGCCTCGGCCTCCTGGAGGGTGCCATCGGGCGAGCGGGTGCCTTCCGGGAAGATGAGCACCCGGTTCCCCTCCTTGAGCAGGCCCAGGATGCGCTTCATGCTGGCGAGATCGCCCTTGCCCAGGTCCACGGGCAGCACCTGGATCCGCGGGAGCAGCCAGCCCAGGAACCCCTGGAACAGGGTCTTCCGGGCCAGGTAGTAGATGGGCTTCCGGAAGGCGGCCCCCACGGCCGCCGGATCCAGGAAGCTCACATGGTTGGCCACGATCAGGGCGCCCCCGGCTTCGGGGAGGAACTCGCGGTTCAGGGTACGGTGCCGGAAGAAGACGCGGCCGGCGAGGCGCGACAGGGTGTGGGCCAGCCAGTAGATCACGGGCCGACCGCCGTCATGGGGCCGCGAGCCTCCGTTCACCGGCGCGCCTTTCCCGTGGCCCGTTCGATGCGGACGCGGAGCACGGCCGTGCGGAAGAGGTCCTTGCCGATCTCCCGGTCCACCAGGTCGGCGTGCCCCGCGGCGAAGCGCAGGCCCAGGGCCCGCAGCGCCGCACGCTTTTCCTCGCCGTCCGTCAGCAGCTCCGCCCGGCCGAAGACGATGACGCTGGCGTAGCGGGTGGCCAGCTCCAGGGGCAGCGTCTCGGCCTGGGTGACGGCACAGTAGGACACCCTGGGGTTGAAGGCCAGGTTGGCCAGTTTGTGGCCCGCGGTGGCGCAGTGGATGATGAGGGCGCCGTCCACCACGGCGTGGTTCACAGGCACGGCGTAGGGCCAGCCGGCCTCGTCCACCGTGGCGAGAACGCCCCACTCGGCTTCCTCCAGCAGGCGCAGCGCCTCCGCGTCATCCAGGGCCCGGTCCCGCCGCCGGAGGGGGTGATGGGGTGCGCTCATGCCCGTTTCGATGCGATCCAATTGAGCGCCTCCAGGGGGGTCATCCGGTTCAGGTCCAGGGCCTCCAGCTCCGTCCTGAGGGCGTCCGGTTCCACTTCGAACAACGGCAGTGCAGGCTGGGAGGGCATGGGCGCCCGGGGCGGCGCTTCGGGCGCCTGGGCCAGCAGGCGCTGGGCCTTCTGGATGACGGTCCGCGGCAGGCCCGCCAGGCGCGCCACCTGGATGCCGTAGCTGCGGTCGGCGGGGCCCGGCGCCACGCGGTGGAGGAAGTGCAGCTGCTCCTCCCACTCCTGCACTTCCACATGGAGGTTCTGGATGCGGCTGTCGTCCGCCAGCTTCGTCATCTCGAAGTAGTGGGTCGCAAACAGCGTGCGGGGCGCGCCCCCCTTCAGATCGCGCAGGAACAGGGCGATGGCTTCGGCCAGGGCCAGGCCGTCCCGCGTGGAGGTGCCGCGGCCGATCTCGTCGAGGATCACCAGGCTGGCCGAGGTGGCCTGGTTGAGGATCCGGGCCGTTTCCGTCATCTCCACCATGAAGGTGGACTGGCCCTTGGCCAGCTGGTCCGAGGCGCCGATGCGCGTGAAGATGCGATCCACCAGCCCGAAGCGCATGAGCTCGGCGGGCACGAAGGAGCCCGCCTGGGCCAGCACCACCAGCAGGGCCGCCGTCCGCAGGAAGGTGGACTTGCCGCCCATGTTGGGGCCCGTCACCACGGCCATGGGCTGCGCCGCGCTGAACTGCAGGTCGTTGGGAATGCACTCGCGGCCGAGACGGGACTCCAGCATGGGATGCCGGCCCGCGGCCAGCGCCAGTTCCCGGTCCTCCCCCAATTCGGGGCGCGTCCAGCCCGAGAGCCGGGCCCGCTCGGCCAGCGCGGCGAGGACATCCAGCGCGGCCACGGCCCGGGCGAGGCGCGTGAGATCCGCGCGATGCTCCAGCACCAGGGCCAGCAGCCGCTGGAGCTGGACGGCTTCCAGCCGGGCCTGATCGCTCTCGGCGCTCAGCAGCCGCTGCTCGAAGGCCACGAGCTTCTCGGTGGTGAAGCGCTCGGCGTTGGCGAGCGTCTGCTTGCGCAGGAAGTGCGCCGGCACGGCACCCAGGTTGGCCTTCGTGATCTCGAAGTAGTAGCCGAACACGCGGTTGTACTTGATCTTCAGGCTCTGGATGCCGCTGGCCCGGCGCTCCTCCTCCTCGAGCTCGAGCATCACCTGCTTGGCGTCCCGGGCCAGGCGGCGCACGGTGTCCAGCTCCGCGTCCACGCCTTCGCGGATGACACCGCCCTTTTCAAGATCCAGCGGCGGGGCCTCCGCCAGACACCGCTGCAGTTCCCCGCAGAGCGGCGCGCAGAGCGGCGTGGCCTCGGGCCAGAGCTCCAGCTCGGCCACCTCGGGGGCCCAGCCTTCATCCCGGATGCGGGCGGGCAGCTTCTGGAGCACGGCGAGCCCTTCCCGCAGCTGGGCCAGTTCCGGCGGCGTGGCAAGCCCCAGGGCCACGCGGCCCAGCAGGCGGTCCAGGTCCGGCACCTGGTCCAGCAGGGCCTGGATGGGCGTGCGGCGGCGGTCCTCTGTGAGCCAGGCCACCTGGGACCAGCGGCGTTCCAGGGCGGACCGGTCCCGCAGGGGCTGTTCGAGCCAGGCCCTCAGCAGGCGCGAACCCATGCGGGTGCGGCACTGGTCCAGCAGGGCAAAGAGGGTGCCGGCGCGTCCCCCGTCCAGGCCGTTGGCGAAGACTTCGAGGTGCCGGGCGCTGGTGGCATCCAGCAGCGGGCCCGACGCGCCCAGTTCCAGGGACACCCCCTGGAGATGGGCGGGGCGGCCCTTCTGCGTGGCCTCCACATGATCGAGCAGGGCCGCCAGGGCACCGAGGGCGGCCGGGTAGGGATCCAGCCCCACACCTTCCAGGTGCTGCCAGCCGAAGAAGGCTAGCACCTGCTGCTTCGCCCGGGAGGCCTCGAAGCGCCAACCCGGCAGACGCGTGCGGGCGGCCTCCAGGTCGGGGATGTCCTCGGCCCCCTCGGCCAGAATCAGCTCCTGGGGGCTCAGCCGCTCCAGGGTGGCGCGCAGGGCCTCCTCGCCCTCGCCTGGCAGCACCCGCAGGGCGCCGGAGGCCAGCTGCAGCAGGGCCAGGCCCCAGGCCGGTCCCGTCCGGTGCAGGGCGCAGAGCCAGCGGGCGTCGTCATCCAGCCAGGTGCCGGGCGTGATGATGCGCTTGATGGCGCGGGGCAGCAGGCCCTTGACCTCCTCGGGCTTGGCCGTGGGTTCTGCGATGGCCGCAGAGAAGCCCGCCGCCAGGAGCTTGGGGAGGTACGATTCCAGCGCGAAGTGCGGCACCCCGCACATGGGCGTCTCGGATTCAGAGCCCTTGCCGCGCAAGGTGAGCGCGATCTCCAGCACCGGCGCGGCCCGGATGGCATCCTCGCCCAGGATCTCGTAGAAGTCGCCCATGCGGGTGAGCAGCACGGCCTCGCCCGCCTCGCGCTTGAGACCGGCGATCTGCTGCAGCATGGGAGTGGACATTCGGCGGGTCGGCTCGGGAAGGGTGGGAGAGGGCGAAGCTCCGATCTTCCCACAGACCCGCTCAGACCTTGAACTGATCCACCAGATCCAGTAGTCCGTGGGCAATGCGGGCCTGCTCGCGGGTGGTGCGGGAGGTGTCCTCCACGGTGGCCGAGAGCTGAAGGGTGGAGGCGGCGTTCCGGATCGCCACCTGGGCGCCCTGCTCCACCTGGTCGGCCACCTCCGTACTGGTCTTGGCCTGCTCCTCCGTGGCGCTGGAGATCTCCAGCGTGAGCGACTGGAGGATGCGGATGCGGTCGCGGATCTGGTCGAGGGAGTTCACCGCGTCCTGGACCGTGGCCCGGCCGCTCTGGACCGCCCGGTTGGATGCGTGGATGAGGTGCCCGATCTCCTCGGCGGCGGTGGCGGATCGTTCCGCCAGCTTGCGGACCTCCTCGGCCACCACGGCGAAGCCCTTGCCCACCTGCCCCGCATGGGCCGCCTCGATGGCGGCATTGAGGCTGAGAAGGTTGGTCTGCCGGGCGATCTCCTGGATGACCTGGACGGCCTTCACCACCTCGGCCGTGGCGGCCTCCACCTCCGCCATGGCGGCCATGGCGGCCTCGCCGGCCTGATCCCCCTCCACGGCGGCCTGGACGGCCTCCTCGGCCTGCTTCTGGCCCTGGCGGGCGTTGGAGGCCACCTGGGTCACCGATGCGGACAGCTCGGTGATGGCGGAAGCCAGGTTCTCGGAAGTGGCCCGTTGCCCTTCGGTGCTGCGGGCGATCTCCTCGGTGGCGCCGGTCATCTGGGTGGTGGAGGCCGACAGGGCCTCGGCGCTGGAGGCCACCTCGGTGGCCTCGAACCGCAGGCGGTTCACCATGCTCTTGAAGCGCTGCTGCATGGCCCGGATGTGGGCGAGCACGCTGGTCACATCCCCTTCCCGCGTCGTGATGCTCGCCGAGAGGTCGCCTTCCGCCATGTTCTGCAGGATGGCCATGGCTTCGGCCGGATCGCCGCCGAACTGCGCCTCCAGCGAGTGCGCCAGCAGCCGGCCCAGGCCCAGGCCGGCAGGAACGCCCACCAGCAGGCCCAGCCCCAGGGCCCAGGCGCCGCCACCCATCCGCCAGCCCAGGGCCGCGGCCAGGAGCATCGCGCCTGCGGCCACCGCGAAGGAGAGCTGGATCTTCGCGCGCAGACCGAGGTTCGGCAGCAGGATGAACGGCTTGTGGTAGGTGGATTCCAGCGTGCGGCCCTGGTTCAGGAGGCCGTAGGTGTGCACGGCCTGGTCGATCTGGGCCCGGGAGGGCCGGCTGCGGATGGAGACATACCCCGTCACCTTCCCCCGGTCGTGGATGGGCGACACGGCCGCGTCCACCCAGTAGAAATCACCGTTCTTGCAGCGGTTCTTGACCATGCCGTGCCAGTGCTTCCCCGCCTTGATCGTCGCCCACAGATCCGCGAAGGCCGCCGCCGGCATGTCGGGGTGGCGGACGATGTTCTGGGGCGCCCCGATGAGTTCCTGCTCTGTGAATCCGCTGATCCTCAGGAATTCGGAATTGACGAAGGTGATCACCCCCGCGAGGTCCGTCTTGGACACCACGAAGGTGCCCTCCTGGATGTGATGCTCGACGGCCGTGACCGGTAGATTGGTGCGCATGGTGGGGTGGATCTCCTGGGGGGGGTGCCGGGCCCGTTCTCGCGAGGCGAGCGGCGACAGCATCTCAAAGTCCTATCGAGTCGTTTGATGCCGGGTGTGAATCGTGGAATTCCTGGGGATTCGCCTTGATTCAAATAGCTGATTACAGAATCAATAGACTTTTTCATGAATTGGTGCGCGAAGGGCGGGCCCCCTCGGGCGCGGGAAGAAACCAACGCCCATGGCCCTGTTTTCGGCCTGTCCAAGACTATGTGTTAATAAAAAAATCTAGACATATTTTTCAACTGTGACGGGCTCCAGGACGGGAGCCCAGGCCCGGCCTGGAATAATCGTTCCCGCGGGGGCCGGTCATGGAACGAGTCCAATGCGTCGTCATCGGCGCCGGGGTGGTGGGGTTGGCCCTGGCCCGCCGACTGGCGATGACGGGCCGCGAGGTGGTGGTCCTCGAGGCGGAGGACCGCGTCGGCACCGGCATCAGCTCCCGCAACAGTGAGGTCATCCACGCGGGCATCTACTATCCGGCGGGGTCCCTGAAGGCCCGGCTGTGCGTGGCGGGCAACCGCGCCCTCTACGCCTATTGCCGAGACCGGGGCGTGAACCACCGCCGCTGCGGCAAGCTCATCGTGGCCACGGAGGCCTCCCAGCTGGAAGCCCTGCGGCAGCTCCGCGCCCGGGCCGAGGTCAACGGGGTGCTGGACCTCCAGTGGCTCGACGCGGAGGCGAGCCGGCAGCTGGAGCCTCAGCTCCGCGCCGCCGCCGCCCTGAGCTCCCCCAGCACGGGCATCATCGACAGCCATGGGCTCATGCGCGCCCTCCGCCAGGATGCCGAGGCCCATGGCGCCGCCGTGGTGCTGAAGAGTCCCGTCCTCGGGGGCCGGCCGTGGTCGGCGGGGCTTGAGATCGAAGTCGGGGGAGAAGATCCGATGACGCTGCGGGCCGAGCGCGTCTTCAACTGCGCCGGACTCGGCGCCCTGGCCCTGGCCTGGGCCTTCGAGGGGACCCGCACCGCCGCCCTTCCGCCCCCGCCCCGGCGCTGGGCCAAGGGCAGCTACTTCTCCCTGTCGGGCCCCGCACCCTTCTCGCGCCTGGTCTACCCCCTCCCCGACCAGAGCCACCTGGGCGTGCACCTCACCCTGGACCTGGCCGGGCAGGCGCGGTTCGGACCCGACATGGAATGGGTGGACCGCGAGAGCTACGAGGTGGACCCCCGCCGCGCGGACGGTTTCTATGCCGAGGTCCGCCAGTACTGGCCGGGCCTGCCGGACGGCGCCCTCCAGCCGGCCTACGCGGGCATCCGGCCCAAGCTGCACGCCCCGGGCGAGCCGGCCCCGGATTTCCTCATTCAGCGGGAGGACGCCCACGGACTGCGGGGGCTGGTGAACCTCCTCGGCATCGAATCGCCCGGCCTCACGGCCTGCCTGGCCCTGGCGGAGGAAGCGGCGGGCTAGGGACGCTCCCGTGGGGGACCAGGACCCGTGCGGCCCCTGGGCTCCGCTAACCTGGGGCATGTCCACGGCCGGATCATCCGATTTCCAGGGAAGCCCCGAGGCGGCCCCGTCCCCTCCGGCCCCGCCCCCTCCAGCCCAGTCCGCGCCAGCGTCAGCGCCGCCACCACCGGAAGTGGCCCTCTGCCTGGAGCTGGGCCGCGCCTTCCAGGCCTACGGCATCCCCGCCCACCGCTTCGAGGATGCGCTGGAGCGGGTCTCCCGGCGCCTGGGCCTGGATGGCCAGTTCCTCGGGCTGCCCACGGCCTTCTTCGCCTCCCTGGGGCGAGGGCACGAACGCTGGGCCTTCATCCAGCGCAGCCCCTCGGGGGAAACGAACCTGGAGAAACTGTCCGATCTGCAGGAGACCACGGACGCCCTCATCGAGGGCCGCATCGGCGCCCCGGAGGCCCACGACCGGGTGCGCAGCATCCTGTCGGCCCCGGACCGCTGGGGCCCCTGGCTCACCGTGCCCTGCTTCGGCCTGGGTTCGGCCCCGGCCGCCATGTTCTTCGGCGGCGGCTGGCGCGAAATGGCGCTCACGGCGCTGCTCGGCGTGCTCGTGGGCCTCACGGCCCTGCTGCTGGGGCGGAAGGCCGGATTGTCCCGGATCGTCTATCCGGTGGCCGGCACGCTGGTGGGGTTCCTGGCGGTGGCCGCCGCCGCCCGGTTCGCCCATGTCTCGCCGCAGATCCTCACGGTGGCCGGGCTCATCGTCCTCGTGCCCGGACTGCGTCTGGTGGTCTCGATGAACGAGCTGGCCACGGGGAACCTGGTGGCGGGGACGGCGCGGCTGCTGGATACGGCCATGACCTTCCTCTCCCTGGGCTTCGGGGTGGCCCTGGGCCAGCGCCTGGCAGGCCCCCTGGTGGACCGGGCCCTTCAGGGCACCCCCCTGCCCCTGCCCGCCTGGACCGTGCTGCCGATCCTGCTGCTGGCCGCCGCAGCCTTCGTGGTGATCTTCCGGGCCCGCCCCCGGGACCTGCCCTGGATCTTCGCCGCCTGCATCCTGGCCTTCTACGGCACCCGGCAGGGCGCCGCCCTGCTGGGCCCGCAGTTCGGGGTGGGCCTGGGGGCCTTCGCCCTGGGCCTGGGCAGCAACCTCTTCACCCGCCTCACCCACCGGCCCTCGGTGGTGACCCTGCTGCCGGGGCTCATGGTGCTGGTGCCCGGGGGCCTCGGGTTCCGGGGCCTGGAGTTCATCATCCAGAAGCAGCTGGTGGTGGGCCTCGATACGGCCTTCCAGGCCCTCTTCGTGGCCATCGCCCTGCTCACGGGGCTGCTCCTGGCCCATGCGGCCGTGCAACCGAGAACCGCCTTGTGATATTTGATTCATAAAATTTTAGTTGATCAGCATCAAATTTGACCTAACCTGGAACCCGTCGAGGTGTTCCATGTCCCTCCTCCCCTTCACCCAGAAAGCCAACGACGCCGTGGTGGCCGCCCGCCAGCGGGCCGTGCAGGATCAGCATCCCGAGTTGGTGCCTCAGCACCTGCTCGGGGCCCTGCTCACGCCGGAAGCCGGGCTGCGCCCCCTGCTGGAACGGGCCGGCCAGAGCCCGGACTCCATCCAGGGCCTGGCGGACGCCGCCGAAGCCCTGGTCGACAAGCTGCCCCGGGCCGTGGGCGGCGCCGAACCCCAGGTCGGGGCGGCCTTCCGCCACTTCCTAGAAGTGGCCAGCGACACGGGCCGCGGGCTGGGCGACCGCTTCCTGGCCACCGACGCCCTCCTGCTGGCCCTGACCAACGCCCACACGGACGCCAAGAAGGCCCTGGAGCGCTTCGGCCTGGACCGGAAGACGCTGGAGGCCGCCATCCGCGAAACCCGCAAGGGATCCCGCGTCGAGGACGAGGCGGCCGAGGAGAAATTCGCCAGCCTGGAGAAGTACGCCAAGGACTACACCGCCCTGGCCGCCGCCGGAAAGCTGGACCCCGTCATCGGCCGCGACGAGGAGATCCGCCGGGTGCTTCAGGTGCTCTCGCGGCGCACCAAGAACAACCCCGTGCTCATCGGCGAGCCCGGCGTGGGCAAGACCGCCATCGTGGAGGGCCTGGCCCAGCGCATCCACAAGAATGATGTGCCCGAAAGCCTCAAGGGCCTGCGGGTCATGGGCCTGGACATGGGCGCCCTGGTGGCCGGAACGCAGTACCGGGGCCAGTTCGAGGAGCGCCTGAAGGGCGTCATCCAGGAAGTCGAGAAGGCCGAGGGCCAGGTCGTGCTCTTCATCGACGAGCTGCACCTGCTCGTGGGCGCGGGGGCCGTGTCCGGCGGCATGGACGCCGCCAACCTGCTGAAGCCGGCCCTGGCCCGGGGCGAGCTGCGCTGCATCGGCGCCACCACGCTCGACGAGTACCGCAAGCACATCGAGAAGGATGCGGCCCTCGAGCGCCGCTTCCAGCCGGTCTTCGTGGAGGAGCCTGGCGTAGAGGACGCCATCTCCATCCTGCGGGGCCTGAAGGAGCGCTACGAGCTGCACCACGGCGTGCGCATCCAGGACGCGGCCCTGGTGGCGGCGGCCCAGCTGAGCCACCGCTACATTGCCGACCGCTTCCTGCCCGACAAGGCCGTGGACCTCATGGACGAGGCCGCCAGCGCCGTGCGCATGCAGCTCGACAGCCGGCCCACGGAGATCGATGTCCGCGAGCGTCGCGAAATGCAGCTGCAGTTGGAGAGGCATTCGCTGACGAAGGAGAAGGATGCGGCCAGCCGCGCGCGGCTGGCGGAACTGGACAAGGAACTGGCCGAATTGAATGAGGAGCTGAGCAAGCTCCGGGCGCAATGGGAGAACGAGAAGAAGGTGATCGAGGGGGCCCGCACCCTCCAGAAGAAGCTGGACGACCTCCGCATCGAGCTGGAGCAGGCGAAGACGAAGGGCGAGTACGAGCGGGCCTCGCGCCTGGAATACGGCGAGATCCCCGCCCTGGAGAAGCAGCTGACGGCGACCTCCCCCAAGGAGAGCGCCATGCTGCGCCTGGAGGTGGGCGAAGCCGACATCGCGGCCATCGTGAGCCGCTGGACCGGCATCCCCGTGAGCCGCATCCTCGAAGGCGAAGTGGAGAAGCTCCTGAAGATGGAGGCCCGGCTGGGCGAGCGGGTGGTGGGCCAGGATCCGGCCCTCACGGCCATCTCCGATGCCCTGCGCCGGAACCGCGCGGGACTCAGCGATCCCAAGCGGCCCATCGGCAGCTTCCTCTTCCTGGGCCCCACGGGCGTGGGCAAGACGGAGGTGGCGCGGGCCCTGGCGGAGTTCCTCTTCGACGACGAGAACGCCATGGTCCGCATCGACATGAGCGAGTTCACCCACGAGGCCGATGCCACGCGGCTCATCGGCGCCGCGCCGGGCTACATCGGCTACGAGGAGGGCGGGCGCCTCACGGAGGCCATCCGCCGCCGCCCCTACGCCGTGATCCTCCTGGACGAGATGGAGAAGGCCCACCCCCGCACCTTCGACCTCTTCCTGCAGGTGCTGGAAGACGGGCGCCTCACGGATGGCCAGGGCCGGACGGTGGACTTCCGCAACACCGTCGTGCTCATGACCACCAACCTGGGCAGCCAGGCCATCTTCGATGCCGGCGGTGACGCCTCCAGGGCCGAGGCCGCCGTCCAGGCCGCCCTGCACGGCCATTTCCGCCCCGAGTTCCTGAACCGCCTGGACGAGGTGGTGATCTTCCGCTCCCTGAGCCGCGAGGACATGAAGGCCGTGGCCCGCATCCAGCTCAGGCGCGTGGAAACCATGCTCCAGGCCCAGCGCCTGGGGCTGGAGGCTCCGGAGGCGGCCCTCGACTGGCTGGCCGCCGAGGGCTTCGATCCCCTCTATGGCGCCCGCCCCCTCAAGCGCCTCATCCAGCAGACCGTGGTGAATCCCCTGTCGCGCCTGGTGCTCCAGGGCCGGCTCAAGCCCGGCGGGCTGGCCCGGCTCCGGATCGAGGACGGCCAATTGAAAGTAGAGACGGAGGCCGTGCAATAGGGCAGGCTGGAGGCCGGAAGGCGGGACTCCCCCCAAACTTGTCCCCCTCCCCCACCCGACCGATGAGGCGGGGATCCTTGGAGTCGGCGTGCCCCTCACCACCCCCATCCCCATCCTCATCGTGGACGACGAGGCGGATCTGCGGAACCTGCTGGTGGAGGCCCTGGAGGACCAGGGTTACGCCGCCGAGGGGGCCGAGGGCGGCGCCCAGGCCCTGGCGAAGGTGCGGACCCGGCATTTCCCGGTGATCTTCACCGACCTGAACATGCCCGGCGGGCTGTCGGGCCTGGAGCTGCTGCGGGCCATCCACGACGAGGACCCCCGGAGCCTGGGCATCCTCATGACCGGGTACGCCACCACCGAATCCGCCATCCAGGCCCTGAAGCGCGGCGCCTACGACTTCATCCAGAAGCCCTTCAAGCTGGCGGAGATCGAGGCCGGCCTGGAGCGGGCCCTGGAGCACTACCGCCTGCTGCGGGAGAACGAGGAATACCAGCAGAACCTGGAGCGCATGGTGGAGGCCCGCACCCAGGAGATCCTGGGCCTAAAGAACGACATCGAGCGCCTCTTCGAGGGCTTCGTGAACGCCTCCGTGACCGCGATCGAAGCCCGCGACCCCAGCACCTCCGGCCATTCCAGCCGGGTGGCCGAGCTCACCGTGGGCCTGGCGGAGGCGGTCAACCAGACCCCCAACGGCCCCTACGGCAGGCTGCTGTTCACCCCCATCCAGATCCGTGAGATCCGCTACGCCAGCCTCCTCCACGACTTCGGCAAGGTGGGCGTCCGGGAGCAGGTGCTGGTGAAGGCCAAGAAGATCGAGGGCGAGCACCTGGAGAGCATCTTCCAGCGGCTGCACCAGCGCACCCTGGAAGCCATGCGCGACCGGATGCTGGAGGCCTGGAGCAAGGGGCAGACCTTCGATCCGGGCCAGGCCAGGATCCTGCTGAGCCAGCAGGAGGAGGAGACCCGGCGCCTGGTGGACCTGGTGCGGCGCAGCAACGAGCCGACCGTGCTGCCCCAGGAGGTCGCGCACGAGCTGAATGTCCTCGAGGACCTCACCTACCAGCACTGGTCCGGGGATCGCCGGGCCCTCATGGGACCTGGCGACCTGGACCTGCTGAAGATCCCCAAGGGCAGCCTCTCGGCCCAGGAGCGGGACGAGATCCAGAGCCATGTCACCCACACCTACCGGTTCCTCAGCCAGATCCCCTGGACGAGCGAGCTGGCCGGCGTGCCCGAGATCGCCTGGGCCCACCACGAGCGCCTGAACGGGCGGGGCTATCCCCGCCAGCTGAAGGAGCCGGACATCCCCGTCCAGAGCAAGCTCATGGCCGTCTCCGATGTGTACGACGCCCTGACCGCCGCCGACCGTCCCTACAAGGCCGCCGTGAGCGTGGAGCGCAGCCTCGAGATCCTGGAACAGGAGGCCAAGGTGAACCTCCTGGACTCCGAAGTGCTGCGCATCTTCATCGACGCGAAGATCTTCGAGCGCACGCTGGTTCCGGCGAGAACGGCCCCATGATCCCGGAGCCCATCCTCATCGTGGATGACGAGCCCGAGGTTCGCACCGCGCTGCTGGAGGCCCTGCAGAGCCGGGGCTATTCCGCCGAGGCCGTCGCCGGCGGGGAGGCTGCCCTGGCCCGGATGGCCGAGGCCTCGTTCCCCCTGGTAATGACGGACCTGCACATGCCCGGCGGACTGTCGGGCCTGGAGCTCATCGCCGCCCTCAAGGAGCGGCATCCGGACACCATCTGCATCCTGATCACCGCCTTCGCCACCCTGGACACGACCATCGGGGCGTTGAAACAAGGCGCCTACGACCTCATCCAGAAGCCCTTCCGGCTGGCGGAGATCGAGGTGGTCCTGGACCGGGCCCTGGATCATGCCCGCCTCCTGAAGACCGTCCGGGCCTACCAGGCCGAGCTGGAGGCCCGCATCCTCAGCCGTTCCCAGGATCTCCGGGCGGCCCACGAAGAGGCTCTCGAACTCTGTGACCTGAGCCTCCAGGGCCTCGAGGCCCCCTCGCTGGAGGCGGCCCTCGGACCGCTGCTGGACCGGCTCGTGGCCCGGTGCGCGCCGGATGGCCTGGCCTGCTATCGCCACGATGCCGACGGCCAGCTGCGTGCCGTCGCCCGGCGGGGAACCCGTCCCCTCCCGGCCGCGCTCGAACGCCCCCTGCCCGGGCCCCTTCCCGCCCCAGCCCTGGGCTACCCCGAAGAGCACCTGGTACCCCTGGGAAGCACGGGCTGGCTCTACCTGGGATTCGAGGACCGCTCGTCGTTCCAGGAAGCGAGCCCTGGATTCCTGCTCCTGGCCCGCCACCTGGAGCTGGCCCTCCGGGTAAGGTGAGGGATGCCCAGTGCCCAAGAGCTCCTCTGGACCGGCTTCCGGGGCCTCGATGCCGCGGAAGTGGACCTCCCCTTCCGCCCCGGCGGCCTCATCCTCTTCGCCCGCAATCTGGATCCGGATCCCGCCCAGGGGCCGGCCCGTTGCAGGGCCCTGATCGACGGCCTCCAGGCCCGGTTCGGGGCGGACCTGCCCCTGGCCGTGGCGCTGGACCAGGAGGGTGGGCCCGTGAGCCGCCTGCGCCCCTGGGTGGGCGCGACGCCCCCCCTGCGGCGGATCTGGCTGGGGGGTGGCACCGCGGCCTGCGAATCCTGGGGCCGTCTCTGGGGCGAGGGCCTGCGCCAGCTGGGCTTCAATGTGGACTTCGCCCCCGTGGTGGACCTCTGGGACGGCCATCCCGGGGCCGGCATCGGGGACCGGGCCGCCAGCGGGGATCCCGCCGAGACCGCGGCGGCGGCCGGCGCCTTCCTCCACGGCCTCGAGTCCATGGGCGTCCGCGGCTGCCTGAAGCACTTCCCCGGCCTGGGTGGCACCACCCTCGACAGCCACCTGGGCCTGCCCGAGCTCGCCGACGCCGCCCTGGTGGACCGCAACGCCGCCGCCTTCACGGCCCTGGCCCATCCCGACCGCCTCGTGATGGTGGCCCACCTCCGCACCCCGGCTTCCGACCCCCTGCCCGCCAGCCTGCACCGGGGATCCGTGGCCGCGAATCCCTGGGGCATCCAGGGCCGCTTCCTGCCCGATGACCTGGAGATGGGGGGCTGCGCGGACTGGAGCTGGCCCGAGCGCGTGCGGCTGTCCCTGGAGGCCGGTCACCAGTGGCTGCTCGTCTGCCAGACGCCGGAAGGCTGGACCGCCTGCGCCGAGGCCGTGGGCACGATGCCTGACGCCCTCTGCCTGGGTCCGCTCCAAGCCACGCGGAACCTGCGCCGGAACCTGCCCCCGCCGCCCGGGACCTCGTTCGACCCGACCGCCTGGCAGGATTGGCTCATGCGACTCCGCGCCGCCGCCGAGGAGGTCTGATGGGCGCCCGCATCCTCATCGTCGATGACAACACCATGATCCGCAGCGAGATCAAGGCGGTGCTCATGAAGGACGGCGGGTTCTCGCATTTCATGGAGGCCGCGGATGGCCTCACGGCCTTCAAGACGATCATGGAGACCCCGCCGGACCTGGTGCTCTGCGACCTCGTCATGCCGGGCTTCGACGGCCTGAAGTTCCTGGGCCTGAAGGCCAGTCGCAAGGAGCTGGCGCAGATCCCGGTGATCATCCTCACCGCCGAGGACGACCTGGACCGCAAGGCCGAGATCCTGGAGCGGGGCGCTTCCGACTATGTCACCAAGCCCTTCCACGAGAAGGAGCTGCTGGCGCGGGTGCGCATCCACACCAAGCTGAAGCTGCTGCAGGATGAGCTCCGCGAGATGAATGTCCAGCTCGAAGCCCTTTCCGTCACGGATGTGCTCACGGGCCTGGCGAACCGGCGGCGCCTGATGACGCGCCTGGAAGAGGAAGTTCAGCGGGCGCGCCGCTACAAGACGCCGCTGTCCGTGGTGATGATCGACATCGATCACTTCAAGCAGGTGAACGATTCGTACGGCCACGCCATGGGCGACGAGGTGCTGCGGAACATCGGCGCCATGCTCAAGGCCAGCCTCCGGACCACGGACCTGGCCGCCCGCTACGGCGGCGAAGAGCTGACCCTGGTGCTGCCCCACACGGACATTCCCGCCGCCCTGCAGGTCGCCGAGAACCTGCGGCAGAAGTTCTCCGAGATGGACCATACCCTGGATGGCGTCACCATCCGGAAGACCGCCAGCATGGGTCTCGCCGCCCGCAACGGCCAGGGCGAGATGCCCGATGCCGAGGACCTCCTCAAACATGCCGACGAAGCCCTCTACCGCGCCAAACAGGGCGGCCGGAACCGCGTGGAAGTGGCGGAGTAGGATTCAGTCTTCAGGCGATGATTCCCGATGCGCCGCTGTGTGGCGCGATGATGATCAGGTTCGACGCCGCCTCAGCGGAACGGCCCAAGGGTAAACAAAGGAGCGGCCCACTGGGCCGCTCCAAAGCTGTACCTGAAGACTGCAGACTCAGGACTGAAGACGACTCAAGCTACTTCGCCGCCTTCCGCAGCGCCTCCACCTTGTCCGTCTTCTCCCAGGAGAATTCGGGGCGGCCGAAGTGGCCGTAGGCGGCGGTGGCGCGGTAGATGGGCTTGCGCAGGTCCAGGGCCTCGATCATGGCCTTGGGCGTGCAGCTGAAGACCTCGCGCACGGCGCGCACAATGGCCTCGTCCGACACCTGGCCGGTGCCGAAGGTGTCCACCGCGATCGACACGGGCTCCGCCACGCCGATGGCGTAGGCCAGCTGGATCTCACAGCGGCCGGCCAAGCCCGCGGCCACGATGTTCTTGGCGATGTAGCGGCCCATGTAGGCGGCGCTCCGGTCCACCTTGCTGGGATCCTTCCCTGAGAAGGCGCCGCCCCCGTGGTGGCCACTGCCACCGTAGGTGTCCACGATGATCTTGCGGCCCGTCAGGCCCGTGTCGCCCATGGGCCCGCCCACCACGAAGCGCCCCGTGGGGTTCACATGGTAGACCGTCTGCGCGTCCAGCAGGTCCGCCGGCAGGCTGGCCTTGATCACATCCTGGAGGATGCTGTCGCGGATGGTGTTCTGGGTGACATGCTCGTCGTGCTGGGTGGAGATCACGACAGTGTGGATGCGCTTCACCTTGTCGCCGTCGAACTCCACCGTGACCTGGGACTTGCCGTCGGGCCGCAGCCAGGGCAGCTGCCCGCTCTTGCGGACCTCGGAGAGCTTCCGCGTCAGGAGGTGGGAGAACTGGATGGCGGCGGGCATCAGCTCGGGGGTGTCCTGGCAGGCATAGCCGAACATCAGACCCTGGTCGCCGGCGCCGCCCGTGTCCACGCCCATGGCGATGTCGGGGCTCTGCTGGTCGATGGTCACCATCACCGCGCAGGTGGCGTAGTCGAAGCCCTTGATGTGGTGGTCGTAGCCGATGTCCTTCACCACATCCCGCACCAGGGCCGCCACGGGAATGTAGGTCTCGGTGGTGATCTCGCCGGCCACCAGCACCAGGCCCGTGGTCAGCAGCGTCTCGCAGGCCACGCGGCTGCGGGGATCATCCGTGAGGGCCGCGTCTAGGACGGCGTCGGAGATCTGGTCCGCCATCTTGTCGGGATGCCCCTCGGTGACGCTTTCGGATGTGAAAAGGTGACGCCCCTGGGTGGCCATGCCGGACTCCTTGGAACCCCTCCAAACAGTCGTCCGGAGGAAACAATGAGTATATCCCGAGCCCACAGCCTCCTACACCTTTCGGATGACGCGGGAAACCTTGCCATGTCCTAGCCTTAAGGGCTAAGGTGGTGAGTTCCCCGTCCCAGAAGCGCCCACCTAAACGCCCCCATGGAGGAACCCATGATTCCATTCCGCCGACCAACCTTGGCCCTGGCCTTGATGGCCGCATCCTTCCTGATGGTCTCCACCGCCTGCAAGCGGGAAGATCCGCAGATCCGCGAACTGACGCAGAAGGCCGCCGAGGCCGACAAGGCCAGCCAGCAGCTGAACCAGGCCGGCACCGAGCAGCAGAAGAAGCTGGCCCAGGCCGGCGTCAATGATGTCAAGCCCAACGCCGAGACCCTGCAGCTCACCGATGAGCAGAAGAAGGCCCTGGAAGAGCGCATCAAGAACGAGAAGAACAGCTCGTACCAGGCCCTGCTCCAGGAAGTGCTGGACAAGGACAAGGAGATCAAGGAACTCAACACCAAGCTCGCCAAGCTCAAGGCCGACCTGCCCAAGCCCGACCTGGCCAAGCCCAACGACAGCCACTACGGCATGGCCATGCGCTTCCTGAAGAAGAAGGGCGTGCCCGAGGCCGAAGCCAAGAAGCTGGTGAGCCGCGTGGCCATCATGGAGAAGCTGGCGCCCGGCTTCGAGGTCTACCACTTCTACGCCAACGGCACCTACGGCACCTGGGTCGCCCAGGGCAAGGCGAAGATCACCCCCAACGACCTGATGCGCCAGGAGCGCGAGAAGGTCGAGGGCGAGCGCGACGAGGCCGTGGCGCAGAACGAGAAGCTGCAGGAAGAGGTCGTGGACCTCGAAGGCCAGAAGAAGAAGATCGAAGAGGAGATCGCCGGCCTCCGTTCCGAGCGCACCAACCTCATCGAGGAGCGCGCCAAGCTGCAGTCCGACAATGCCGCGCAGGTCTCCAAGCTGAACTCCCTGCACTATGTCGTCGGCACCCGCGACAAGCTGAAGGCCGAGGGCATCATCGAGATCCCCGTCTTCGCCAAGGACCGTGCGGGCAAGAACTGGCGCGACGAGGTCTTCACCCAGAGCCTCGACCTCCGTTCCGCCAAGACCATCGCCATCAAGGCCGCCGAACTGGGCCTGAAGAAGATCGGCAAGGTGAATGTGGTGCCGGGCTCCTACCTGAAGGACGAGCACTACAAGCTCACCATCAGCGAAGACAAGCAGACCGCCACGATCGAGCTCATCACCGTGAGCCGCTTTAAGAACGACAAGGTCGTCTTTGCGGTCACCGATTAGCTGATTCCGCGCACCCGAAGGGCCCCGCCAGGGGCCCTTCGCTTTTGTATGGCATTTCGGTCCGGAGCCGCCTATCGTTTGGGACCAATCTCCCGTTTCCTTCAACCCCACCCATGAGGTGATGCGATGCATCCACGCTTGAATCAAGCGATTCTCGGCGCTTCCCTGCTGATGATCCTTGCCTGCAACGGCGGCGGCGACTCCAAGGCCCCCTCCATCGTCACGGGCGGCGGTTCCATGCCCAGCACGACCGCCCCGGTGTTCGACCCCGCCAACGCCAAGATCCCCCTTCCGAACATTCTGGCCACCGCCACCGCCACCGATCCCCTCGTGGGCCGTGCGGCGAACACCCCCCTGACCCCGCCTGAGGCCCTGGCCTATGTGAACCTCAAGGAAGTGGGCATGACCAACGCCGTGGCGGGCCTGAACGCGCCGATCTACCTCCAGTTCAATGCCGCGGTGGATGCCACCACCGTCACGCCCGCCAACATCAAGGTGTTCCAGCTGACCACGGATGCGGCCGGCACGGAGAACGCCGCCCTGGGCTTCACCGACATCTCCGCCACCTTCACCTACCAGTACGCGGCCGGCGGCACGGACCTGTTCCTGTTCCCGAATTTCCCCCTGCTCCCCGGCACCCGGTACCTCTATGTCGTCACCAACCGGGTTAAAGACGCTGCCGGACTGCCCATTTCCGCCTCCCCCTACTTCGAGGCCCTCAAGTCCACCACGACCCTCGCCGGCTCCTTCGCGGCCCTGGAGGCCGTGCGCGCCAATGTCCTGAACGGCGGCAACATCCTGCTGTCTGGCTACGCCAAGGTCATGAACGACCTCATCACCGCCACGGCCACCACCACCGTGGCCAACCGCTCCGACATCGCCGTGATGGGCCGCTTCATCACCACGGCCGCGGGCTCCATCGTGCCCAATCCCGCGGCGCCCACCACGCGCATTCCCGTGGAGACCGCCCTGCGGTCCTTCGCCGCCGGCTCCACCCTGGGCGGCCTGGCAGGCAAGACCTGGACGAACACCGTCTCCGTCACCGCCACCTTCGACCGTGGCGGCGTCAATCCCAGCCCCGATGCCTACTGGACCGCTGTGATGGGCACCGCCACCGCGGCTCCCGCCACCGTGGGCACGGTGATCCTCGGCACCATCAACAGCGCCGACCTGTCCATGGATCCCGTCGTCGTGGCGGCCAATCCCACCGCCGCCGGGGGCAACCTCACCGGCATCACCGGCGCCTACAACCCCGCCGCGGGCGTGGTGCAGCCCTTCCGGACCAGCGGGGCCCTCACCAGCTACTACCATGTGCCGCGGGCCATCCCGTTCGTCTACATCGCCCCCGCCGCCGGCTCCAACTGGCCCCTGGTGATCTACCAGCACGGCATCACGAGCCAGAAGGAGACCGCGATCGCCCTGGCCCAGACCCTCACCACCGTGGGCCGCGCCATCGTGGCCATCGACCTGCCCCTGCACGGCGCCCTGGCCATTCCCGCCCACCAGATCGCCGGCGGCGATTCGGCCACGGTCAAGGGACAGAAGCAGCAGGCCTGGGGCCAGGACTTCATGGCCATCGGCGCGCCCCTGGCCACCCGCTCCAACATCCAGCAGGCCGCCTTCAACCTGAACCGCCTGGAGCTCACCGTCGCCGTGGGCGGCTTCGCCGCCCTGTCCGCCCCGCCCTCCAACACGGGCATGCGCTTCGTGGGCCACAGCCTCGGCTCCATCGTCGGCACCTACTACCTGGCCGGCAACACCACCCTGGCCACCACCGGCGCGCCCTACACCCAGACCACCCTCAACAACGACATGAAGGGCTACCTGTCCGTCCCCGGCGGCCGGCTGGCCTACCTCATCCAGAACAGCCCCTCCTTCGGCCCCGCCGTGGATGCCGGCCTGGCGGCCGTGGGCATCGTCAAGAACACGCCCACCTACCACCAGTTCTTCCAGGTGACCCAGAGCGTGGTGGATCCCGCGGATCCCGCCACCATGACCACGCCCCTGGCCGCGGGCCTGCCGAGCCGCCTCTCCAACCGCGTGGCCATCCAGGAATCCGTGGGTGATGTCGTCATCGGCAACCCCTACACCCGCTACCTGGGCAACGCCCTCGGCGGCCGGGAAGTCCTGGGCGCCGCGGGCGCGGCCGTGGCCCCCGGCTTCAAGCAGCTGGCCTACTCCGCCGGCGGCACTCCCGCCCATGCGGCCGGCGTGCCCGCCCAGTTCATGTTCACCCTCACCGCGGGCGCGCCGGCGCCCAAGGTCGCCAACGCCGCCGTGGCCATCACCGCCACCACGCCGACGGAAGGCTACTTCCAGTTCGACCAGGCCGGCA
This sequence comes from Geothrix oryzae, assembly GCF_030295385.1. Classification (GTDB taxonomy): domain Bacteria; phylum Acidobacteriota; class Holophagae; order Holophagales; family Holophagaceae; genus Geothrix; species Geothrix oryzae. Next base: position 2,628,945 of record NZ_AP027079.1, read on the forward strand.
TCGGCCACAGCTCCCTGCTGGATCCCACCGCGAGCCTCGTGAACACCGGACTCCTGCAGAAGCAGATGCGCTACTTCCTGGGCGCCATGGGCACCACCCTCGTGGTGGATCCCACCCAGGGCGGCGCGACCCTGCCCCTGGCTCCCCTGGCCTTCCCCGAGGTCCAGGCGCCCGAGAAATACACCATCTTCGGCCACTGATCCCAGGGCCGCGAATGAAGAAGGCGGGGCTTCGGCCCCGCCTTCTTCATTCGCCTTCCAACTCCGGGAAGGCCTCGAGCAGTCGATTCCGGGCCTCCAGCAGCTCGGGCACGGCCGGATCCCGGCGGCGCAGGAAGCCGTGGATGGCCTGAAGGTCCTCCGCGGACCGTTCGAGGAGGGGCAGGGCCAGAAGGAGCGCCAGCAACGCCCCTGGAGCCACCAGGGCCGCCCACCCGCCCCAGCACCACCCGGCCAGCCCCGCCAGCACCGCCGCCCAGAGGGGATGGAGCAGGAGGCCCCCCAGCAACTTGAGGGTGGCCACCTGATCTCCTTCCTCCGTGAACCGGGCTGCGATCCAGTCCACGAGCCGGTACGAGGGCCAAAACGCGAGACCGGCCGGCAGGAGCAGGACCGTCAGGCCCAGCCGCCACGCGGCGCCCGGCAGCCAGCCCCGGATCTCGGCCCAGGGGTAGGGATGGCCCACCTGGTCGGGCCGGAGCCCCTGGGCGCGAAGCCAGCCTTGGGTGTCGTGCACCCGGGCCTCGAGGCCGGCGAGGGCCGCGGGCACCAGCGCCGCCAGCCGGGGCACCAGGGCCCGCACGCGGCGGCGGAGCGCCTCCAGATCCACCCGGCTGCCGGGAGCCTCGGCCAGCAGCCAGGCCACCTCCTGGGCCAGGGCCAGCACCCGCACCTCCGGATCCTGCAGGGTGAGCGGCCGCAGAGCCGCACGGATGCGGGCGGTCAGCTCCACCACCGCGTCGGGATCCGTACCCCGGCCGGCCAGGTCGCCCCAGGAAACCGGCTCCCCCACCCGGAGGAGGGCGCCGTGCCGGAAGGCCGCCCGATCCCCGTAGACCAGCCCCGCCGGGACCAGGAAGGGTGGCGTGGGGCTGGAGAGGGCGATGCGGGCGGCGCCGGTCTTGAGGGGGGCCAGATCCGCCCCCGTGTGGCTCACGCCTTCCGGGAACAGGACCACAGAGCCGCCCCGGGCCAGGACCTCGTGGACCTTCCGGAAGCACTGCTGGATGGATTCCGGCGTGGCGTCGCCATCCCTGGGTCGGGTCACGGGGATGGCCCGGAACGCGGCCAGGAAGGGCCGCAGGGGCGCCAGCTTCCAGAGGGTGGCCTTGGCCAGCCACCCCGCCCGGCGGTCCAGCGAGGCCGCAGCCGCCAAGGGGTCCAGCAGGCCGTTCGGGTGGTTGAGCAGGATCAGGCAGGGCCCCGGCGGCAGAGGCGGGCCTTCGCAGCGGAGCGCGCGGAACCAGATCCGCGCCAGGAACCGCGCCGTGCGGCTGGCGCCCACCTCAGGCCCGCGAGGGCCGGTGCCGCGCCCATCCCAGGGCCAGGCCGCTGAGGACGATGGCCGGCACCACCACCAGGAGGGCCCGCGCCAGGGCATCCCCGCCGGAGCTCCCCATGGCATGCAGCGCATCCGCCCGGCGGCCCACCCACTCGGGGCTGATGGCATCGCCCAGCAGGTGGATGAGCAGCACATTCACCGCCACGCCCGTGGCCCGGATGCTGGCGGGCAGGCTGCTGACGGTGAGGGCGTTGACCGGGCTGGTGTTCACGAAGAGCAGGAACATGCCCACGAAGAACAGCGCGTAGGCCGCACCCAGGTGACGGGTGCCCAGGGCCCATGCCACCACCGGGGCGGCGGCGAGCAGCGTGACGCCGGAGATCCCGGCCCCGGCATCGGGCCAGCGCTTCTGCCAGCGGTCCGTGAACCAGCCGCCGAGGAAGGTCCCCAGGATGCCCGTCACCACCGCCAGGCCGCCGAACACCAGGCCCGCCTTGGCCGTGGAGACCGCGAAGCGCCGCTGCAGCAGCGTCGGGCCCCAGGTGCTGAGGCCGCCCATGGCGAAGGTGTAGGCCACATAGCTGGCGGTACACGCCAGCCAGATGCGGTTGAGGAAGACATGCTTCAGGCGATGAAGGTACGGGGCGTTCGCATCGTCCTCCCGGGTGCCGTCCATGGCGCCGCGCACCGGATCGGCCTGGAGGGCCATCCAGAGGGCCAGGACCAGGCCCGGGAGGCCCGCCACCAGGAAGGAGGCCCGCCAGCCCCAGGCGCCCGCCACCAGGCCGCCCAGCCCGTACCCGAAGGCGCTGCCCAGAGGGATGGCCAGGTAGAACCAGGTGAAGGCCTTCGCCCGGTCGGATTCCGGGAAGCCGTCCGCCAGCATGGCCGGGCCCAGGCTGGCGTAGGCGGCCTCGCCCACGCCCACCAGGGAGCGCGTCACCAGGAGCGCCGGGTAGCTGTGCACGAAGGCGGCGCCCACGGTGGCGAGGCTCCACAAGGCGACGCCCCCGGCCACGAGGCGGGGGCGGTGGAAGCGGTCGGCCAGGTAGCCGAAGAGCGGCGCGGAGCACATGTAGACCGCGATGAAGACGAAGGTCAGGCGCCCCAGCTGGGCGTCGGACAGGTGCAGCTCCCGGCCCAGGGGCTCGAGAATCGCCGCGACGACATACCGATCCAGGTAGTTCACCAGGTTGATCCCGGTGAGCAGCAGGAGCAGCCGTCGCGCGGCGGTCATGATTTGGGGCTTAGGTATCGCGGAGGGTCCGGAGACCTACTTCTTCGGCGCGGCCGGCTTGGGGGCGGCGGGTTTCGCGGCGGCAGGCTTCGGCGCGGCGGCGGGGGTGCCCTCGGAGGCGTCCAGGCGCTTGGAGACCTCGGCGGTGAAGCCCTTCATCCAGGCCTCGTCGGCCCAGGAGAGGATCTGCACGGACTGGTCGGAGAAGACCATCTGGATCTTCTGCTCCTTGGCCAGCTGCTCGACGATGGGGCCCGCCAGCTTGGCGATCGATTCGCTGACCTTCTTCTCCACGCGCTGGTACTCGGCCTGGCTGTCCTCCTGCATCTTCTTGGCCTCGAACTCCAGGTCGCGGTAGCGCTTGGCCAGGGCTTCCTTCTTGTCCGGGTCCAGGCTGGGGGAGTTTAGCTGCTGCTGCAGGGTCTGCAGCTCCTGGCCCTTGGCCTGGAGCTTCTCCTGGAGGTTCTTGCCCGTGATCTCCAGCTCGGAGAAGATCGCGCCGGCCTTCTTGGAGCTGCGGACCAGCTGATTGATGCTGAAGAAGGCGAAGCGGGGCGCCTCCTGGGCCGCGGCGGGCACGGACAGGGCGGCGGACAGGCACAGGGCGGCCACGGAGGGGGCGAGCAGGCGCATGGGGATACTCCAGGGGGAAAGGGCCATTGTAGCGCGGGAGGACCGGGCCCCCCGGGAATGGATCAGAAGGTGGTGCCGATGGAGAACTGGAAGTCGGTCCTGCCCTCGGTGTCGAAGGGATAGGGATTCAGCTTGCGCGCCCAGATCAGGCGGAGCGGCGCGGGGCTGATGGGAAGGAAGAACCGGAACTCCAGGCCCGCCGAGCGGACCAGGGTGGGGTTGGTGTAGGTGATCACCGTGGAGGTTCCGTAGGGCGTGTAGCTCACAGAATCCTTGCTGAAGACCTTCGTGCCGCTGCCCCAGGCGTTGCCCGCGTCGTAGAAGAACACCAGCCGGAACTGGTCGGCGATCTTGAACTGGTACTCCAGGTTGGCGATGAACTGCTTGTTGCCGCCCACCACCACCGGCGTGCCGGTGTTGTCCAGCAGGACGCTGCCCACCTGGCCGAAGCGGTAGCCGCGGATGCTGTTCTCGCCGCCAGGCCGGTACAGGTCGTAGAGCGGCAGCTCCTCCTTGCCCATGTTCTGGAGGTAGCCGTAGTTGAGGTTTATGGCGAAGATGTGCCGGTCGGCCACATTGGCGAACTTGGCGAAGTCCCAGGTGGCGCGGAGGAAGGGCTTGTCGCCGCCGAACTGCCAGCCGCCGTACTCCAGACCGAAGGCCACGCGGGTGCCCTGGGTGGGCTTGAACTGGTGGTTCACGGTGCTGAAGGACAGGCTCTGGCTGAAGGTGGAGGTGAGCTGGTTGCTCAGGTCGCGGAAGTAGTAGTTCCGGCCGCCTTCGATGCGGATCAGGCGGAAGCTGTAGCCCGTGGAGTAGGTGGTGAACCAGGCCCAGGGGCTCTGGGGGAACCAGTTGCTGAGGCGGGCGCCCACGGACAGGCCGAGGCTGCGGGTGTACTGCTTGTAGGCGTTGGCCACGCCCACGCGGGAAGCGTCGTAGTCCGCCGACCCGTTCGAGACGGAGGTGGAGAACGAGTAGGGCAGGTCGAAGATGAAGGGCTCGGTGAAGCCGACGGAGACATTCTTGGAGAACTTGCCCCCGTTGTAGCTCACGGACAGCGTCTCGCCGCCGCCGCCCAGGTTCCGGGTGGAGAAGCTCACGCCGAGGGAGAAGCCGAACAGCGAGCCGTAGCCGCCCTGGAAGAGGAGCTCGTTGACGCCGGCCTCCTCGCCGCGGATCACGACATCGACCTGGGACTTCTCCGGCACCAGGTCCACCTTGGGCTCGGCGTTCTTCACATCGAAGTAGCTGAGCTGGCTGATGCTCAGGATCGAATCCTTGAAGCGGTCGGTCTGGAACAGGTCCCCCTCGCGCATGAGCATGCTGCGGCGGAGCACCTTGTCCTTGGTGGTGAGGTTGCCCTCGAACTCGATCTTCCGGACCGTGTAGGGCTCGCCCTCGTCCAGCTTCAGGGTGGTGTCCACCTTCTTGACGCCGTCCTCGTCGCGGATCTCGAGCTTCTTCTCCGCCCGGAACATGATGTAGGCCTGGTTGCTGTAGGCCTCCTTCAGCTTGTCGACGGTCTGGTTCACCGCGTCGAGGTCGAAGGGCACGGGCTTCTCGCCGGCCTTCGGGGTCTCGATGGAGGGCTTGATGTTGAAGAACTTCTTCAGGAAGGACTTGTTGTCCCGCTTCACCTCGGCGTACTTGCCGGTGTAGAAGGTGTCGCGGAAGAGCTTGCCGCCCTCGGCCTTGAAGGTTCCCTCGAAGTACTGCTGGCCCTCGAGGATGGGGACGGTGAGGGTGGCCCGGAGGTCGTACTTCGGGGACTTGGCCTCCTTGATCCGCTTTTCGTTCTTGATCTTCTGCTTCGGCGAAGTGTGGTCATCCACCTCGATGAGGGGCTTGCCCACGAAGACATCCTTGTAGCCCATCTTCCAATAGGCCTTCTTGAGGTTTTCCAGGTCCTCATCCAGGTTCTTGTCCACCAGCAGGTCGTGGGTGGTGAGCCAGCTGAACATCCAGTGCTTGCGGGTCTTCTTCATGACGCCGCGCAGCTGGGAGCTGGAGAACACCTTGTTGCCGCGGAACTCCACGCGGTAGATCTTCGCCTTGCCGCCTTCCTTGATGTCGAAGACCAGACGCGCCACGCCCGTGCCCATGGGCTCGAGCGTGATGTCCACGACGGGATTCCGGAACCCCTTCTCGCCCGCCTGCTCCACGATCAGGTTCTTGATCTTGCGGGCGGCCTCGGGGTCGTACACCGTATCGGGGTTGATGGTGAGCTTCTTCTCCTTCACCTTGTCCTTGATGTTGGTGATGCCCACCTCGGTGCCGCCGCGGTAGTCCACCTCCTTGATGAGGGGCCGCTCGCGGATGCGGATGACCAGCTTCTTGCCGCCCTTGTCGTCCTCCAGCTCCAGCTTCACATCGTCGAAGGAACCGCTGGCCCAGAGCTTTTCGAGCACGGCGCTGAAATCCAGGTTCCGGAGGTCATCGCCCACCTTCACGCCCGACTTGAAGATCACCGTCTCGGCGGTCTGCTTCTGCGAGCCGATCACCTCGATCTGCGTGATGGGTTCGATGTCCTGCGCCGCCAGCGAAAGGGAGAAGCCCGCCACCAGCAGCAGGGGCAGCACACCCCTGCGCCACCGGGGCCGGACCCGGTTCCGAACCATGTTCCGCTGCGTCATTCAGGCGCTCCGACCAGATGGGTTTCCTGGCCAGTGGCCACGTCTCCGGACTCAGACAGGGTGGGGACGAGCTTTCCGTCCACCAGATCGAAATTCACCGCACCCGAGGGCACCGTGTCCTGGCCCACCATCAGCTCGGCGAGGGGATCCTCCACCTGCTTCTGGATGGCGCGCCGCAACGGCCGCGCGCCGTAGGCCCGGTCGCGCAAGGTGGTCTTCACCAGCCAGTCGCAGGCCGCGTCCGTCAGCGCGACGGAGAGCTTGTGCTTCTGGAGGGTGAGGTTGAGATCCTCCACCAGCAGGCGGACGATCTTGCGCAGCTCGTCGTCGCCCAGGCGGTTGAACACCACGATCTCGTCGATGCGGTTCAGGAACTCGGGAGGGAAGGTCCGCTTGAGCACCTTCATGGCGTCGCCGCTCTTGGCGTCGGGACGGCCGTCCTGCTCGACGAAGCCGAGGTTCTTCTCCGACAGCAGCTCCCGGCTGCCCACATTGGACGTCATGATGATGATGGTGTTCTTGAAGTCCACCAGGTTCCCGAAGGCGTCCGAAGCCTGACCGTCGTCAAAGATCGACAGCAGGATGTTGATCAGGTCGGGGTGGGCCTTCTCGATCTCGTCGAAGAGCAGGACGCAGTACGGGTTCCGCCGGATGCGGTCCGTCAGCATGCCGCCTTCCTCGTAGCCCACATACCCCGGAGGGGCCCCGAGCAGCTTGGAGACTTCGTGCTTCTCCATGTACTCGGACATGTCGAAGCGGATCATCTTCTTGGCATCCCCGAAGAGGAAGGCCGCCAGCGTCTTCGCCAGTTCGGTCTTGCCCACGCCGGTGGGGCCCAGGAACAGGAAGGAGCCCATGGGCCGGTTCGGGTTCTTGAGGCCGGTCCGGGCGCGGCGCACGGCGCGCACCACGGCGCTCACCGCCTCGGGCTGGCCAATGACCCGCTCGTTGATCCGGGGTTCCATGTTCACGAGGTTGGCCTTCTCGTCGCCCTTGAGGGCCTTCACGGGAATGCCGGTCCAGCTGGCCACCACATCCTCGATGTCCTGCTCGGTCACTTCGGGGAACCGCGCGTAGTCCTCGTCGGTGAGCTCGGAGCGGCTCTTCTGGATCTCCTCGCGCAGCTGAAGTTCCTTCTGGCGCAGCAGGACGGCCTTCTCGAAATCGCGGCTCAGCACGGCCTCGTTCATCTCGTTGATGACCCGGTGCAGCTCGTCCTCGTGGGTCTGCCCCTCGGGCGTGGCGCCGCCGGGGCCCACCCGCAGCTTCACGCGGGCGCCGGCCTCGTCCAGCAGGTCGATGGCCTTGTCGGGCAGGAAGCGGTCTGTGATGTAGCGGTTGGACAGATAGACCGAGGCCTCCATGGTCTTCGGCGTGTAGCGGACCCGGTGGAACAGTTCATAGCGGTCCCGGATGCCTTCGATGATCCGCAGGCTCTCGATCTCGTCCGGCGGATTCACGGTCACCGGCTGGAAGCGCCGCACCAGGCTGCGGTCCTTGTCGATGTACTTGGCGTATTCCTTATGTGTGGTGGCGCCGATGCACTGGATCTCGCCCCGGCTGAGGGCGGGCTTCAGGATGTTCGCGGCATCCAGGCTGCCCTCGGCGGCGCCGGTGCCAATGAGGCTGTGGATCTCGTCGATGAACAGGACCACGCTGGGATCCTTGCTGGCCTCGGCGATGATGGACTTCAGGCGCTCCTCGAACTGGCCGCGGTACTTGGTGCCCGCCACCACCAGGCTGAGGTCCAGCGCGTAGATGCGCTTGTCCGCCAGGCTCGGCGGCACCACACCCTCGTGGATCTTCTGGGCCAGGCCCTCCACGATGGCGGTCTTGCCCACGCCGGCCTCGCCCAGCAGGATGGGGTTGTTCTTCCGGCGGCGGCTGAGGATCTGGACGATGCGCTCGACCTCCTGCTCGCGGCCGATGAGGTTGTCGAAGATGCCGCGCTCGGCCATCTCCGAGAGGTTGCGGGCGAACTCGGAGAGGAGGGGATGCTCCTTCTTCTTCTTCGCGATCTTCTCTTCCTTGCTGCTCTCCAGCAGGATCTCCTTGGCGGCGATCAGGTCGGCGCCGGCCTCCTTCAGCAGGCGCCCCGCCAGGCAGCCCTCCTCCTTCAGCATGCCCAGCAGCAGGTGCTCGGCCCCCACATGCTTGTGGTTGAGCTTGGCGCTCTCGGCCGTGGCGTGCTGGAGGATGCGCTTGACCTCCTCCTCCATGGGGATGTCGATGCTGGTGCTGCTGGGGGTGATCTTCTTGTCCCGGGGGGTCAGGGCCGTCACCAGGCGCTCCCGGAGGGCGCTCACCTGGACGCCCATGCGCTCGAGCAGCTGGGTGCTGGTCTTTTCCGACTCCCGGAGAAGCCCCAGCAGGAGGTGGCCGCTCTGGATGCTTTCCGCACCGAACTGGCTCGCCTCATAGCGGGCGAAAAACATCACACGGCGGGCTTTTTCGGTGAATTTTTCGAACACGGGACACCCTTCCGGGTCAGCTGTAGATCACCCTCACGGGTCTTGGATGGCCCCGAAGCCGGGATGGTTCCGGGGCGGCCTACCAGGGTAGCGCCTTCCACCCCCCTTGTCCCGATCCGCCTGGGGCCGTACCGCGCCTCCGTTCGGGACAGAACCGGGCCGGACCGCTAGACTGGAGGGTCGGGGAGGGCGACATGAGCCTGGTTAGGACCAATCTGGCGATCCTGGGCCTGCAGTGGGGCGATGAGGGCAAAGGCAAGGTCGTCGATCTCCTCAGCCCCAAGTTCCGCCAGGTCGTGCGCTTCCAGGGCGGGAACAACGCCGGCCACACCGTCGTGGTCGATGGCCAGAGCATCGCCCTGCACCAGGTGCCCAGCGGCGCCCTCCATCCCGGCTGCTTCCTGGTGGTGGGCAATGGCGTGGTGCTCAACCTCGAGGTCTTCCAGCAGGAGCTGGACCGCCTCCAGGCCCGCGGCTTCGACCTGACCGGCCGCCTGATGCTCTCCGACAAGGCCCACATCATCCTGCCCCACCACATCGCCCTCGACCTCTGGCGCGAAGGCGGCGCCAACAAGATCGGCACCACCGGTCGGGGCATCGGGCCCGCCTACGAGGCGAAGGCCGGCCGCATGGGCGTGCGGCTGGGCGACCTGCACCACCCCGAGACCCTGGCCGACCGCATCCGGCCCGGCTACGAGGAAGTCCGCCTGCGCCTCGGCGCTGGCGCCGAGCTGCCCTCCCTGGAGCGCGTCGTCGAGTCCCTGCTGCGGATCGCCGAGCCCTTCCTGCCCTTCATCGGCGATACCCAGAACCACCTGGTCGCGGCCTGGGAGCGGGGCGACCGCATCCTCTTCGAGGGCGCCCAGGCGACCTTGCTCGACATCGACCACGGCACCTACCCCTTCGTCACCTCCAGCAACTGCAGCCTGGGCGGCCTCTTCACCGGCACCGGCCTGCCCCCCAAGGCCCTCGACAAGATCCTCGGCATCGCCAAGGCCTACACCACCCGCGTCGGCTCCGGCCCGTTCCCCGCCGAGATGCACGATGCCACCGGCGAGCACCTCCGCCAGGCGGGCCGCGAGTTCGGCACCACCACCGGCCGGCCCCGCCGCTGCGGCTGGTTCGACGCGCCCATCACCGCCCATGCCTGCCGCACCAACGGCGTGGATGGCCTGGCCATCATGAAGCTCGATGTCCTGGACGGCCTGGACGAAGTGGGCCTCATCGTGGGCTACCGCACCGGCGAGGGGACCGTCACCACCAAGCTCCCCAGCTGCGCCGCCGACTGGAAGGGCCTGAAGCCCGAGGTGAAGTATTTCAAAGGCTGGGCCAGCACCCGGGGCATCACCAGCCACGGAAAGCTTCCCGCCGAGGCCCACGCCTACCTCGAAGCCCTGGTCGAGAGCGTCGAAGTGCCCATCGCCTACCTCAGCACCGGCCCCGACCGCGCCGAGGGATGCATCTACCCCGGAACCTTCCTCGAACCGCTGCTGGCTTGACCCCGGCGCCCTTCGCAGGCACACTGGTCGTCCTGCCCATTCAGGCACCGCACGCTTGCGTGCACCGCGCGCTCGAGGGTTCGCGGACCTGAAACCACCGGCAAGGGCCCTTAGCTCAGCGGTAGAGCAGCGGCCTTTTAAGCCGTTGGCCGCGGGTTCAAATCCCGCAGGGCCCACCAAGTTCCACCCCAGGGGGCTATCGTCTAGGGGTCAGGACACCGCCCTTTCACGGCGGTAACACGGGTTCAAATCCCGTTAGCCCTACCAACAAACACCCTAGAGAAATCTAGGGTGTTCTTGTTTTTTATCGACCTTTACCCTCTATAAAATCCCCTCATCCGGCACAGATCCGGCACAGGAATCCCCGGCATTTCGATCCTCGACCTGGTGGTCTTCGCCTGACCCGAGAACCCGGGGGAACCTGTCCGCCCCTTCCAAGACAACCCGAAAGAGCGGAAGCAGCACTTGACGGGTCGGAGGGGAATAGCGGATCAGCCGACGGTCTCGGAGGCTCAAGCCTCCGCCCTCCAGGTCCCGGGGATGGTTCTGCATTAAGACCTTGCATGTGGTCCACCCACACCCGCCCTGGCCGGGTGCGCTAACCCAGGTGCTGGTTCTGGGGGAGGTCGCCCGGACTGCAAACCGGCGTGCGATGCAGAAGCGTAGGCCCGTCCGCTTCGCGCCCCGATCTAGGGCCTCCTCGTCGTCTAGGCCCAGCGTCAGCAGTGGCTTGTGGGCCTGGACTCAAGCCCTGACCACATCACCTTCCGTGCACCACGGCCGGCAGGCCGCGGATAACCCAGCCCGCGTGGCTTACCGCGAAGCAGTCCCTCCCGTTCGAGCTCCTCGACTAGATGGGCATTGGGAGGAGGAGGACAGAACCTGGTTGCAGGGATTTGCTCAAGCCCTGCCCTCCGGGGAGTCTCACAATCCGAGCCCTACAGGATTGCAAGATCAGGTGGGAGCACTTCACAGGGGGCAGTAGGCCTAATCCGGCAGACCACAAACTGATAACAGCTAATTTGCCTCCCTGCATCTGTGGTGTGAAGTGGAGGTATCCTCGTCCTACCTTCCCGCCTAGGCTTGAACCAGTTCGCCTATTACTCCGAGGGCGAATTTTGTTTGGCCCCTTACGACTCCTCTCCAGCCCGATTAGGCAAACTGAAGCCCCCGCTGTTTGGTTCGTCCAATTCAAAGTTAGGCCAAATTCCCTTCGAGGAGAACCAATGCAGATATCACCTACTGCCCTCCCAGCAATTGCCACAATTGCAGCAGCGTTGGTGGCCGGAGGTGTTTCATTCATTAGCATGATGGTCGCTAAAGATCAGAAGACATCGGAATATCGCCAAAATTGGATTGATTCGTTAAGGAAAGACTTGGCAGAGTATGTAGCATTGTTTGTAACTCTGACTTCGTACGAAATAATGGCCTTCAAGGAATCCAAAGAAAAAGGCAAAGCCTATGTCGATAGCCAGCAAGACAACTGGATTAAATTAAATAATCTTGATACATGCATTACTCTTAGGCTCAACCCGAAGGAACATAAAAAATTAATCGATTTATTAGATGAAGCAACCCATTTAGCCGCAGATACCAACAGTACAAGCATGACCACTGATAAAATTAACCAATTGTCGAGTGATATTACAGATGAATCTCAGCTCATACTGAAAGCAGAATGGCGCAGAGTAAAGCGTGGTGAGTGGTCCTTTTTCATTACAAAATGGGGGGCTTTGGTTTTGGCCATTTCAGCATTTGTACTTTTATACATTTATAGGCCTGTTCTCTTTGCGCCTCAACCCAGCCCAACCACTCCCGCCCAATGTTGCGAACTCAGCCATTAGTACTCGTCCCATTTGGCCTAACCCCTCGCTCAACTCGGACCCCGCCTGCATTGCCTGCCGCTCTCTCTCAGCTTCTCGCTTCCTCGGCTCCGCTCATCGCCTCGGTGCAGGCGGGTCCGGTTAGCTTCATTCGTTAGGCATTATTTTGGAGGTCCCAATGCCCAATGAACTTGGATACTGGACCATTGGAACTCACTACCTTCATCTTGTTGGGTCTGCCTGCGAAGAACTAATCAAAAATGAAAACGCTCGCGTTGTCATCGAACCCCAAATTGAGGGTCGACCTTTCTCCTGGGCAGGGTACTTTGAAAAGACAAAGTGGTCCGATCACACGGTGGGTATTGCCGTCTTATTCAATTTTTTTCATGGAATCGAAGTAACCCTAAAGGGTTTTTTATCCCGGAATGGTGAGGCGCCTCGTCACCACCGACTGACTGACTTGTTAGTCCAATTCGAAGACAGGTACCCAGGCACGAGTGTTGGTAATCTTGTCCGTCAATTCACAGTGCAACTCGATCCCGAGTCACCCCTTGGACAATTCTTTGTCACCAACCAAGTCTCTGTTGACGATTGGTACCAGGCTTTGAAATACCCGGAATCGACCGCGGGTCAGACCTTTGATCATCACGATTTGAAATACGGTGGCCAAGAGACGGTTGCCTTTTGGAAGGTCATTGGCCAAACATCGAGGCAACTGTGCCAAGAGTCGGTTGCACTGGCAATGTCACTTGAACCGCCCCCCGCAACCAGTGCCTAACCCTCCGCTCAACTAGGGCCCCACCTGCATCGGCTGATTTCATGTCTCGTGTCCCGCCTACAATAGCTTCGATCAGCACCCATCTGCAGGCCGAGCCGGTTAGCTTCCTTCGTTAGGCTTCAAGGAACATCCATGGCGCTCATCCTCTCGTTCATCTTGCTTACTGTCTTTACGATCTCTCTCTATCTCGGAAAGATTGGCGAGGCATCCTACTGCGTACTGATTTCCATTTCCGTACTACTCGGGCTCGCTCTCCACGGGTTCGACCGTATAAGAGGTATTGATTTTAAAAATCTGAAGTTGGATCTTGATGAGATCAAAGAAACAAAGAAAGAACTATTGGTTCGCCAAGAACAGTTGAAATCCATTGTTTTGCCACTAGCTCATATTTTGGCGTATCTGAGTGTTGCTGAAGGCAGAATGATGAGCAGAGAGAGTCATGCCATCAAACGGCGCTGGATGAAAAATAAACTATCAACACTTGTCAATGCCATACCGTTAAAGCCAGAAGAAATGGAAAGCACTAATAAAATTTCCAAAATCTACCAAGAAATCGACGACATTCTTATAACGAAAGATGGCTCTTATATTGCCTCTCACCCCGATTTCCCCGAGCTTTCCGCCAAACTAGATTCACTTTCGGAAGAACTTGATAATTTTCTTCAACAAGACTGCCATGACTAGCGGCAGCCTAACCTCTCGCTTAACTCGGACCCCGCCTGTATTGCCTCACGCTCTCTCTCATCGTCCTGCTTTCTCAGCTCTGCTCAGCGCCTCGGTGCGGGCGTGGCCGCTTAGCTTCATTCGTTAGGTGCCTTAACTAAGAGTCAGGCTTCGGTGCACCTGACCCAATTTGATGCCGTCAGAAGACAGTTAAGTGATCTTCTCCAAAATTTAAGAGCCGACTGAAGTATTTGGGTCCATCTTGAAAGCCTTTCCGTAGCCGATACCGCCACTCTCTACAACAGGAGTCTCGCATGCTTCCTGCTTTCCACTCGGTGTCAGGTGTCTTTATCGAATTCACCAAGACCGAGCACGAGCATGGAGGCCCAGGCTGGGAGTTCGGAACCTGCCTCTGGAGCCCTACAGTCAATAACCGCGGGGCCAATAGCTATGCCCTCATGTCCGCACCCGAGAAGGGGGATCTCGTTCTCCACTTTCTGCTGACCAAATGGCCAGACGGGACCGAGGAGACCCGAGTAGCTGGCTTCTCATATGTCGCGAAGCCCTGCCAAACAGTCCAGACAGAGCCGACCAAGGCCGACAAGTGGGCCAATCGCGGTTCCTACTTCCGGATCGACCTCAAGGGATACACGCCCTTTCCCAATCCGCTTCCCATGAAGACGCTCATCGAGGAATACGGCGAGGACATCCGGAAGGAACTGATTGAGAACGGCCCCCGGTTCTACCCCTTTAACCGATATGGGGCTGGCCTCCATACGGTTCAAGGGATCTACCTCGGCCGGTGCACCGAGAATCTCTATCAGATTCTCGCCAAGGCCATGAGCATTGAAGTGGCGACCACTGCGGCCAAGGCTGAACCAGGGCCCGAACACCGTGAGTACGCAGAGGCCCGCCGTCTTTCGTCCGAGCGGTATTTCTTCGCGCGGAACCCATCCCTACGCAAAGACGCCATCCAGGTCTACGGCACATCCTGCCAGGCCTGCGGATTTGATTTCGGTGCACGCTACGGCGCTCATGGGGCGGGTTACATCGAAGTCCATCACAAGGATCCGCTATCCGAACGAGCAGAGGCAGAATGGACGGAGGAGGTCAGGACCGCCCTTTCCCAGGTTGCCGTCCTTTGCGCAAACTGCCATAGGATGGTCCACCGGAAGAAGCAGGCCCTCACAATCGAACAGCTAAAGGACCAGCTCCAGAACCCACCAGTTAGCTCATAACCAGTCCATTCGGTGTCTTGCTGAGGCGTTGCCTAAAGTAGGCCTCGAGTTTCGGGTCCTGGAAGAACACGAAGCATCCCTTCATGCCGCGGGACAACAAGACTTTGTAGATATTGCTGATGAATCGGGTGAGCGTAGCAGGGTCATTCTTCAGCCCCTTCTTCCCACTGGTGTCCTTGTAATCGCTCCAGCTTCCCCAAAGACCGCCGCGGTCCGGGTCAAATTGAAGGTCCTTGCCGACCAGCACGCCCACATAGTCGAACTCCAGACCTTGGCTGGTATGAACGCAGCCGACCTGGCCCTCCCCCTCGGGGTGCACCGCCCAGGTCTCCGAGATGGCGCGGCCATTCCATGGCATGGAGAAGGAGTGCTCGGGGATCGTGACATCCTCGATTTGACCATTGGCATTTCCCTCCGTGCTCCAGTTCCAGGCGTAGCCGGCGAGCATGCGAGCTCTGAATCCGCCTTGGCTCTTTGCCCGGACCTGGTCGAGCACTTCCCCTGGGGTTGAGCAGATCTGGAACTGAAAGGCAGAGGGATCCCACCCGTCGAAGTTTCCGGTGTCCTTGATGCCAAGCGCATCATTCAGCCACTGGAGGTATCCATCGGCTCCAGAGCATCGGAATTGGGAGGTCAACTCGAACTCGAAGACCTCGGACTTAAATTTCTCAGCCGCGGCTCGGATGCTCTCAACCGTCCCAATGTCGTCCTTCCTAATGCGTTGGTCATCGTCCACAAAGAACACATTGACCCGAGAG
Organism: Geothrix oryzae; assembly: GCF_030295385.1. Lineage (GTDB taxonomy): Bacteria > Acidobacteriota > Holophagae > Holophagales > Holophagaceae > Geothrix > Geothrix oryzae. The sequence continues at coordinate 2,644,181 of NZ_AP027079.1, forward strand.
GCTTTCAAAACATCCTCGACTTGGCTCTCTCCAAAATATTGGTAGGTCCCCTTCCCTTTCAGCCGATGGGCCTCGTCCACAATCAGGGCGTCAAAGGTGTTCTCGTTGCACTGATAGAAGGACGCGGCCCCGGAAAAGAGATTGTCCAGGGTGGCCCTGGTTCCTCGCTTGCCGCTCCTCACCAGGGCATTCTTGGTGACATTCCGGAAGGCTGCATTCGGAGCGACAAATCGCACATTGAGCTCTGACCGGATGAGGTGCCCAAAGGCATTCATCGAAATGACCGACTTCCCCGTGCCAGGTCCACCCTTGACGATGATGGTCCGCTTCTTGGCCCCCTTCTTGAGGACGGTGGAAAGGATGTTTTCGTACGCCACCTTCTGTTCATCGAGCATGACGAAGGATGAATTCCCCTCGTACAGATTGCCCACCTCGTCGATTAATCGTTTGCTAGGACGGAAGGGACCGGCTTCAACTTGATCCAGAATCGAGGCGCCATCGCCTTCATGAAGGTGGGAAGCCAAGAATTGCTCGAGCTTGTCATTATCCTTCTTAAGGAAAAGAGGCGTCTCTTCTTGGAGCGTCTGATATCGGTCGTCAAACAACGGTTCGCCAATAGCTGCAGGTACATAATTGTGCAGGTAGGCGCATGATCGTCCGTGGATTTCCTTTTTGGCGAATCCTTCATGCAGATCCTGAAGGAAGCGCAAATAGGAATAGGCCTGGTAGCAAGGATGGGGGGTCTCGATCTCCTTCCCGCCAAGTTTCGTCCATACGAGATCAGGAGTGTCCGAAAGTTTGGCTTCTGACCACTGCTTCAGCTCGACGATCAGAACCTGCTTTTCCTGAGCGCTGTTGTACCCAGAAAGGACGAAGTCCATCCGCTTCAAGGTCGTGGGGATCACATACTCGATCAGCACGCCGCAGCTGTGAGGAACCTTCGATGCCTGCAGACGATGAAAGACGAAATGCATCGAGTTTTGCCAGGCCTGCCGCTCGCTCGGAGAAGGCCCTCGATGAAGAATGTCCCGGTACCGCGTCTCGATTTGCTCCGTGAGCGAACTCGATGCCACGGCTTCAAGAAACTCACCCACGACACTCTTAAAGACGATCATATTTATCTTTCCGGCCGAAAGCCTTCTCAACGGGATATTTCGCGGCATTCAGGTCGAGCTTGGCTTGAATGATCTCTTCGATGTCCAATCCAGATGCCTCGGCGAGCAGGCACCCATAGATCAGAACATCGGCGAGCTCCTCAGCGATCTTCTCCCTACGGAGCTCAAGGGACTCTTCGGAGGAGGACCACTGGAAGCACTCCAGCAGTTCGCCAGCCTCGATCGAAAGTGAGATCGCAAGATCCTTCGGGTTGTGAAACTTCGCCCAATCCCGGTCATTTCGAAATTGGACGATCTTCTGAATCAATTCCTTGTCCACCGGCCCCCCTGAGTATTCCTCCAGATTTCTCAGATCATCATGGCAGCTGTTTATTGCGGGGGGGCTCACCATGGCCCATCCCTAGTCGGCCACTCACACCTGGAGCGCCAGTTGGACGCGGTCCATGGGGGAGGCGGTCATGAGATCCATCGTTCATGCCTCCGAATGGTGTCCGGTTGCATCCCGCCTGAGGTCCGTCTTGCATCCCGCCTGAGGTCCGTCTTGCACCACGCCTGGGGTCCGTCTTGCACCACGCCCACGCCACGCCCACGCCACGCTCACGCGACATCCACGCCACGGTCACCCGACGGTTGCTCGACACTCAATTGCCACCATTTTCTCCTCTTCAATGCGTGCGGAAGTGGTGTGCGACAACAACTCGAGGGTTGGGTGCGGGCACTACCCGGTTGACCACATCGTTGCCTTCGTGCGTGCGCGCCTCCCTAGGGGCACGCGCACGCACGAAAACACCTGACCAAGTCACGCTCTACCCTTGGCCACTCGTTCACCCTTGGGTGTTGGCTTTCCATCCTCTCCGATCCAGCCCTTTCGCCTGCACCTTCCAAGGGCATCGGAGGTCCGTTTGTTGTTTCCGTCAAATAGGGTGGCCTCGATATCTTTTCGGGATTGCCCTGCCATCAATGCCTCCAGCACTTGGACCTCCATGGACGGCTTCAAGGGAGAGGAAGAGACTCGGAGGAGGTCCTCGAGCAGCCGTTCCGCTTCAGGGGGGATGGACCAAGTCCCTGATGTCTGGCTTTCGATGGAACGGACCAATAGCATTCGCGAGGGCTTTCTTGCCTTGAGCTTGCTCATGCCCATCACGGTGATCCCCCGTTGTCTCGCCAGTTCCGGGTCCATCCCGATCCGTTCAGCTTCGTCTGTTCGCACCCACGCCATCTGCCAAATAAACCGCGCAGCGCCCTCTGCCGCGTTAGACCCTCTCAGCAAGGCCGGGTGCAATCGATCCTCCAACCGGACCTCCTCGCTCCCGTTTGTCCCTGCTTTACGAAGATGGTGGACCAACAGCACAGTCACATTGTGGTGTTTGGCGATTCCCATGGCCGCCTGCCAGACTCGCTGGGCTTCGACCACATTGGACTCGCCTTCGCCATTGACATGCGAGAGGGTGTCCACCACGACCAATGCTGGTGTGATCCCCTGTGCCTGCATTGCCTCAACGGCATCCCTTACTTCTGCCTGCAAGTCCCATAACGCGGTGGACGAGCCGGGATTCCAGGTTGGTGTGAGGAATTGAAGGTTTCTTCGAAGATCCACCTCCTCTCGCTCTGTCCAGTGCTCTCCATAGGTTGCTTTCAGGGCCTGAATCCGGCGCTGGATATCTTGGGGCTCATCATCCTCGAATGTGATGTAGAGCACCCCACACCCATAGGGCTTCGTCGAGATGCCGAGGAAGGGCTGCCCCGTGGCCAAGGCAACGCCAAGGCCCATGGCCAGCCAGGTTTTCCCTTGGTCGGAAACAGCCCCCAGGAGGCCCACCTTCCCCCAAGGAATCCAGCCTTCCAGGACCCATTTGGGCGGTTCGAGTGACTCATCGAAAACCTCCCTCAAGGAAAGGAGTCGAAGCGCTCGAGGTTTCTGACTGAGGTCGGTGGAGTCGTGTGTGTTCTGGTTACGAAGATAGTTCCTAGACATGTTTCACCCATGGCGATGCCCGTCCCCTCTGGAGGGGAGGAATCAATGTCGGAAGGGAAGCCAGGCTTCAGGTCAGACCAAGCCTAGCTATGGATTTCGTCCGTACCGCCTCAGCCCTGCCGAAGGAGAAAGGCCTCGAGTTCAAGCATGGGGATCAGCCGCCGCTTCCCGATTTTCACGGACTTGAGACGGCCCTCCTTCAGGAGGATGAACAACATGGAACGGCCGATGCCGAGGATCTCTGCGGCTTCTTCAACTCGGACTGCCAGGCGCTCCACTGGGGTGATGGCGTGGGACTTTGCATTCATACCGGTATCTCCTGGTTGATGTGCACCACCACGGTGCTACCTGGAGCATCGGTCCATTCCCCTCGATGCGAGCTTGGGTAATATCGCCCAAATCCACCGTAATTCGCCCAACCCATTCAGGGCCTACACGCTCTTCCGAGATTTCGACCTTCGCTTGGGCAGCGCTTGGGGCCCGCACTTGAGGAGACATTGAATGTCCTCCGGAGCTTCCATCTCCCGGCCTGACCATTCCCGGACTCTTGTCCACCAGGGAGTGAACTGCCGCTTCGCTTCCGTGGCCCAATCCTGAGAGGGGGCGACCCTCGTCACCAGCTGACGGACGACTTTCGCAAGGGCAAAAGCCTTGGTATCGTCCCGCCCAAGCTTCACGAGCTGGTCGGCGCATTCCCGAAGTAATTGGAGTTCGGGAGAGCCATAGGTATCTCCGAGGGCGGTTCTCTTCCCCCGCTTTGCGGCCCGCTCCTGTGCGATCTTCGCGCCGTCCCGACAGACGGCGGCAAGAGCTTCCATACGACTGATCCACCGGGGTCTGCTCTCACGAACAGCCCGAGGTCTCGGATCTAAAGAAGGGATCCCAGATGGATCCAGAGTCGGAATGCCAGGCCCTTCATCCTCCCATCTGACATTGCCATCCAGCGGCGCCCCTAGGAATTGGCCAAACTGGAATTCAGGTTCCAACCCATTAATGTCGGCCATGCCCCGCAAGTCCTCTTGTTCTGGGCAGGCCTCCATCAGGAGTAAGCGCCGAGCCCCCTCTTTCAAGTATTTGAATTGGCCAGCCATTTGGCTCGCATTAGCGGCTAGCGCGTCGAGTTGGTCGGCCGACTGTTTCCAGGTACCCCCTTCTGCATCTACTGCTAGCGCCTGTTGGTAACTCAGAGCCAAGTTATAGATCTGAGTCCTCGCTTGGGAGGCGTCGCCGCTCTCACCACAAAGCAGAACTTCGGCAGCACGAATCTTCGCTCGGAACTTGGGGTCCTTCACCCTACCCTCGAGTAATTCCGACGAGTAACCGGGTTCGCGAATATCGAACGCCACGAGTCCCCCCTAGCTGGTCCAGGAAAGGTTACCCATGTCCAAGCAGGGACAAGCTGGTTCTTAGGTCGCCGCCTTGAACGGAACCACATTCTCTGCCGGGAGGTAGAGACCAAGGGACGGGGCCAGCTTTCGAATCGACTCCGCCACCGCGTTGGGCGCGAGGTGGCCGTAGTGCTTCTCCACCATCCGGGTTCCCGTATGGCCCAGCTGCTGGGCGATGTAGGCCAAGGGAATGCCCGCATTGACCAAGGTCGAGGCATAGGAGTGACGGAGTTGATGGAAGTTCAAAGGCTCGATGCTGGCTCGCTTGCAGGCCTCACTCATTTCCCGGAACTGCTCACTGGCCTTCCAGTGGCGGAGGATGGGAATGTCCTTTCGAGCCCCGTTCCGGGTGGGATAGCTGGTTCGTTGGAATAGGACCTCATCGGCCTTCCGCCCTCCAGTCATCTTTCGGAAGAATTCCTTGCCCTCCTCGGTCAGGAACACATGGCGTGGCTTCCCACCCTTGGCCACGGGGATGTGCACGGTGCCAGAGGTCTCGTCATAGTCCCGAACCACCATGCGGGTGATCTCCCCGTAGCGAGCCCCGGTCAGGAGCGCGGCCTGAACCACCAACTTGAACTCCGGATCGCAGGCCCCCACCAGGGCCCCTTGCTCCTCAATGCTCAGGAATCGAGTGCGAGCCTGAGTGGCCCCCCGGAAGGGTTTCAACTCCCGCCAGGCTTCGCCGGAACAGGCCGTTCGCTTTCGGTGCAGGGCCAGGTTGAGTGCCGCTTTCAGCACCGAGAGCACCCGGTTTGCCGTGGCTCGACGCTGTCGCTTCCCCTCTTCCGTGGTTGGGGCTGCTTTCACGGCCGGTTCACTGGCTGTTTTCTTCGTGCGGACGCGGGCGGGCTGGGACGCCAGGGCTTCGTGCCATCGCTCGAGGCGTGACCGGGTGAGCCGGGCGACTTCGAGGTTCCCGAGGGTCGGCAGGATGTGGGCACGGACCACGGAGCCCATCTGCTCGCCACTCTTCACCCCGCGGCGGATGCAGTCCTTCTGGTAGTCCTCCATGGCGTAGGCCACGGTATAGGGCCCCTTCCGGCTCTCTTCTCCGGTGATGAGCGTCCTGGCCGCCTGGATCCATTCCCGGGCCTTCTCCTGGGCCTGGGCGTAATTCAGCACCTGCTGACCGTCCGCTTCGGTGTAGTCGTCCGCGGTGCCAAGCGTCGTCATGCTCCGCTTCTTGGTCTCGACATCGAAAAACTTCGCCAGCCAGCGTCCAGCGGCCCGGTTTTTGGGCCGGTAGTAGCCCAAGGACTGCCCCTCCTCGAGGCCGGTCCAGTAGGGTTCCTTCCGGGGCAGGAGCTTCAACCGAGGGGTCGGGTACTCGAGTCGACCATCGCGTTTGGAGCGTCCCAAGGGGCACCTCTCATCCGGCATACATCCGGCACAGACATCCCCAGAATAGGGCGGACCCATCCGACGAGCAATGGACTATTTTACTGACTCTATTAGTCTTCTGAAGTCCGTCTTCGGTCAGCAAAGTCCGATGATGGATTCTTTCACGGCGGTAACACGGGTTCAAATCCCGTTAGCCCTACCAAAAAAGAGCCTAGAGAAATCTAGGCTCTACTTGTATAAATAAGGCTCTGCGCACCTGCGGGTGGACTGAACGCTCCAAAAAGCGCTCCAATGGGAGCGTTTTCTCATTTGACGGCGATCGTGTGGCCTGTCCAGCAGGAGGGCCCGCTGAGGTCGGATGGCTGACGGCAGCCGCAGGCCGACCTGGCCGAGGGCTTGGTCGCCTTGCCGAAGTTGACCGCATCGGCAGACCCCTACCTGGAGCCGGAAGCCTGGAGAAGTCCACGGACATTTTCTGTCCAAACCGGTGTGGCAGGATGGTCTGGAACTTAGTCTGTCCTTGAGATGCCTGCATGAGCTACGACCCCTTTGATGGCGTGCTGCTGAACGACCCCCGACCGCCTGTGTCGGGTGCCGTCAGCCTCATGCTGCATCTGCGGGTGGCGAGAAGACTGGCCAAGGCCCAGGGACGCACAGCGGGTCCCGGCCTGGAGGCGCTGAAGGCACGCGCCCAGGCCTGCCGGGAGCTGCTGGCACAAGGGCTCCTGCCTGCTACCCTGCGGCACTTGCAGGCACATGGGCTGGACCTTGGCCTTCCCAAAGCCGCCCACAGCTTGGCCAGCGTGCTCGCCCACTTGGAGGCCTACCTCAAGGAGGTCGAAACGGGCGGCTACCTGGAGCCGGACCTGGCCCTCTGGCACGCCGTGGACCTGGAGCTTTCTGGAAAGCGGGGGCTCTGGATCGAGCGGACCGAAGCCGATGGGCCCATCGAGGCCGGGCTCCGCGACCTGGTGCCTTCGCGTCTGCGTGCCCTGGCCTGCGTGCCGGGCCTGGGTGGTGCCACGTTCAGGCTTGCTGCCCAGAAGGGCGGCGAGGCCTCAGGCCTCTTCGGCAGCGCCCAGCCCCTGGTGGCGTGGTTCCTCGATGGGCTCGAAGCCCACGGCGACAGCCTCCCCAATGACCTCGACCTTTCTGAACCGAAGGGCTGGGGATCAGCCCCCTGGTCGCCCGCCCTGGAATCCCTGTTCGAGGGACCCCTGGACCTACGGGAACATGCCGACACCTTCCAGCGGGGGCTCGTCGAGGGTCCCCTCGACCTGCTGCGTCATGCCGTCGAACAGGTCTGTGTCTGGCTGGACGCGGGGATCCCCCCTGCTGAGATCACCCTCATCCACCCCGAGCCTCAAGCTGTGGCCGCCTTCCTCGCGCCCTTGCTGGCAGAAGAGGGCGTGGCGCTCCATGTGCGCGGTGGTTTGGTCCCCCTCCTCGCCAGCGAAGCCTGGAGCCCGATCTGGACCCTGCTCCTGGGCGTGCAGCGGCTAGACCCCTGTGCCGTGTCTGCCGGGCTCCGCGCCTCGAAGCGCGACGACCTGCGCCACTGGGCGGACGCGCTGGCCCTCGCCGACCAGAGTGGGACACTCGCGTTCGAAGGCAGCTTCATGCACCTGCGGGATCGCGTGAAGGACTACGCCCAAGGCATCTGGCAGGAACTGGCCGCGCTTCGGGGCACCACCCAGACCGCCCACCGATGGGCCGAGCGCCTGGAATCCCTGGCCACCACGCTGCGGCTGCCCATGGATCCCGACGATTTCTATTCGCCACTGGGCCTCCTCAAGGAAGCCTGGGGGCTCGAAACCTGGACCTTCGCCGACATGCTCCTGGCGCTGGAGGCTTTCCTGGATGCGGCGCGCAGCAGCGAGATCCCCCGGGCCGTCGAGGGCTTGCGCCTGGTGACCCCGAGCACGATCCTCGACGACTGGAGCGGCGCCCGCGCCACCCTGATTCTCGACCTCTCCGAAGGTGCCTGGCCCAGCCGCCCTGCCGAGAACCCCGACTTGGATGGTGACCGCAAGGCCGCCATCAACCATGCGCTGCTCGCCTGGAGCCAGGTGGAACCGTCAGCGATCTTCCCCCCTGCCCTGCAGCGGTTCTGGCTGCCCCGCAGCGAGCATGGCGACCAGATCCCCCGTGCCTTTCAGCGGGAGGCCTACGCCTTCAACAAGGTGCTGGCCATGACCCGCGAGCGCCTGGTGGTGCTCAGTCCCGCCCAGGATGAGGATGGCCGCATGACATCCCAGGGACCTTTCTGGACGGCGCTGGAAGGTGCGGCTCCGTGGCGTACGGATTCTGCGCCGCACAGCCGCCTGCGCTGGCGCTGGGAAGGCCACGATCAGTCCCCTCGCCACCAGGCCCGGGCCACCGCCGCCCAGGCCCACCCGGCCAGCGAGGCGCTGCTGGCGGAGGCGTCCGTCTTCGACCGTGCTCCAGGCCTCAGGACCGCTTGGCTCAAGGGGCAGGACAGCGCCAGCCCCACGGCGCTCGAGGGCCTCGCCAAGTGCCCCTTCCGCTCCCTTGCCGAGCGGGTGTGGGGTTTGCAGACCTTCGATGCGCGCACCCGGATGTCCATGGCCGTAGGCATCCTCGTCCACCACATCATGGAGGAGGCCCTTGCGCCCTTCGTGGGCGTTGAGGATTGGCCGACCGCCTTCCAGACAGCACTGGGGCTTGGTCCCGAGGCCAGCGCCGATGACCTCATCCCCCACCTGCAATCCCTTTGGCAGGACCGCCAGGACCCGTGGCTGAAGGAACTGGACCGCCACACCCCGCAGGGGCAGTGGCCCCAGGCCGTGCTGCGCCTGGAGTCCCTGCTCCCGAACCTGGCGGCGGCCCTGCTGCGGGATGTCCAGGCCGAATCCCCCGAGAAGGGTGAATTCGTGTTGCTCGACCCAACGCGCCTGCCTGCTCCGAAGGCCAAGAAAGCCGCAGCACCCCCACCGGAGACCTGGCGCCGAACCCTCCTGGCCCTTGAGGGCACTCTGGGTCCGGTGGCCATGAATCTGGGTGAGGGACGCACCCTCCTTGTCAGCGGCAATGTCGATCGAATCGAGCGCTGGACCAGCGACAGCCTCTCCTTCCTGCGGGTGGTGGACTACAAAACCTCGAAGGAGACCTACCTCAAGGCCTACGCCGAGGACGAGGCACCCTTCGCGTCGCACCTCCAGACTCCGCTTTACATGCTCCTCGCGGAGCAGGTCTACCCGAGCGAACGGGCCACGGCGGTGCTCTTCCCCCTGCGTGACGAGGAGCCAAAGCCCTTCACCAAACATCTCGTCACCCTGGCCGAGGCCGGGCCCGGCGGAGCCTGGCGCGAGAAGCTGCTGACGAACCTCGCCCGCTTCGATGCGCGGCTGGAGTCAGGGGACTTCCCGCCGACTCCTGGCGAGCACTGCAGCCAGTGCCAGTTGGCGGCCCTCTGTGGGCGCCCCGTGGATGTGACCGTTGAGACTGATGGGGAGGGGGACTGACATGCGCACCCTCGACCTGAGCGATTCCCGCATCCTCGACCAGTCGCTGGTGGTGAGCGCCAGCGCGGGATCGGGCAAGACCTTCACCCTCACGGTGCTGGTCACCGCCCGGCTGGGTCGTGGGGACATCCGCCCCTGGGAGATCCTGGCCACCACCTTCAGCGAGACCTCTGCGGCGGATCTGCGCGAGCGGCTGCTGCGCCCCCTGGACCTGCTGTCCGCCCTGGATGCGGCCGCGTGGCAGGTGCTGCTGCCCCACCTCGACGCGCCCGTGGCCAAGGACCTCGAAGTCATCCTCAGGGAGCTACCCAGCATCCAGCACCTGAAGAAGTCTGCCGGGGAGGTGGCCCAGGCCGCGGCCCACTGGGTGAGTGCGCCCTGGATTGCGTCCCCAGCGAGGGCCCGCGCCTTCTGGCGCCGCGTGCGGCGGGAGGCGGAGCTGCTGCAGGTGTCCACCATCCACAGCCTGGCCATGCGCGTGCTGAGCAAGGGTGAGGGCAGTAACGACTCCATCCTAGATGTGCGCCATCCCTCCCTGCTGCGGCTGCTGCGGCTGACGGTGCGCGAGTCGCTGACCCTGCCCGCCGGCCATGCCGATGAGGTGCCCGCCCGGTTGCTGTTGGCCTGGGCCGAGCAGAACTGGGAGGCGTTGTCCCAGGGCTTCGACAACCACCTCGATGCCCTTGGACACCTGACGGGTGAGGACCCCAGCCACCACCGCGACGCGCTGATCCGTGCCCTGGCCGAGGCCCGGACCGCCCTGGCACCCTTCGCCGCAGATCCGGAGCTGGCCAAGCATCCCAGCGGCAAGGGCCTCCACAACTTCAAGAAGGAGAACCTCCTCCCGGTACCGGGTGACGGCGCTGATCTGCAGGCAAACCTCCGCTGGGCCCAGGCCCAGAGCGGGCGCGTGTCGAACCCGCCCCCTGCCTACTACTCCGACGCCTTCTGTGACGCGATGGCAACCCTCAAGCCGGTGGCCACCGCGCTGGAAGCCTGGCTGCGCTGCCTGCTGGTGAACGCGCTGCAGCGCTTCGAGGCAGAGAAACGGGCCCAAGGGTTGGCCACCTTCGGCGATCTGGTTCGCAAGGCCTTGGACAGCCTCAAGACCCACGGACTGGAAACTCCCGCACCCAAACTGCTTCTGGTGGACGAGTACCAGGACACCTCCAAGGTGCAGGATGCCTTCCTGGAGGCCCTCGGCGCTGAGCGCATGGTGCGTGTGGGCGATGTGAAGCAGGCCATCTACGGCTTCCGCGGCGGCGATCCCGACTTGCTGCGGGATCGGCTGGACGCCGCGGGGGAGGGCGCCTTCCGCCTCGCGTCCAACTTCCGCTCCACACCCGAGATCGTGACCCTGGCCAACACCTATGTGGACCAGGTCTGGCCGCTGCTGGATCCCACGGTCGGCGACCTCGACGGTGCCCAGGTTCCCGTCGCCCCATCGGGGCCTCCGGTGGGATTGGTCCGCACGCCTGCGCCCTCGACTTCGGGCGACCTTCCGGCCCTGGCGGATTGGATCTCGGGCCTCTCCCGGGAGTCCGGCTGGACCGAGTCCCTAGGCGCTCCACCGAAGACCGGCAGCCGCACCCGGGCGCTTCTGCTCAAGCAGCGCACCCGCCTGCCGGGCCTCCTCCAGCGCCTCAAGGCCAAAGGAATCCAGCCCTATGTGGTGGCCAAAGAGGGTTTCTGGGACAGCCCCGGCGTGCGGCTCATCCTGGCGGCCCTGGAGGCCGTGGCCCACCCCGAGCGCCCCATCCCCTGTGCGGCGTTGCTGCGCCAGGTGGTGGGTCTGACCGATGCCGACATGGCCGCCCTGGCCCAACGCAGCGAAGGCCGTCCCGGACTGCCCGGCCTGGGTCAACTGGATCCGGAGCGGCTGCCGGAAGCCCACCGGGACGCCGCCCGATTTCTCCTCGAGCTGCGGCAGGCCTCCACCCAGACCCTCGCGGGTCGCCTGCTGCGCCATGGTGCCCTGCTCCAGGCCGTGGCTGCCCTGACGGTGCATGGCGCGCTGGAGCCCCTGCGGGCCCGGCGCAACCTGGCGGGACTGCTCGCCAAGTTGCAGGACCTGCCCGCCAGCCCCTCCGTGGCCTACGCCCTGTTGGATGACGAGCGGAATGGCCTGGAGCGGGGCGACCTGCCCGCCTCCGTGGAAGACGCCGACCTGCTCATCCAGACGGCTCACGGGAGCAAGGGGCTGGAGTACGACGATGTCATCCTGCCCCTGCTGAATGTGAACCCGCGCAGCTTCCGGAAGGGGGACCTGCGCACCCAGCCCGAGACCGGCGAGCTGCTGCTGGCCTGGAAGCTGGGGAAATTCACCGGGCGCGCCTATGACGACCTCAAGCCCCTGGTGGAGTCCAAACAGAAGCGCGATGAACTCAACCTGCTCTATGTGGCGCTCACCCGGGCCAAGGGGCGCCTCTGCGTGTTGCTCCAGGAGCCCAAGGATCCCAAAGAGTCCAAGCCCCCCAGCGAGTTCAAGACCTGGGCGAAGTGGGGGCAGGTCCTGGCCAGCGCCCACCCGGACTGGAAATCACTGACTGACGCGCCAACGCCGGTGCCCCTTCCGACACGGATCCCCCACACACCTGACTCACCGCCCGTGAGAACGCCCCTGGCCGACATCAGCCTGCCCGCCGATGCCCATGACGACCTTCCCGGCGATACCCGCAGCAAGGCCCGCCAGGAAGGGGAAACCATGCATGCCTACCTCCGGGATCTCCTCGTGCGTTGGGAGGATCCGGAGGCCTTCCAGGCCTGCCTCACCAACGCTCCGCCCGTGGCCCACGCCCGTGAGAACGCCCTGCGCTTCCTGGAACAGTTCGAGGCCAAGGGTTGGCGCCCCCTCCGCCGCCGGACGGAACTGCCCCTCGCGGGGGCGGCGAGCAGCGGCGCCCTCGGCCGAGCCGATCTGGTGGTCTGGGAGGACGACCGTATCCACCTCCTGGACTTCAAGCACTCGAAGGCCTTCGACGAGGCGGAACTGGCCGGCTACCGGGATCAGCTGGCCCGCTACGCGAAGGCGCTGGAAGCCCGGGAGGGCGGAATCGTGGACGCCTGGCTGGTGGCGCTGAAATCCGGCGACTGGATACTGACCTAGCCCTCCGGGCAGGATCAGGATTCGACACCCCATGTCCAATGGGTGGATCGACCCTGGGGTTCTGGAGGTGATCCATGAGCCTGTCGAATCCGCTTCTGCTTCCCCTGCCCCTGACGCACCATGCCCGGAGAAGGATGGATGGCCGCCGCATCCCCAGCGAAGCCGTGGAGGCGGTTTTGGCCTATGGCCGGGCGGTCTGGGCGCGGGGGGCGCAGATCTACGCCCTGGGCAGGAAGGAGGTCGAGCGGGCCTCCCGGCGCGGGCTGGATCTCCGGCCCTTCGCGGGCCTCCAGGTCGTCTGCGCGGCCAACGGCGATGTGCTGACGGTCTACCGGAACCACGACTTCAAGCCGCTTCGGAGGTCGGCATGAGCCTCCTCCTCGAGGTGAAGCCGTTGGCGCAGGAGCCCCGGAGCGGAACCTGGCAGGGCTGGTGGCGGCACGGCCTCCGGGAAGGTCACGAGGCGCTCAGCCTCACCATCGCAAGCGGCCGGGTTCGGGGCGCGGGCCAGGATCAAGACGGGCGTTTCTCCCTGGAGGGCGAGGTCCGTCCCGACGGCACCGCCACGCTTACCAAGCGCTACACCCAGCCCCTGGTGGCCGTTCCCTCCGGCTTGGCCTATCAGGGCCAGTGGAACGGCCGGGTCATCCGGGGCACCTGGGCGGATGAGGCCTCGGTCTGCGGCCGCGGTCCGTTCCTCTTGTGGCCAAGCAGCGAAGAACGCCGTGCCCCGGCCACGGACCCGGCCCACCTTCCGCGCCCGCTCACTTCCTGAGGTAGCGCTTCACATCCTTGACCACGGGACCCACGACCAGGACCGCCTGCTGGATCTTCTCGGTGGACACGCTGAAGCGGATCGCCCAGCTCCGCAGATCGTAGGGCTGATGGACATTGATCCGCTCCTGCAACTCAGGCTGGCGGATCGCCAGATCGACGGACACGGAACCTCCTGGGGATGGGGACCCGGCGGGGGCGGGGGATCCCGGCCGAGTTCCCTGCATGGCGGATCCTAGGGCCCTCTCCCGGGATCGACCGAGGCCTTTCCCCGAACGGTCGTTTTCGGCGCCCGAACGGACGCGCCCGGCGGCCCGGGTTCGCCAGGGTGGGCCGTTTGCGCCACCCGGTGGGGTTCCCGGGGCCTTCCACGGTTGAAGTCGTGTTTACATACCGTTCATGGAAAGGTATTGGCCACTGCCCCGGCTGGGCTCACAACCAAGGTCGCGCTCCGGGTTCGCCGGGGTCGACCATGAGGAAGGCGGGGAGTCATCGATCCCCTGGTCCCACCTGTTCCCCCTGGCGAAGAACTGGCGGGCGATGGGCGTCTGCTATGCCCTCTGGGTCGGCTCTCTGTTGTACAGCCACTGGACCTCCACCCGCATCGAATCCGGGTGGATCTGGGCCAGTGCCTTCTCCACGCCCCTCCTCCATGTCACGGCCTTCGCCCTCTTCGCCCCGCTGCCCTGGATCCTGCCCAGCCGGCTGCGCTCCCCATGGAACTTCGTGCTGGGGTTCGTCCTTTCGATCATAGGCTGCGAGCTGATATCGGCCCTTCTCCCGCTCATGGACGGTTGGCTATTCACCCAGGCGCAGATCAAGTTCGACGGGGCCAAACTCATGCTGATCTACACCGGGCTGGTGGGCCCGGCGATGATGGTGGTGGGGGGGCTCGTCGCGGCCAGGGCCCGATCCGAAGAGCTGCGCCAGGCTTCCGAGACCGAAGCCCGGATCGCCAAGAACCAGCTGCTCCAGAGCCAGGTGCACCCTCATGTGCTGTTCAACGCTTTGAACGGCCTGGTGGAGCTCGTCCACAAGGATTCCGGAGCCGCCGAAACGGCCATCCGGCACCTGTCCGACCTGCTTCGTCGCCTCCTCCTGGCCTCGGAGCACAGCCGCCTGCCCCTGGGGGAGGAGCGGAAGATCATTTCCGATTTCCTCGCGCTGGAGGCCATCCGGTTGGGAAGCCGGCTCCGGGTCGCCTGGGAGTGGGACGAGGCCCTGGATGCGATCGAGCTACCGCCCCTTCTCCTGCAGCCCCTGGTGGAAAACGCCATCAAGCACGGCATCGCGCCCAGCATCCCGGGCGGAGAGCTCATCGTTCGAGCCCGGGCCGAGGCTGGAGCCCTCTCCCTGGAAGTCTGGAATTCCGGGGAGCCCTTCCGCGACGGCGGGATAGGGGCCGGCATCGGCCTGAGGAACCTGCGCTCCCGCCTGGCCTTGAACTTCGGTTCCGGCGCCAGCTTGTCCCTCGGCGCTTCGGGCCAGGGCACGCTGGCCTGCCTCCGCTTGGCGGCAACCCTAGTAGAATTTCCCCATGGATCCACTGAAAGTCCTAGTCGTCGATGACGAGCCCCTGGCCCGAGAGCGGCTCGCTCGGCTCCTCCGGGAAGCCGGCTGCACCATCACGGGCGAGCTCGAAAATGGCGTAGCCCTGCTCCAGTGGCTGAAGGCGTCGAATAAGACAGGAGTGGATGCCATCTTCCTGGACATCCAGATGCCCGGTCTCAGCGGCATGGAGGTCCTAGCCAAGATCCCGGACGGCCCGCCCGTGGTCTTCGTCACGGCCTTCTCGTCCTACGCGGTGCGCGCCTTCGAGCTGGCGGCCGCGGACTACCTGCTCAAGCCGGTGTTCGAGGACCGCCTCGAGGCCTGCCTGCAGCGCCTCCGCGAGCAGCTCGTGCGGCGCCTCAGCCCCTCCGAGTTGAGGGCCCTCCTGCTGCCTCCCGCGCGGTTTCCCATCCGGGTGAAAGACGGCGAGATCTACATGGAGCTGGAGGTCGTCACCCACTTCGAGCTGGAGCACGACCGCGTGTGGGCCTGCCGGGGGGCCAGCCGCTATCTGACGCGGTGGACCGCCCTGTCCGAGGTGGAGCAGGCCTTCCCCGACGACGGCTTGCTGCGGATCCAGCGCCACCTCCTGCTCCGCCCGCGGATGGTCAGGGGCATCCGCCCGGCCTCGGTGGGGCGCATCAAGGTGATGGTGGCGCCCAGGGTGGAGCTGACCGTCAGCCGAGCCATGACCCCGCGGGCAAAGGAATGCATCCGGCCCTGAACGCGTGCTGGTCCTCAGCTGCGGATCCACACGGCGCAGCCTCATCCCGACCACGAAGAAGGGGGCCGACGGCCCCCTTCTTCATTCGGCAACCGACTGACTACTTCTTCTTGCCCTTGGGGGCGGCCTTCTTCGCGACCTTGGGCTTCGCCGTCTTGGCGGCCTTCGAGGCCTTGAAGCTCATGGACTTCGAGGCGGCGATCTTGATGGGGGCGCCGGTCTGGGGGTTGCGGCCCGTGCGCGCCTTGCGGGTCTTCTGGCTGAAGGTGCCGAAGCCGACCAGCGTGACCTTGCCACCCTTGCCGACATGGCCGGCGATGGATTCAAGGAAGCAGCCGATGGCAGCAGCGGCGGCGGCCTTCGTGATGTCGGCAGTCTTGGCGACGGCTTCGACGAGTTCAGCCTTGGTGAGGTTCTCGGCCATGTTGCTGGCCTCCTGAATGAAAGCGCCATCGGGCGCTGGTGGGGTTTCCGCTTGGATAGTGCCTCAATTTCGCGCCAGTGCAAGTCAAGAAAAGCGTCTCTCTTTCAGAACCCCCGGGGGTTCCCCCGGGATCGGGTTTCTCCGGCGCCCCGAAAAACCCATCGGAATCAAGGGCCCTCCCCCCGGCGAGCCGGCCGCCGAGGATCCCTTAAACTCGCTACAGGCCTGGGTTTCAGCCCCTCGGCATCGGGGATCCGACGGGAGCGGGGACCGGGGCAGGCCCCTTCATGACCCGCCTCCACCCCCAGCCCAGGGCCCCGGCCAGCAACAGCCAGCCGATGGGGGACCGGGCCGCGATGCGGAGGTCCTGCCAGGATGGCAGGGCCCCGAAGAGCAGGTTCGCCAGGAGGAACACCACACCCGCTTCGGGCCAGCCCAGAGCGGGGTGCCCGCCCAACCGCCACGCGAAGAGCCCGTAGGCCGCGGGTAGCAGCAGGAGCGGCGCCAAGCCGATGAAGAAGGCGTTGTACCAGCGCAGGTTCGCCAGGGCCACGGAGCCCAGCACGAAGCCGCGGCCTTCGCGCCGCGGGAGCACGGTGAAGCGGACGGGCCGGCCGTGGAGCAGGTGGCCCACGGTCCAATGACAGAGCTCATGGCAGATCGTCCCGGGCAGCACCAGCAGGGAGAAGAGCCAGAAGGAGCGCCGGGCCTGGTTCAACAGCCAGAGCACCCCGGCCGTGCCCGCCAGGTAGGCCAGCGCCGGGCCGTGCCCCCCCATCGTCCATCCCCAGGCCTGGTCCATGCCCGTCGCCTCCCGGGTCCATTGGACCATCCCCGGGCCTCACCTCAACCCGTGCGCCGCCTTGAAGGACGGCCATTCGCCCTTGAGGCGGATGAAGGCCTCGACATCCGGACACAGGAGGAAGGGATTGGTCTCGCGCTCCCAGGCCAGGGTGGAGCTGGGGCGGGCGCCGTAATCGTGGCCGGGCCAGAGGGTCGCGTGGGCCGGCCATTCCCGGAGCAGGCGCTGGAGGCTGTCCCACTCGGTGCGGGCCTCGCGGTCACCTGGGGTGCCACCCACCTTCCCCACGAACAGCAGGTCGCCGGTGAGGCCCGCGGCCAGGCCACCCGCCCGGCTCCCGGCGGGGCCATCTGTCCGGCTCCCGGCGGGGCCCTCCACCAGGAAGGCCAGGTGGTCCGGGCAGTGGCCGGGCACCTGCCATACGCCGAGCCGCCAGGCTCCGAGGGGGATCTCCGCCCCATCCTCCAGCACCCGGTCCAGGGGGCCGGGATGGCCGGGCCCTCCCCACACCGGCGCCCCGGTGAGGACCTGGGCCTCAGCATTGCCGTTGCTGTGGTCCGCATGGCCGTGGGTGTTCAGGATGGCCGTGATCCGGAGCCCCTGGGCCTTCGCCCGGGCCACGAGGGCCCCGGGATCGTAGGAGGGATCGACCAGGATTCCCTCCCCCACCGTCCGGTCCCCCAGGAGGTAGCCGAAGTTCCGGTCCCCGCCCACCCGCACCTGCTCGAAGACGAACCGCATGGGGCCTCCTCGGGATGTCCCTGGCCGAAGCGCCATTGTCCCACTCGCCTCCGGGAACGCCCGCCCCCTGATCGGCATCCAACCCTGCATCCGGAGGATCTGCCCATGCTCAAGAGAAAGATAGGGCTGGCGGTGGCGGTCGCGGTGGCCCTGGCCGGCGCGGCCGTGGCTCTCCCCCACCGGAGCACCCATTCCGCCCCACCCGATCGCGAGGTACAGGTGAACGCTCCCAAGAAGCCCACCCCGGAGGCCCTCCGGCAGAAGCTCACGCCCATGCAGTTCCATGTCACCCAGGAGGCGGGCACCGAGCCGCCCTTCCGGAACGAGTACTGGAACGAGCACCGGGAGGGCGTCTATGTCGATGTGGTGAGCGGGAAGCCCCTGTTCTCCTCCAAGGACAAGTTCGACTCCGGCTGCGGCTGGCCCAGCTTCACGAAGCCCCTGGAGGGCGAGGATGTGGTCGAGAAGCGGGATGTCAGCGCCGGGATGGTCCGCACCGAGGTGCGGTCCAAGGAGGCTGATTCCCACCTGGGCCATGTGTTCGACGACGGCCCGAAGGATCGCGGCGGCCTCCGCTACTGCATCAACAGCGCCTCCCTGCGCTTCGTCCCGATCGAGGACCTGGAGAAGCAGGGGCTGGGCGCCTTCCTGCCCCTGTTCGGGAAGGCCGCCGCCAAGGCCGACCCGGCGCCGGCGGGCGAGGAGGTCGCCACCCTGGCCGGCGGCTGCTTCTGGGGCATGGAGGACCTGCTGCGCCGACAGCCCGGCGTCACGGCCATCGAGGTGGGCTACACCGGCGGGAAGGTCCCCAACGCCACCTACGAGAACCACGAGGGCCATGCCGAGGCCGTCCAGATCCGCTTCGACCCCTCGAAGACCACCTTCGAGGCGCTGCTGCGCTTCTTCTTCCGCATGCACGATCCCACCACGCTGAACCGTCAGGGCAACGACCTGGGCACCTCTTACCGCAGCGCCATCTTCTACCACTCGGAGGCCCAGCGGCAGACTGCGGAGCGCGTGAAGGCCGAGGTGGACGCCAGCGGCAAGTGGAAGCGCCCCATCGTCACCGAGATCACCGCCGCGGGCCCCTGGTGGAAGGCCGAGGACTACCACCAGGACTACCTCGTGAAACATCCCGGCGGCTACACCTGCCACTTCGTGCGGGACTGAGGGCCTGTGGCATCCTTGTCCTCCAGGCCGGCCGCGAGGCCTGGCTGGAGTCTGGAGCCCCTCATGCCGAGCGAGCACCCCCTGGAAGACCGGCCCGACCTCCATGCCGTGGTCGAGGCCCTGGCCCTGGCCGCCACGGCGCTGACGGACATGCCCCTGGGGCGACGGGAATTCCCGTCCCGCACCATCCTGGGGGGCCTCGTGGAGGAGCTGCGCGCCCTGCTCTTCCCGGGCTATTTCGGCGCGTCCGAGCTGAAGGCCGAGACCCTGCACTACCACCTGGGCGCCCGCATGGACCGGGTGCTGATCGGCCTTGGCGACCAGATCCAGCGGGGCCTCATGGCTTCCGATCCCACCTGCGGAAACTGCCGGGAGCGGGCCCTGGACCTGGCACGGGCCTTCCTCGCCCGGCTGCCCGAGGTGCGCCGCCTCCTCGCCACGGACATCCAGGCGGGCTTCGAGGGCGACCCGGCGGCCACCAGCCCCGATGAAGTCCTGTTCTGCTACCCCGGCCTGATGGCCATCACCAGCCAGCGCCTGGCCCACGAACTGCTGAAGCTGAAGGTGCCTCTGCTGCCGCGCATGATCACGGAGCACGCCCACAGCCTCACGGGCATCGACATCCACCCCGGCGCCGAGATCGGCGAGCGGTTCTTCATTGACCACGGCACGGGCGTGGTCATCGGCGAGACCTGCATCATCGGCCGCAATGTGCGGATCTACCAGGGCGTGACGCTCGGCGCCAAGAGCTTCCCCCTGGATGCCGAGGGCCACCCCGTCAAGGGCGTCCCCCGCCATCCGGTGGTGGAGGACGATGTGATCATCTACTCCAATGCCACCGTCCTGGGCCGCATCACCCTCGGCAAGGGGTCGGCCATCGGCGGCAATGTCTGGCTCACCCGCAGCGTGCCGCCGGGCAGCGTCATCACCCAGGCCAACGAGAAGGACGGGATGCCCTCATGACCACGCTCCTGCGCTTCCTCTTCTCGGCCATCGGCCTGCTGGTCGCTTGCTCCTTCGTGCCCGGGCTGGGTCACGGGTCCTTCCTGGACCTCCTGATCGTGGCCGTGATCCTGGCGGCCCTGAACACCACCGTCGGCAGCCTCCTCAAGGTCATCGCCTTCGTGCCCATGGCCTGCTCCCTCGGTTGCTTCAGCCTCGTCATCAACGGCCTGGTCTTCTGGCTCGCTGGCGCCCTCTCTTCCCGGCTGGGCCTGACCTTCACGGTGAGCGGCTTCTGGGCGGGCTTCTTCGGCGCCCTGGTCACCAGCCTCGTCGCCTCCGTCCTCGGCGCCCTCTTCATCCCCAAGGACCGTCAGCGCCCCCAGGGGCCGTCCCCATCCATCAAGGTCGTGAACTGAAAAGCCTTCATCCGCGGAGATCGCGGAGGACACAGAGGGCAGCGGGAATGGCCTGGCTCCGAATGAAGGGGAGGTCGGTCCCGCAAGTCGGGTCAGGGCACCTCCACGCCCCCTTCGGTTGACTTTCCTTGGTCCTTTTCCAGGAGCGCCCGCACGGCGGCCTCGGCCGCCAGCCGCAGGGCTTCGGCATCGGGATGGGCGTGGGATTCCAGCGGCGCGCCCATCGTGATGCGGTAGAGGCCGCCCCGCGTGCGCCAGGTCCCCTTGGGCAGGATGTCCGGCCCGCCGTGGATGGCGAAGGGCACCACCGGAACGCCGGCCTCGAAGGCCAGGGCGAAGGCGCCCTTCTTGAAGGGCAGCAGGCGGCCATCGCGGCTGCGGGTGCCTTCGGGGAAGGCCACGATGGCCTGCCCCGCACGGATGCGGGCGGCGGCGTCCTCCAGACTGCGCAAGGCGGCCGCGCGGTTACTGCGGTCGATGAAGATGAACCCCGCCAGCCAGATCACCCAACCCAGGAAGGGCACCCCCGCCAGCTCCCGCTTGGCCACGAACACGGGATGGCAGGGCAGCGTGGAGATCATCAGGGGGGGATCGAACAGCGAAGTGTGGTTGCCGATGAAGACCGCCGGGCGGGTGCCGTTGCGGAACGCTTCGGGAAGATCCTCCCAGCCCGCCAGTTCGCGGCGGATGCCGAAGGCCCGGGCGGTGCCGCGGATGTAGCGGGGCGCCACGATCCAGAAGGCCCGCCGGCCGCCGAGGAAGGGCGCCAGCAAGAAGCACAGGCAAACGGCCAGGGCCAGGGCCAGGGCACCGAAGACCCAGACCAGGGCCGGTCGAAGGAAGGGGCGGATGGGCATGCCTACTGCGGCAGCAACGAGACATCCTTCAGGCGCACGGGATACTGCGGCACGCCGCTCTGGCCCTTGCGCCATTCCGTCTTCACCTTCTCGATCTTGTCCACGGCCTCCATGCCCGAGACCACGCGGCCGAAGACGCAGTAGCCGTAGCCTTCATCGGTCAGGTCGCGGTGATCCAGGCTCTTGTTGTCCACGGTGTTGATGTAGAACTGGGCCGTGGCGCTGTGGGGCGAGCCCGTGCGGGCCATGGCCACGGTGCCCCGGGTGTTCTTCAGGCCGGCCCGGAAGGTCTGGGGCGCCTCGTTGAGGATGGGCTCCCGCAGGGGCTTTTCATCCAGGTTCTCCAGCAGACCACCGCCCTGGACCATGAAACCGTCGATGACCCGGTGGAAGATGGTGCCCTTGTAGTGGCCGTCCTTCACATACTGCAGGAAGTTCGCCACGGTCTTGGGCGCCAGCTCCGGCTCCAGTTCGAGGACGACCGGCCCGTAACTGGTGAGCAACTGCACCCGCGGCTTGGCCACGGGGGCCGGAGCGGGAACTGGGGTAGCGGCCGGAGCAGCGGCCGGCGCCTGGACGGGCGCCTGAGCGGCCAGGGACATGGCGAAGGACAGACAGAGCAGCAGACGGGACACGAAAACTCCTGGGGCTTCCCTTCATTCTGCCGCGAATGGCCGGGAAGTCCCCATTCCCGAAAACGAAGCCCTCGGCGGGCAGCCCTCGACCGGAGGCACCGCCTGCCGGCAAGGCAGGGGCCAGGGGGAACGCAGAGGCCGCTATCGGCCGGGCGGTTACCCCTGGGGTATCGTAGTCCCATGCCCTTCATGGACCTCCCCCCCTGGCTCCTGAGTCTTCTCCTGGCGCCATTCGGCCTGATCTTCGGCTCGTTTTCCAATGTGCTCATCCACCGGCTGCCCCAGGAGGCGCCGGAGGATCGCAATGTGGTGACCAGGGCCAGCCACTGCCCCGCCTGCAAAGCGAAGATCAAGCCCTGGCACAATGTCCCGCTCTTCGGGTGGCTGTGGCTGCGCGGGAAATGCGCCGCCTGCGGCTGGCGCATCCCCGTGCGCTACCCGCTGGTGGAGGTGCTGGGCGGCCTGATCCTGGGCGGCGCCCACTGGTTCTTCCCCTTCGGAACGCTCATCTGGTTCAAGGCCGTGATCTGCGCCTACGCGCTGGTCGTGCTGTTCTTCACGGACTTCACCGAGATGATCCTGCCGGACGCCATCCAGTTCCCCCTCATGGCCCTCGGGGTGCTCTGCGCCCTGCCCCAGCTGGCCTGGCCCGAGACCCTCCTGAAAGTCTGGGACCGCCAGGACACCCTCATCCAGGCTCTGGCCTTCCACAACGGCCTTCAGCCCGCCCCCGCCTTCCGCGGCTTCGAGGCCGCCGTCACCTGGCAGGCCAGCCTCCTGGGCCTGGTGATCGGCTACGGCGGTCCCGCCCTGCTCAACCAGATCTATAAATGGATCCGCAAGACCGACGGCCTGGGCATGGGCGACTTCAAGATGCTGGCCTGGCTGGGCGCCTTCTGGGGCTGGGGCCCCATGCTGGGCATCCTCTTCCTGGGCGCGGGCCTCGGCGCGGCCGTGGGCGTGCCTCTCGTGCTCCTGCGCCGCGGCTCCGACCAGACCGTCTCGGGCCAGACCATGCTGCCCTTCGGCTGCTTCCTGGCGCTCGCCACGCCGGTGGTGGTGTTCTTCGGGCGGGCCCTGTGGCTCGGGTACCTGGGGTGGGTGGGCTGACCGCCTCGCGGGGACCTGGGGCTGGCGGGCCGGCCTCCACCCCTGGCATGGTGGTCATCCGCCCCTCCTTTCGGGACCTCCTCCACAGGACACCATGCCCCCTCCCCCCCGCGGTATCCCGGTCGTTGACGACCTCGGTCTGGGCCTCCAGGCAAACTCCGGTCGAGGGGTCAACAAGGACGGCTCCTTCAATGTGCGCCGCCGGGGCCTGCCCCGCTTCCGCTTCTACGAGCTCTACCACCACCTCATCACCATGGGCTGGGCCCCCTTCCTGGGGCTCCTGCTCCTGGCCTTCGTCGTCACCAACGCCCTCTTCGCCCTCCTCTACCTGGGCATCGGGATGGAGCACTTCACCCGCCCCGGCGGCGAAACGCTCCCCGACCGGATTCAGGACGCCTTCTTCTTCAGCGCCCAGACGCTCACCACCGTGGGCTACGGGCACATCAGCCCCAAGGGCACCCTCGCCAACACCGCCGCGGCGATGGAATCCCTGCTGGGCCTCCTCAGCTTCGCCCTGGCCACGGGCCTCCTCTACGGACGGTTCTCCCGGCCCCAGGCCTGCCTGCGGTTCAGCGCCCAGGCCGTGGTGGCCACCTACGGGCCGATCACCGGCTTCATGTTCCGCCTCGTCAACATGCGCAGCAACCAGCTCATCGAGGTGGAGGCCGCGGTCAGCCTCTCCTTTGAAGATCCGGGCTCCCGCCAGCGCCGCTTCATGAACCTTTCGCTGGAGCGGGCCAAGATCAACCTCTTCCCCTCCAGTTGGACCGTGGTACATCCCATCGATGAGGCGAGCCCCCTGCAGGGGATGACCGCCGAGGACCTGCGCCGGGCCAGGGCCGAATTCATCGTCCTCATCAAGGCCTTCGACGACACCTTCTCGCAGACCATCTACGCCCGCACCTCCTACACCGCGGAGGAGGTCCGGTGGGGCGCCCGGTTCAAACCCATGCTCTTCGCCGCCGCCGATGGGATGACCGAAATGGATGTGACGCAGCTGGATGCCCTGGAGGAACCAGGGTCGGCGGGACACGGCTGACCGGGCCGGTGGGGATTCGACCTGCGGCGGCCCTCACGCCCCCTGGCTCAGCTCCATCAGCACGCCGCCGGTTTCCGCCGGATGGATGAAGGCCACGCGGCAGCCGTGGGCGCCGTTCCGCGGGGCCTGGTCGATCATGCGCACGCCCTTGGCGAGCAGCTGCGCCACGGCCGCGTCGATGTCGTCCACCTCGAAGCAGACATGGTGGATGCCGGGGCCGCGCTTCGCCAGGAACTTGCCGATGGGCCCCTCGGGGTCGGTGCTCTCCAGGAATTCCAGGGTGCTCTCGCCCACGGGGAAGAAGGCCGTCTTCACCTTCTGCTCGGCCACCTCCTCCGCGTGGTCCGCCGCCATGTCGAAGAGGCGTGCCATGCGCGCCATGGCCTCGTCCAGACCCGGCGTCGCGATGCCCAAATGGTTGATGCGGAGCAGGTGCATGGGATCCCCCGGAAACAGTGTAGGCCTGAGGCCCCACTAGATCGCGGGGTGCTTTCCCGAGGAGCGGGGGAAGACCTCCTTCGCACACTCGGGACAGATGCCGTGGGTGAACTCGGCGTCGGTGTGCTCGTTGAGATAGGTCTCGATCTGGTTCCAGTAGCCCTTGTCATCCCGGATCTTTTTGCAGTGGCTGCAGATGGGCAGCATGCCGCCCAGGGTCTTCACTTCCGTCAGCAGGTTCCGCAGATTCTCGTGGACCACCTGCTGCCGCCGCCAGGCACGGTGCATCAGCCAGGACGCCACCAGGGTCAGGCAGGTGAACAGGGCCACTTCCGTGAGTTCCTGAACGGCCTCCCGCCACCAGCCCGCCAGGTAGTCCTGCTCGGCCAGCCCCACCAGGACAAAGAAGGGCTGGCCCGTCACCCTGCGGATGGCGAAGGTGCGCTGGACATGGTCAAAGGGGGTGCGGGCCCGGTAGATGCCCGTGCTCCGGCCGGACTGGGCGAAGGCCGAGAACTCCGACGAGATGACCTTCTGGCCGACCCCGGTGCCGGCAGCCACGGGCTCAGGGTGGCGGGCGATCAGTTCCAGTTCCAGGTTCCGGAGCGCGACCGAACCATGCGGCCCCACATCCAGAGAGGAGAACGCCTGGCTGAACTGATCCAGAGCAATCACCGCATGGACCATGCCGGCGAAGCTGTGATCGGGGCGCTCCAGGCGCCGGGCCAGGATGATCACCCAGGTGCCGGTGAGCCTTCCGAAAATGGGTTTGGAGATCACCACCCCGGCTTCTGGAATGTCCCGGAGCTGGATGAAATGTTCGCGATCCGCCACGCTGACGCGGGTGCCGCCTCCGAGACCACTCCCATGGTCGATCATCCCCGTGGCATCGGTGGTGCGGAGGGCCAGCAACCCCGGCACCCGTTCGTGCTGCCGCCGGATGAACGCATCCAGATCGCGGCGACCCCCCTTGGGGTTCGCAGCGGATCGCTCGACCTCGTCCTTCACGGCCCAGACCGCGACATCGGCCCTGCTGAAGGTGTCGGCCACATAGCGATCGAGGACCTGGGCCAGGTTCTGGCCCGTGACGATGGCCCGTTCCTGGTGATTGCGCCAGCTCTGCCTGAGCGAGACCACCGCCATCAGGATGACGAACAGGTTGAGGATCAGGATCCCCGCACCCAGCCGGATCAGAAAGGGCCTGGTGGCGAAGGGTGAATCGAGATCGACCGGGTGGGCGTCCATGAGGTCCGCGGTGGAAAGACTTCCTGGAGATCCTACTGGAGTCTGGTCTCCACCCCTCGGAATCAGTGCTGGCAGGCCGGGGCCGGCCCCAAGGTCACCCGGCCGTCCGCCAGGTTGATCTTTCCCTTCTGGCCGAGGAAGGCCAGCACGCCGTCGAAGTCGAAGGAATCCCCGTGGCAGTTGTGGTAGACGGGATCGGGCCCGTGGACGGCGAGGGCGGCGGTCCGGAGATCCTCGACGGAGACGGCTCCGCCGCGCTCCATCACCAGGGACAGCAGGTCGTGGCCGTAAAGGGGATCGGACATGGGGATCTCCAGTTCAGGAGTAATGACTCCTGAATCAAGTCTAGCCCAAGGCGGGGTGATCCGGGTCACGCCCGTCCCCGGGGGCCGCGGTCAGCGCCGGTGTCAGGCCAGCGCCAGCGTCAGGCCAGCATCAGGGTCAGGAGGCCTGGAGGGCCAGGCCCACTTCCCGCAGCAGGGGCTCCGGGCTCAGGTTCCGCGGCAGGTGGCGCAGGGACTCGAGGGCGGCCTCCTGGGGAACCTTGAGATCCCGGGACTGGGCGGCCAGCGGCTCCAGGGCCCCGCGCCAGGGATCCAGGGCCGGGGCTTCCCCCGCCTGGATCCGGGCCAGGTCCGCCAGCAGGCGCAAGAGCAGTTCCAGGGGTTGCCGCAGCTGTTCCCCCTGGGCCAGGACCGAATCCTTTTCGGGAAGCAGGGCCTCCCCCGCCTCGCTGAAGGAACGACCCCCCAGCAGGGCGATCCAGGCCTCCACTTGGGCCTCGGCCCGGCGGAAGGCGGGTTCTTCCAGGAAGCGCAGGCTGCCCTCCCCCAGGGCGGCCCAGCGGGCCCGGTCGGCTTCGCCCCATCCGTGGCGCGTGGCCACGGCCCAGGCCTCTTCCGGCGGCAGGGGTGCGAAGGGGATGCGCTCACAGCGGCTGCGGATGGTCTGGAGCAGGGCCTCGGGCCGGTGGGTCACCAGGATGAAGTGGGTGCCCTCGGGGGGCTCCTCGAGGGTCTTGAGCAGGATGTTGCCGCTGGATTCGTTGAGGCGGTGGGCCTCCTCCACCAATATCCAGCGGTGGCAGCCCAGGGGTGGGGCCAGGGAAGCCCACTCGATGACGCCACGGCTGAAGCGGGGCTGGTTGTTCGAATCCAGGCCCTCGCGGATCTGGTCGATGCGGATGACGCCCGCCTTGCCCTCGGGCGTGATCCGCAGCAGGTTGGGCAGCTCGAAGGGCAGGTCTTCGCCCAGGAACATCCGGCAGCCTTCGCACTGGCCGCAGGCGTTCCGGCGGAAGCAGATCTCGCGCTGGGCCAGTTCGAGGGCCACGCGGCGCTTGCCGATGCCCTCCGGCCCCGTGAAAAGCAGCGAGCCGCGGATCCGACCGGCCTGCAGGCGATCCAACAGGCGCTGCCGGAGGGCCCGATGACCGGCGATGTCCGGGGCGAACATCAGTCGACTCCGAAGCCGGCGCTGCGCAGCAGGGGCGCCACCCGCGCCCAGATGGCCGCTTCCACCTGGTCGACGGGATCCCGGGCGGGCACCAGGGCCACGCGGCCGGGGTGGCTCTGGGCGATGGCCAGGAAGCGGTTGCGCACCTTGCGGTGGAACTCCAGGGCGGCATTGTCGAAGCGCGTCTCCGCGAACTCGGCTCCCAGGGAGAGGTTGCGGACCTCCACGCGCTGGAGCGACAGCTCGGGGTCCATGTCCAGCACCACGGTGAGGCTGGGGCGGAGCCCCCGCAGGACCAGTTCGCTGAGGCGATCCAGGGCCGCCTCGGGCACGCCGCTGGCGCCCTGGTAGGCCCGGGTGGAATCCTCGAAGCGATCCACCAGCACGACCTTTCCCTCCGCCAGCGCGGGGCGGATCACCGTCTCGAGATGCTGGGCCCGGTCGGCGTAGAAGAGCAGCAGCTCCGCGTCCGCGCACCAGGTTTCGCCGCTGGCGTGGCGCTCCAGCAACAGACGGCGAAGCTCCCGGCCCAGGGCCGTGCCGCCGGGCTCCTTCGAGACCACCAGGGGCAGGCCCAGGTGCCGCAGGCGCTCCGACAGCCGGAGCAGCTGGGTGGACTTGCCCGAGCCTTCCACGCCCTCGATGGTGATGAACACGCCGCGCACCGGACCTCCGTCCGATGAGGATACCCGGCGCGGGGCGGCCGGCGACGGGCCGGCGGCGGGCCGAGCCGACCGGGGGGTTTGGCCCACGCTCATGCGGAGTGCTATCCTGCTCGAAACTCCAGGAGTTCCAGGTGGCCGAAGCGATCCATTGCCCCAGCTGCTCCACCCGCTACCGCCTCCGTCCCGAGCGGCTCCGACCGGCCATCCGCCGGGCCCGGTGCTTCTCCTGCGGCGGCGTGTTTCCCGTGGGTGACATCGTGGCCCGCCTGCTGACGCCAGCGGCAACCCCTGATTTCGACCTCGAAGCAGGCCTCGAATCTCACCTGGGCTCCGAGCTGGGGGATCTCGCCGACTTCCAGCCCTCGGAGGCGCCTCCCTCGCTCACCCTGGGCGACCTGGAGGGTGCGGACGCGGAGATCCTCGAGAAGACCCTCGTGGACACTCCCGCTGCCCTGCCCGAGGCCAAGCAGGCCGCGCCGCCCGAGCCGGCACCCGACCTGGCGCTTGGGACGACGCCCGCAGCCCCGCCCACGACTCCGCCCACACCCCCACCCTTCCCCCCCGAGATCACCGAGACCACCCTGTCTGGCTACACCTCCGCCCGAGATGCCATCGACAAGCTGTTCGGCGATGCCCCGGCCCAGCCCTCGGGTCTGAAGATCACCAAGGATTCGTCCGCCATGGACATGGAGGCGACCCTCACCGCCCTGGAAGCCACCCTGGGCGGCAGCGAGATGCCCACCCCCCCTGCGGAGGCCGATGGGGCGGGCGAGGATCCCACCGCCTCCGGGCACCCGGTCGAGGGCGGCCAGGCCGCTTCCAGCACCACCGTGCGCCTCACCCAGGAGGACCTCCGGGCCGCCTTGGCCGTCGCACCCCAGGGGCCTTCCTCCTTCCGGTCCTCCGAGGCAGTGCCGACTCCCGAAGCGCACAAGGAGGCCGCACCGTCGACGCCGTCCCTCTCCCCGTCGGACCTGTTCCCGACCTCGCTGGCCACGGATGCGGGCGCCGAGCTCCTGCGGCTGAAGATCGGCGAGGAGATCTACCCCGGGCTCACCATGTCCCAGATCATCGCCTGGGTGGAGGAGGGCCGCATCCTGGAGAACCACCTGGTGGCCCGGCAGCACAGCGAGAACTGGCTGGAAGCCCACAAGGTTCCCGGTCTGCGCCCCGTCTTCGAGCGCCTTCGCCGCGAGCGCAGCGGTGGCGCCCCTTCTCTGGATTCCCCGGTCATGGAGATCGCCCCCAAGAAGAGCCTCTTCGGCGGCCTCTTCGGCAAGAACTGACATGCAGATACTCACCCTCGCCGCCCTGCTCGCCCTGCCCCAGGCCCCGCCGACCCAACCGGCTCCCTCCGCGCCCGTCCCCGTTTCCGCGCCCATCTCCGCCCCTGAGGCCTCGCTCTCGTTCTACTCCGAGAGCTTCCCCTTCGCCTGGGACCGCATGATCCCCCTCACGGTGAACCTCGACGGCCTCAAGGTGACCCGCATCTTCTTCAACAAGCGCGTGGTGGAACCCGGCTTCTTCAACCTCCTCAAGGGCGCCGAGTTCGGCACCCGGGCCCAGGTGGAGGTGACCAACACGGGCAAGTATCCGAAGATCCCCGGCTTTGCCGTGGCCGTCCTCGACAAGGACGGGAAGCTTCTGGGCGCGGCCTCCGGCGGCACCAAGGTCGGCACCATCAAGCCCGGCGAAACCGAGACCTTCGACCTGAACTTCACCCAGGTGAAGGAGCGCCTCGCCAAGGGCGACCGGTTCCTGCTGACCATCGAACTCAGGAACTAATTCGCTTCCTGCTCGTGATAGTGGGCGAGGATCTCCGCCGGCGTGGCGGTGGCCGTGCCCACCTTGGCGACCACCACACCCGCGGCGGCGTTGGCCAGCATGGCGGCCTCGCGCCAGTCCGCCCCCGCGGCCACGGCGGCACCGAAGGCGGCGATGACCGTGTCGCCCGCGCCGCTCACATCGAAGACCTCCCGGGCCTCCGTGGGAACCATCCAGGGGGCCGCATGGTCCCCGTCCGGCGCGAAGAGGGCCATGCCCCGCTCGCTGCGCGTGACCAGCAGGCCCCTCAGGCCCAGCTCGGCCATGATGGCGCGGCCCGCCTCGGCCACCTCCGCATCGGTCCGGGCCGGCGCGTGGGCCAGTTCCGAGGCCTCCTTGGTGTTGGGCGTCATGAGCGTGGCCCCTCGGTACAGGGCCTTGTGCGCGGGCTTGGGATCCACGATCCAGGGCAGGTTCCGCGCGGTGCAGAACTCCCGCACCGCCTCCATGACGGACTCGTTCACGGCGCCCTTGGCGTAGTCGGACACGATGAGGGCCGAGGCCTCGCCCAGGGCGCGGTCCAGACGGTCCTTGAGGCCCAGCAGCACGGCGGCCTCCCTCGGCCCCGCTTCCTCGCGGTCGATGCGGAGCATCTGCTGCTGCTGCCCGATGACGCGGGTCTTGATGATGGTGGGCCGGGAGGCATCCAGCACCAGGCCCGAGATGGAGATGCCCAGGCGGCCCAGCAGGCCGAGCACCCGATCCCCCGCCACATCCTTCTGCAGGGTGCCGATGAGGAGGGGCTCCGCGCCCAGGGCCTTGAGGTTGGCCGCCACATTGGCCGCGCCGCCCAGCACGGCGTGCTCTCGCACCACGCGCACGATGGGCACGGGCGCCTCCGGCGAGATGCGGCTCACTTCGCCGAACAGGTACTCGTCCAGCATCACATCGCCCAGC
Organism: Geothrix oryzae; assembly: GCF_030295385.1. Taxonomy (GTDB): domain Bacteria; phylum Acidobacteriota; class Holophagae; order Holophagales; family Holophagaceae; genus Geothrix; species Geothrix oryzae. The sequence goes on from NZ_AP027079.1 coordinate 2,674,306, forward strand.
ACGGCCACCTTGCGGCCTTCCATGCGCCGGAGCAGCGATTCGGCCTGGGCCCGGTCGAGCCTCATGGCTGCTCTTTCTTCGCCTGATCCACCAGCATCACGGGGATCCCATCCTCGATGGGGTAGAGCAGGCCGCAGCCCTGGCAGTGCAGTCCCTCCGCCTTCTCCAGCAGGTCGCCGTGGCAGGCCGGACAGCAGAGGATCTCGAGGAGGCGGGGATCGAGCGGCATGGGGGTAGCTTATCGGAATTGGCTCGACCCCGGGGCCGGCTCCCTTCCCGCGGGCAGGTCGAGGGGTCTGCCCAGGAACAGGGTGCCCCGCAGCACGCCCCGCAGGGTGTTCGCCAGGATGTAGAGCCAGAGGCCAACCAGCGTGGCCGTCAGGAGAAGGGCGTAGCCCCGCGTGAGGGATGAGGGAAAGCGCTGGGCGATCTTCTGGCTGCCGATGGTGTAGGCGGCCAGGGGGAACACGAAAGCCCACCACCCCAGGCTGAAGGGGATTCCCCCGCGGCGGATCTGGTGGATGCAGATGACCAGGATGATGGCGAGGATCCACATGCCGAAGCCCCAGAGGGTGGCGGCGCCGACGGAGAAGAGCCCGGTTTCGGTGACGATCCCAAGGCTCCGGGCATGGGCGCCCAGGTCCAGGAGGCAGCTCACCGCGAGCCCCGCGGCGCTCAGGAAGATGCCGAAGGTGGGCGTCGTTTCCGCCGGCGGCAGGGGGTGCTGCGCCAGCCGGACGAAGATGATGGCGCCGATGAACAGGAAGAGGAAGAAGCCGATGCCCAGCATCGCGGCGTTGACGGCGAAGATCGTCAGGCACCAATCGGGCCGGAACAGGAGGGCCTGCCCCAGCACCGGATTGCCCAGCAGCAGCAGGGCCATGTTGGCGATGGGCGCCATGATCCAGGAGAAGTTCATGGTCTCGGGATCGGGCGGCGCCTCGGCGCGGATGAACCGGAAGGTCGTGAAGAGGGTGAAGAAGGCCACGCCGGCGACGGCGATGACCCAGCAGGCGAGCATCAGCCCGAAGGCCCACGCCCGGTCCAGGTAGGATCCCCAGATCAGGTGGATGTTCGTGCCCAGGATGACGGTGGCCACGGGCATCGTGACGAAGAAGTTCGACGAGACGGGGTGGTGGAGGTCACGCCGCACATAGTCGAAGTGGCGCACCCAGCGGAGCAGCCACGGAATCAGCACGATGAAGAACCCGACATCGGCCAGGGTCGCCACGGCCAGGCTCGCTCGCCATAGGCCCGGGACCTGGCCCTCCCAGAGGAACAGGATGTTCGCCAGCCCCCCGGTGCCCATGATCACGGCGAACCAGCCCGGCGCGAAGTGCTTGATGGCGTGCTTTTCCTGCATCCGAACTCCCTTGCACCCGTCTTCGCCGCGCCTGCGAACCCGTCCCTTCCGGGTGGCGCAGGGAATCGGCTGGAAGACCGCAGCCCCCCGGTTCGCAGCCTCTGCCCGGGTGCCACCCGCACGGCATGAGAAACTTCTACCTTAGCCCTTCCGGAAAGCCCCGGCCATGACTCATCACGCCCTCGAAAACCTCAACATCGATGCCTTCGACCGGATGCCCTCTCCGGCGGAAGTCCACGCGGCCCTCCCCGTCCCGGACGCCGTGGCCGACACCGTGGCCGCCGGGCGCCGGGACCTCCAGCGCATCCTCAGGCGTGAAGACTCCCGTCTCATGGTGGTGGTGGGACCGTGCAGCATCCATGACCCCGTGGCGGGGCTCGAGTACGCGGCCCGGCTCAAGGCCCTGTCCGACGAAGTCTCGGACTCGCTCCTGCTGGTGATGCGGGTCTATTTCGAGAAGCCGCGCACCTCCACGGGCTGGAAGGGCTACATCAACGATCCGCGGATGGACGACTCCTTCCACATCGAGGAGGGGATGCGGAAGGCCCGGGAGTTTCTGCTGCGCATCGGGGAGATCGGCCTGCCCACCGCCACGGAGGCCCTGGACCCCAACACGCCCCAGTACATCGGCGACCTCATCGCCTGGACGGCCATCGGAGCCCGGACCTCGGAATCCCAGACCCATCGGGAGATGTCCAGCGGCCTGTCCACGCCCGTGGGCTTCAAGAACGCCACGGACGGCGACCTGGGCGCCGCCGTGAACGCCATCCTCTCGGCCGCCCGTCCCCACAGCTTTCTGGGCCTCAACGACCAGGGCTCCGCCGCCATCGTGCGGACCCGGGGGAACGCCCACGGCCACCTGGTGCTGCGCGGCGGCGGAGGCCGCCCCAACTACGACACCGTCAGCATCGCCCTGGCCGAGGCCGCCCTGCGCAAGGCGGGATTGCCCGAAAACATCGTGGTGGACTGCTCCCACGCGAACAGCCACAAGAATCCCCGGCTCCAGCCCCTGGTCTTCCTGGATTGCGCCCACCAGATCCTCCGCGGCAACCGCTCCATCGTCGGGCTGATGGTGGAGAGCTTCCTCGAGGAGGGCAACCAGCCCATTCCCGCCGACCTCGCCACCCTGCGCTACGGCTGCTCGGTGACGGACGCCTGCCTCGGCTGGGAGGAGACGGCCGCCCTGCTCCGGGAGGCCCGGAACCTGCTGAAAGAAGCCCTGCCGAAACGGTGCGGTTGAACCCTGCAACGGCCCACGACCGGCGCTCCACCCACCCCCTACCCACCCCCTACCGTAGCCCCTCCACCAGGTAGAGGGCGCTGAGCTTACGGTCGTAGGTGAAGGCGAAGGCCTTCCCGTCGGGCGTGGCGTAGGCCGTCCGCGTCTGCAGGTAGCCCGCGGCATCGGGCGGCATGAAGCGATGGACCTCCACCCGCTTCCCCGTGACGGGGTCCAGGCGGTGGATCGTCACGGGCAGGAGGGAGAGTTCCGGGCGGACGAAGAGGCTCTGTCCATCCACCGCCCAGCTGATGAGCCGTTCCTCCGCCTGGACTCCCCGGATGGGCACGGGCTTCCCGCCATCGACCGGCAGGATGAACCAGGCCTTGCGGTCGCTCGTGATGAAGAGCCGCTTCCCGTCGGAGGACAGGGGACTGCTGCCCACGATGTTGTGGCCGAAGCCCTCTTCGGTGATGGCCCGGGGCTCACCGCCCTTGAGCTCCACCAGGTAGTACTTCAGCCCCTGGGACCCCTCGCTTCCCTGGAAGAGCGCGCGATGGCCGTCCGGCAGGAGGAAGGCGCACCCGACCGCCCGGAACCGCTGGGGCAGGGGCACCACGACGGGCCGGTCCAGCCCCACGGACAGGAACACCAGGCAGGGCCTGGGCGAAGCGGGGTCCAGGACAGCCGCGGGATCCAGGCCCGCCTTCAGGAGCCCCGTGGTCACGCCGGTGTCGAGATCCTTCGGGCTGAGCCCGTTGAGGTTCAGCTGAATCCAGCGCGCGCCCAGGGAGAATCCGTAGGGGTTGCCCTTGGCCAGCTTCAGGGCGGGTCCGCCCGCGAAATCCGCGAGGTAGGTCTCATCCAGGGCGGTTCCCCCATCCAGGGCTGGCGATTCGAGCAGGAGCAGCCGCCCGCCATCCGGGCTCAGTCCCTGGACCTGGGTGCCGCCGCGGACCGAGCGCTCCTGGTGGGTCGGCTCCCCGGCCCGCTGCACCAGCACGCCGCGTCGCACCTGATGGTTGGCCAGGAGGACCCGCCCATCGGAAAAGACATCCATGAGTTGCTTGGAGCCGTCCCCGCGCCACAGGAGGCGCGCCGGAGAGCCCGGCCGGACCGACCACAGGGCCGTCTGATCCGCCTGGAGTTCGCTCAGCCACAGGTCGTTCCCGGGCCCCCAGGCCAGCCCGGTGAGGGTGTCGCCGAACCCGTCTCCCGGCTTTTCGAACACCACGGTCCGCCGGCCCTCCCGGTCCAGCAGCACGACCTTGGCGCTTCCATCCTGGGTCTCGACCATGGCCATCCGGTCTCCTCCCGGGGCAAGCCGGATGAGCTTGGCGGTGTGGCTGATGCCATTGGATTCAAAGGCCGCCCGCCCGATCGGAAACTCCAGCCGGCCCCGTTGGGCATCGTCGCTGGTCAGCAGGGCCAGGCCCTGGCCATCCCAGGCCGCCTCCAGCACATCCGCCTGGAGGTCCCGCAACGCCCCTCCGCCCGCGGGCACCCGCGCGAGGGTGCCGCGGTAGCGCCCCAGCAGCCAGCGGCGGGGATGCCGGATCAGGGCCAGGTCATTGTTCCCGGACACGCCGACCAGCAGGGCATCCTTCAACCCCAGCGGCTTGGGCTCCAGACTTCGGGGGTCGATGACGAAGATCTCCGAATCGCCGCCTCCGAGCCTCGCCGAGAAGAAGATGGTCTTGCCGTCGGGCCCGAAGAAGGCGGATTCCACGGTTCCCGGCGTGAAGAAGAGCCGCTGGAAGGCGGGCGCCGACAGCGCCGCCGGGGTGCCGCGGAAGGCCCAGGCGAGCGCGCCCCCAGCCAGGGCGAGGGCCAGGGCGGCGCCCACGAAGACCGGGCGGCGCCAGACCGGCCACCGGAGCCCCGGGCCCCAGGCGGGGAGGGGACTCGCCATGGACAGGGGAGCCTCCAGCCCGAAGGCCAGGTCCTTCATGTTCTGGAACCGGTCCTGGGGGCGCTTCTCCAGACAGCGGAAGACGAGCCGGTCCAGCCCGGGGACCAGGGCGCCCCGGAGGCCTTCCAGTTCCGGCGGCGCGTCCCGGAGGATGGCTGAAAAGGTTTCGGCGCCGCTGGGCCCGGCAAAAGGTCGCCGTCCGGTGAGCATCTCGAAGAGCACCACCCCCAGGCTGAAGATGTCCGAGCGGGTGTCCGCCGGCTCGCCCCGAACCTGCTCGGGGCTCATGTAGCCTACCGTCCCGATGAGCATTCCGGCCTCGCTGAGCTCCGTCGGATGCTCAGATCCGGGCCTCAGGGTTGCCATCTGGCCGCGCCCGGATTCCAGCGTCTTGGCCAGTCCGAAGTCCAGCACCTTGACCTGGCCATCCTCCGTGATGAAGACATTGTCCGGCTTCAGGTCCCGGTGGATGATGCCCTTCTCGTGGGCGGCCCCCACGCCGCGGGCGATCTGGATGGCCCACTCCACGGCCTTCCGGGGGGGCACGGCCCCATCCCTCAGGATCTCCCGGAGGCTGCTTCCCTCCAGCAGCTCCATCACCGCGTAGGCCCGGCTGCCATCCCAGCCGAAATCGAAGATGCCCAGGATGTTGGGATGGGAGAGGGCCGCCACCGCCTTGGCCTCGCGCTCGAAGCGGGCCCGGGTCCTGGGGTCCTGATAGAGCGCCTGGGGCAGCACCTTGATGGCCACGAAACGGTCCAGTTTCGGATCGTGGGCCTTGAAGACCTCCCCCATGCCACCGGAGCCCAGGGGGCTCAGGATCTCGTAGGGGCCGATGCGGGTTCCGGGGACGGGGTGCATGAATTCGCTGTGGGGAATGGCGCGGAGAAGGACCGGGCGGACGGGAAAGCCAGGTTCCTCACCCAACCCATCTGAGGATCAGGCCCTCAGGGTGACACGGTTTCGCGGGGCTCCACCCGGGCCCGGGAACCCCGGTGGAGCAGCCGTGCTCCAGGTCACAAAGGAAAGGGGGGCGCCGGCAGCGCCCCCCTTTCCCGTCAGCCTCCCGGCTACTTCAGGGCCTTCGCCGCCAGTTCCAGCACATCGGTGGTGGCCACGCCCTCGTGGCCAGTCTCCCCCGCGGCGTTGTTGAGCATCACATTGCAGAAGGGGCAGCCCACGGCGATGGTGGTGGCCTTGGTTTCCATGGCCTGCTCGAAGCGCTCGTGGTTGACGCGCTTGCCCAGGTGCTCCTCCAGCCAGAAGCGGCCGCCGCCGGCGCCGCAGCACATGGTGGCTTCGCCGTGCTTCTCCATCTCGGTGAGCTTCACGCCGGGGATGGCATCCAGGATGGCCCGCGGCGCCTCCACCTGGCCGTTGATGCGGCTGAGGTAGCAGGGGTCGTGGTAGGTGAGGTCCACATCCACCGTCTGCTCCATCTTCAGCCTGCCCTCGCCGATGAGCTTGGCCACCAGCTCGGTGCCGTGCACCACCTCGAAGTCGCCCCCGAAGGCCGGGTACTCGTTCTTCAGGGTGTTGAGGCAGTGGGGGCAGTTGGTGATGACCTTCTTCACGCCATGGCCCTTGAGGGTCTCGATGTTGGCCTCCGTGGCCGTCTGGTAGAGGTACTCGTTCCCCAGGCGCCGCGCGGATTCGCAGGTGCAGCTCTCCTCGGTGCCGAGGATCGCGAACGACACATTTGCGGCCTTGAGCAGCTTCACCAGGGCCTGGGAGACCTTCTGGCCTGCGGCGTCGTAGGAACCGGCACAGCCCACCCAGAACAGGTACTCGGCCTCGGGATTCTCGGCGAAGGTGGGCACTTCCAGCCCCTCGGCCCACTTGGCGCGGTCCGCCTGGGGCAGGTTCCAGGGGTTGCCCTGGCGCTCCATGCCCTTGAAGGCCGTCTGGGCCTCGGCGGGGAAGTCGCTCTCCTCCAGCGTGAGGTAGCGGCGCATGCCGATGATCTTGTCCACGAAGCTGATCTGCAGGGGGCAGGCCCACTCGCAGTAGCCGCAGCTGGTGCAGGCCCAGATGGTGTCCTGGCTGATCCAGCCTTCCAGCTGCGCCTTGCTCCAGGGCGCCACCTCGTCATCGCGCTTCCAGTAGGAGCCTTCGGGCACGGGGCCGCCGATGAGCTTGCGGTCCTCGGGCACGGGCTTGTCCTGGCCCATCTGCTCCAGTGGCGTCGCCTTCAGGTAGTCGCGGAGGTCATTGCCGAAATCCTTGGGCCGGAGGGGCTTGCCCGTGAGCGTGGTGGGGCAGTTCTCCAGGCAGCGGCCGCACTCCACGCAGGTGTAGAAGTCGAGCATCTGCTTCCAGGAGAAGTCCTGGATCTTGTTGATGCCGAAGTGCTCGGCCTCCAGGTCCATGGGCTTCAGGTTCTTCTGGGGCTCCAGCTCGCGGAAGTAGATGTTGAAGAGCGAGGTGAACACATGGAAGTGCTTGGAATAGGGGAGGAAATTGGCGAAGAAGTAGAGGGTCGCCAGGTGCAGCCACCACATGCTCTTGTAGAGCACCAGCAGCCCCGTGCCGCCCATGTCCCGCAGCTGGTTCGCCACGAAGAGGCTCACGGGGGCCCAGGCCTTCCAGGCCGGGTTGTGCAGCCAGATGTAGGCCCCGTCCGCCAGCAGGTCGGTGATCATCAGGGTGCCGATGAGGCTCAGGGTGGCCCAGGCATCCCAGGAGTTCTCCAGGCGCCAGGGCTTGGCGGCCAGGCGGCGGAAGGTGGCGAGGCCCAGGCCCAGCAGCACCAGCACCTCGAAGACATCCTTGGTGGCCTGGTAGCCGTAGCCGAAGGCGCCCAGGGCCTCGGTCATGTGGAAGACGGGGAAGAGCCCTTCCAGCACCAGCCCGATGGAGCGCAGGGCCAACGCGCAGAAGCCCCAGAAGATGAGGATGTGGTAGAAGCCAGCGTATTTGTCGCGGACCATGCGCTTCTGCATGATGGCCAGGGTGAAGACGCCCTTCAGGCGCACCCAGGGCTGGTCGAAGCGGTTGTCCGGCAGGCCGGCCCTCAGGGTGGCCAGGCGCTTCCGCACGGTCCAGGCGAAGAACCCGGCCGCAGCCAGCGTCATGATCCAGAACAGCGCGATTTCCAGGGCCTTCATGGCGGTCCCTCCTTGCAGTCATCAATCGGAACGGGCCGTGGCGCGGCGCCGCTCATTGTCTCACCCGGTTATCAGGTATGCAGTCGAAGGGACAGTGTAGCCATGGGCATGACAAACTGAAGGCCCGACCTGGAGTCAGACTTGGGAAGCACCTCCACCCTCCATTTTGAAGCCGCCGTCACCCGCCCCCTGTCGGTGGTGTTCCGGACGGGCGAAGCCTGGGAGGGCCACGACTACACGGTGGAGGTGGTGGCCATGCGGCGGGGCCTGGATGGCTTCGATGTGGTGGTCGACTTCCGCGACCTGGAGGCCGCCCTGGACCGCAGCCTGGCCCCCCTGCAGGGAAGGCTCCTCTCCGAACTGGGGCTGGACGGCCCCCTGGCCCTGGCCCAGCGTCTGCTGGCCGAGTTGGCCCCCTTCGTCCCGGCCCCCGCCCACCTCAAGGAGGTGGCCCTGACGGATGGGCGGGGGCGGAGGATGGTGGTGCTTTCGTGAGGCTGGGCTGACCATCATGCGTCCCTGGATCCCCTGCGCCGCCCTGGCCCTGGCCCTCTCGCCGCTGGCTGTGATCCACCCGGTGCGCGTGTCCGGGCACAGCATGGAACCGGGCCTGGCCAACGGCCGCCTGCGCTGGGCCCTGCGGGCCTGGGCGATCCCCCCACCCCGGCGGGGGGAGGTCTGGCTGGTGGAGGGACCGCACGGTTCCTCCGTGAAGCGGGTGCTTGGCCTGCCCGGCGAGACCCTGACCTGGCAGGGGCCCGATCTCTGGATCGACGGCCGACGCATCGACGAGCCCTGGGTGGTCCACCCCGAACGGGGAGGAGAGGGGCACCAGGCCTGCAGCCGGGGTTATCTGGTCCTGGGCGACAACCGGCCGGAGAGCCAGGATGGGCGGCAATGGGGCCCGCTCCCCAAGGCCGCCATGAGAGGCCGGATCCTCTAGCCGGGGCGGGGTTGGGCTACGCTGGAGAGCTGGAGATTCGATGGACCGACTGGTGATCCAAGGTGGACATCCCCTGCGGGGGCGCATCCGGGTGTCGGGGGCGAAGAACGCGGCCCTGCCCTGCCTCGCGGCGGCCCTGTTGACGCCCGACCCGGTCTTGCTGTCCAACCTGCCCGCCGTGGCCGACATCCGCACCATGGTGAAGGTGCTGCAGGCCCTGGGTACGGAGGCCTCGCTGGAACCGGAAGGCGAGGGCTTCGAGCTGACCGCCCGGCTGGCCTGCGCCGGCAGCGAGGATCCCAAGGCCCCCTATGACCTGGTGAAGACCATGCGGGCCTCCATCCTGGTGCTGGGGCCCCTGCTCGCCCGCTTCGGCAAGGCCACCGTGAGCCTCCCCGGCGGCTGCGCCATCGGTGCCCGCCCCGTGAACCTGCACCTGGAGGCCCTCGAGCGCATGGGCGCCCAGATCGAGATCAGCCACGGCTACATCCACGCCGCCGTGAAGGGCCCCCTGCAGGCCATCGACCACGCCTTCGAGAAGGTGAGCGTGGGCGCCACGGAGAACATCCTCATGGCCGCCGCCCTGGCCAAGGGCACCACGGTCCTGCGCAACGCGGCCATGGAGCCCGAGATCGGCGACCTGGCCCAGCTGCTCGTCAAGATGGGCGCCCAGATCGAGGGCATCGGCACGGGAACCCTCACCATCACCGGCGTGGCGAAGCTCCATGGCTGCGAGCACGCGGTCATCGCCGACCGCATCGAGGCCGGCACCTACCTCTGCGCCGTGGCCGCAGCCTGCGGCGATGTGGTGCTGGACCGCTGCGAGCCCGGACACCTCCGCGCGCTGCTGGACCTGCTGGAGCGGGCGGGCTGCCTGGTCACCGAGCGGGAGGGCCAGGACGGCCGCCAGCTCCGCATCCAGCGGGAGCCCGGCCAGAAGCTGCGGTCCAAGGATGTCACCACCCTGCCCTTCCCCGGGTTCCCCACGGACCTGCAGGCCCAGGTGATGGCCGTCATGACGCAGGCCTGCGGCATCAGCGTCATCAACGAGGGCATCTTCGAGAACCGCTTCCAGCACGCCATGGAGCTGGAGCGCCTGGGTGCGAACCTCCGCACGGACGGCCACCGCGCCATCGTGGCCGGCCCCGCGGACCTGACCGGGTGCACGGTCATGGCCACGGACCTCCGGGCCAGCGCCGCCCTGGTCATCGCCGGCCTCGTGGCCAAGGGCGAGACCATCGTCGACCGCATCTATCACCTCGACCGCGGCTACGCCGGCCTGGAGAAAAAGCTCCAGGGCGTCGGGGCCCGCATCGAGCGGGTGGGTGGCGGCAAGGTCTAGCCGACCGCGCGCACCGCCTGAATCCCCATGCGCCGCGCCGACCGCCTGTTCCAGATCGTGCAGCTGCTGCGGCGGGACCGCATCAGCACCGCGGCCCGCCTTTCCCGGGAGCTCGGCGTCAGCGAGCGCACCCTCTACCGCGACATCGCGGACCTCATGGCCTCGGGCGTGCCCATCGAGAGCGAAGCCGGCGTGGGCTACAGCCTCCCCCGGCACTTCGACCTCCCTCCTCTCATGCTCAACGCAGAGGAAGGCGAGGCGCTGCTCCTGGGCGCCCGCGTCGTGGCCGCCTGGGGTGATCCCTCCCTCCGGGAGGCCGCGGAGAGCCTCCTCCGGAAAGTGGAGGCCGTCCTGCCGCCGGACCGGAGGCGGTCCCTGTCGGACCTGCCTTTCCTGGTGCCGGACTTCCATGTCCCTCCGGAAACCGCCCGCTTCCTTGGCGAGCTGCGCCGGGGCCTGCGCGAGCATCGCCGCGTCCAGATCACCTACGCGCGTGCCGACGGGACCGCCTCGACCCGGGTGCTGCAGCCCCTGGGCCTGGTCTTCTGGGGCTACCGGTGGCACCTCGCGGCCTGGTGCGAGCTGCGCGAGGCCCTCCGCACCTTCCGCGTGGACCGCATCCAGTCCAGCGAGGTGCTCGACCCCTTCGAGCCGACCCCTGGTCGGGGCCTGGAGGACTACCTTGGACAATTCCGGGCCGGACCTTCCAGGTAATCCCGCTCGGGGATGAACCCTCCTGCCACCAGGTTGTCAGGAGCCCTGACCTATCCTGGACCTCCTTCATCCAAGGAGCCCCCGATGCCGCTCTCCCAAGCCCTCCTCCCCGAGTTCCAGCACGAAATGGCGAGCCTCCGCCGCGTGATCGAACGGATCCCCGCCGGTCGGATGGACTACCGTCCCCACCCCAAGTCATTCACACTGGGCGACCTAGCGAATCACCTGGTCACGATTCCCGGCTGGACCATCAGCACCCTGACCCGCACCGAGCTGGATTTCGGCCTGCCCGAGACCCGCGCCAGCCAGCCGAAGCCGAGCGACACCGTCGAAGGGCTGCTCCGGACCCTGGACCAGGGTGTGGAGGGGGCGCTGGAAGCCCTGGCCAAGACCCCGGACGAGGCCTTCCAGGTGATCTGGACCCTCAAGAACGAGGGCCAGGTGATCCTGGCCATGCCGCGCGCCGCGGTCTACCGCAGCTTCGTGATGAACCACCTCATCCATCACCGGGCCCAGCTCGCCGTCTATCTCCGCCTGCTGGATGTGCCGGTCCCGTCCATCTACGGCCCCAGCGCCGACGAGAGCTGAGTTCCTCCCCCCGGGGAACCGGGCCAGGCTGCTTCCGCTTCATCCCTGTGACGACCTCCACGCGAGGGGTCGGCTACACTGGGTCCGAGATCGGGGGATCCATGTTCGGCGAGATGAAGGTCTTTTCCGGGAGCAGCCACCCGGACCTGGCGAGAGGCATCGCTACGCACATGGGCATGCCCCTCGGCAAGCTGAAGGTCACCCGGTTCTCCAACGAGAACATCAAGGTGAAGGTCGAGGAGAATGTCCGCGAATCGGATGTCTTCGTGATCCAGACCTCCTGCCCGCCCGTCAGCGACAACCTGCTGGAGCTGCTGATCCTCATCGACGCCCTGAAATTCGCGTCCGCGGCCCGCATCACGGCGGTGCTGCCCTACTTCCCCTACGCCCGCAGCGACAAGAAGGACGAGGCGCGCATCTCCATCACGGCCCGCCTGGTGGCCGACCTGCTGGAGACCGCCGGAGCCGACCGCGTGCTCACGATGACCCTGCACGCCCCGCAGATCCTGGGCTTCTTCCGCAAGCCCGCGGATCAGCTGCTGGCCACGCCCATCCTCACCAACTACTTCAAGACCAAGGATCTCTCCAATGCCGTGGTGGTGGCCACGGATGCCGGGGCGGCCAAGTTCGCGGGCCATTTCGCCAAGCGGCTGTCCGTGCCCATGGCCATCATCGACAAGCGCCGTTTCGACGACTCAGAGAAGGCCCAGAGCGTGGCCCTGATCGGCGATGCGAAGGGCAAGGACGCCATCATCTACGACGACGAGATCGCCACCGGCGGCTCCATCAAGGAGGCGGCCCGCATCCTCCGCGAGTTCGGCGCCCGCACGGTGCGCGTGGGCGTCACCCACCCGGTGCTCTCCGGCAATGCCCTGGAGACCCTCACTTCCGCCAATCTGGATGAGCTGGTGGTCACCGACAGCATTCCGATCTCGCCCGAACGCGCCAAGGCCCTTCCGAACCTGCGGGTGCTTTCCACCGCCGCCCTCTTCGGGGATGCCATCCTTCGCATCCACGGGGGCCGCAGCATCAGCGAGATGATGGACTGATGCCCCTGCGCCTCGGTCCCATCGAGGCGCCGCCGGCCCTCGACCTGCTCGGGCCCCTCGGCCCCGAGATCGCCCGGCTGTTCACCAGGCCCTTCCTGGTACTCCACCGGGCGTCGGGTCTGTACACCGCCCGCACCTGCCTGCTGCTGCTCATGGACCTGGGCTGGGAGGCCCGGTTGCGCGGCGGCACCACCCTCGACGCGCTCTGCGAGGGGCTCCCCGCCCAGGCTCGCAAGCCCCTGGCCTGGATGCTCCCCTTCCTCGCCTCGGAGGGCCTGCTGCAACGGGCCGGCGAGCGCTTCGTACTGACGGGCGAACCCGACCTGGACCTCGCCGGCCTCCGGGAGCAGGTGGAAGCCGAGGCGCCGGGCCACGGGTCCAACTTCGACCTGCTGGACGGCGTGCGCTCCCACATCCAGCCCTTCTTCACCGAAGGGAAGAGCGGCGACAGCCTCCTGTTCGACCTGGCCCTGTTCCCCCTCTGGCTCGCCTACTTCCGCAACGGCAACCTGGGGTACTTCCCCAACAACTGGCTCACCCTGCTGGCCCTCCGCGAAGGGCTCCCGGAAGGTGCGCGGATCCTGGAGCTGGGGGCCGGAGCCGGATCCTTCGCCCAGCTCGTCGCCCAGACCGGGGCCGAAGCGGGCTGGCTCGACCGCATCGCGGACTACCGCTTCACCGATGTGGCGCCCACCTTCCTGCGCCGGGCCCAGAGGGACCTGAAGAGCGCCGCGCCCGGACTGCCCGTCAGCTTCCAGGCCCTGGACATGAACCGGCCCCTCGGGGACCAGGGCATCGAGGCGGCGAGCCTGGATGCCATCGTGGGGATCAATGTGCTGCACGTGGCCCAGGATCTGGAAGCCACCCTGCGGGACCTGCGCGGCCGCCTGAAGCCGGGCGGTCGCCTGGTCCTGGGCGAATGCCTGAAGCCCACCCTGGACGCCCCCCTCTACCTCGAATTCTTCTTCAGCTTCATCAAGAGCTTCACGGAGGTGAAACTCGACCCCCGCTGGCGCCCCCGCCATGGGTTCCTCACCCCCGAAGCCTGGCGCGAGGCCCTGGGCCACGCGGGCTTCTCCCGGATCGAGTACATCCCCCCGCCGCGCCCCCTGATGGACCAGCACCCCAGCTTCACCGTGGGCGCCATGTCCGCCTTCACTTGATCTCCCAAAGGAAGCGGCGCCGAGGCGCCGTTTCCTTTGGAATGAGGAAGGCATCAACTCTGGGCGGCCCCTTCCCCCTTCGGCCTTCCCACCCAGGCGTAGAAGCTCGGCAACGCCAGCAGGGTGAAGAGCGTGCTCGTGATGAGTCCGCCCACCATGACGATGGCCAGGGGGCGTTCCAACTCACTGCCGCCGAGGCCGAGCAGCATCGGCATGAGGCCGAGGATGGCACTCCCGGCGGTCATGAGCTTGGGGCGCACGCGGCCGAGGCTGGCCTCTTTGAGGGCCTCGTGGAAGGGCAGGCCCGAGGCCACCAGGTGCTTGGCCTGGGTGATGAGCACCAGGCTGTTCTGCACCGCCACGCCGAAGAGTCCGATCATCCCGACGATGGAGCTGATGTTCCAGGTTTCCCCCGCGAGCCAGAGGGCGAAGAGCCCCCCGGCGAAGGCATCGGGCAGGGTCAGCACGACGACCATGACCTCACGCCAGCGGCCCAAAGCCAGGTAGAGGAGGCCCACCACGAGGACCAGGGCGACCCCGATGGCCACCATCAGCCGCTTCTGGGTCTCCCGGGCGTCCTCGATCTTGCCGCCCAGCTTCACGACGGTGCCCTTGGGCAGCGCGATGCCCTGCAGGGCCTTCTCCAGGCGATCAGCCGTTCCACCGAGGTCGCCCGTGGTGCGGACATTCAGGGCCAGGCGGCGCTGGGCCGCTTCGCGCCGGATCAGGCTGGGCGTGCTGGCCTCCTCGAAACGGGCCACCTGACCCAGCTCCACCACGCGGCCGTCCTCGAGCACCAGGGGCAGGCGCTTGAGGGTCTCGGGGCTGGTGCGGCCATCGTCCGGGAAGCGGACGATCCGTTCGACGCGCTGGGGGCCATCGAAGCGCGGGGTGGTGTCCAGACCCTGCAGGGCGGTCTTCAGCGTCTTCACGATGAGCGTTCGTGGGACATCGAGGCGCCGAAGCGCATCTTCGTCCGGCACCACGGTCCACTTCGGCAGGGACCCCGCGCCTTCCGGAGTGATCGAGGCCACGCCCGGCACTTTCCCGAGGGCTTCCTGGATGTCGGAGAGCTTGAGCTGGAGGGCCGCCAGGTCCGGGTGGAAGAGCTTCACCTGGATGTCCGCCGGCGTGCCGCCGATGCCTTCGGAGATGCGCATCTGCATGGGCGTGGTGAGTTCGACCGGGTAAGGCAGTTCCTCGGAGATTTCAGCGACCTCCCTCTGCACTTCGGGGGTGCGCTTGGTGCCATCCAGCACCACCAGCACATCGGAGATCGTGTGCGGCATGGGGTCTTCAGTGAGTTCAGAGCGGCCCGTGCGGCGATAGACGGACGACACGCCCGGGAGCTTCACGAGCTTCTGTTCGAGCTGGAAGTTGGCCTCATCCACGGCGGCGAGGCTGGTTTCCGCCGGCAGGATGCTGTTGAGGAGGAGGGCCCCTTCATCCAGATTGGGTAGGAAGTTGCTCCCCAGGCGCAGGGCCAGCCAGAGGCTGGGAAGGGTCAGGCCCAGGGCCAGCACCCGCACGATGGCGCCATGGCCCATGGCCCATTCGAGGGCGGGGCGATAGACGCGCTTCAGGGCCGCCACCAGGCGGGGCTCCTCAAGCTGGGCACCGGGCGGAAGGAACCGCTCCACAAGGGCTGGCACGAGGGTGAAGCTCAGCACGAGACTGAGGGTCATGGCCGCGGCGATGGCCACGGCGAGGGGCGCGTAGAGCCGGCCCGCGAGTCCCCCGATGGCCAGCAGGGGGATGAAGACCGCCAGGATGACCAGCACTGCCGCGAGGATGGGCACACCCACTTCCGCGGCGGCCCGGGTGAGCGCGACCCTTCGGGGCTCCATGTGATCCCGATGTTCACGCAGCCGGTGCGCGAGGTTCTCCACCATGATCACGGCGGCATCCACCAGCAGGCCCACGGCGATGGCGAGACCGCCCAGGGTCATGGCATTGAGGCCCATGCCCGCGGCATTCAAGGGGATCGCCGCCCCGAGGGTGGCCAGGGGCAGCACGGCGATGACGATCAGGGCCGCCCGGAAATTCCCCAGCAGGAGCACGAGCACCAGGGCGACAAAGAGCCCGCCGAGCAGGAGCGCCAGGGTCACGCCGTTCAAGGCGTGGGTGACGAGCCCCCCCTGGTCATACATCAGGGTCAGTTCCATGCCTTCCGGCAGGCTCTGGCGCAGTTCATCCAAGGCCTTCCGGGTCTCATGGGAGACCGTCATGGTTTCCGCCGTGGGCTGGCGGACCACCCGGAGGCTCACATCCTCATGGCCCTGGTGACGGGCGAGGCCGCGCCGGAAGCCGGCGCCTTCGCGGATTTCAGCCACATCGCCCAGGAGGACCGTCCCCCGGGGGGTCTTCAGGCGGAGCTTCTTCACGGCCTCGGGCTGGGCCGCGAGGCTGCCCACGGTGATGAACCAGCCCTTGTCCTGGATCTCCATCACCCCGGCGGCGGCGTCCTGGTGGGTGCCTTCCATGGCCTCGAGGATCTGGGTGAGGCTCACGCCCTGGAGACGCATCCGCTCGGGCTGGACGATGACCTGGAGCTGGCGCTCCTCACCTCCCAGCCGCTCGACGCGGGCCACGCCGGGAACGGCCTGGAGCCGGGGGATGAGCACCTTCTCCGTGTGGTCCCGCAGCTTCATGGGATCCGTGGCAGGACCTTCCAGCACGATCTCCATGATCTCCTGGAGGCGCCCGGCAGCACTGGAGACGAGCGGGGCCCGAGTCCCCTCGGGGAAGTTGCCGACGATGCCCGCGAGGCGTTCGGCCACGAGCTGACGGGCCCGCCAGGGGTCGGTGCCGCCCTCGAAGGACACCACGACCTGGATCACTTCGGCCTGCACGGTGCTCACCACCCGCTTGACGCCGGGAAGGCCGCCGATGGCCTGCTCCACCGGCTGGGCCACGGTCAGCTCCAGCTCCGTGGCGGCGCGTCCCGGACTCTGGATGAGCAGGTTCAGGCTGGGAAGGGTGAGATCGGGGAACAGGTCGCGCTTCAGCGTGGCGAAGCTGGCGAGGCCGGCGACACCCCACACTGTGGCAAGCGCGAACACCCAGCCCTTGCGGGGGAGCATCCAGTCGAACCAGCGGCGGATCAGGGAGCGATGGCGGGGGGAGGAGGATTCAGTGGTCATGGTCATCCCCTCCGCTCTTGCGCTTGATCTGGAGGGACTTCAGCAGGTAGGCGCCCTCGCCCACCACGGTCTCGCCGGGCTTCACGCCGTCGAGCACCATCACATCGGTACCCAGCTCAGGCCCTCGGCGCACGGGACGGAACTCGGCCTCCTCTCCTTCCTTCACGAAGACGCCCCAGGTGCCTTCCACCTGCTGCAGGGCGCTCTGGGGGAGGACGACGGTCTTCGCCAGAGGGACATGGATCTCCAACGGTGTTCCGGGGATCGGCAGAGGACCGCCCAGCAGGCGAAGGCGATAGCTCAGCCGCCGCGTGTCCGTGGTGAGGATCATGGGTGTGCCCTCCAGGCGGGCCTTCCATCGCTGGCCGTCGCCCTTGCGGGCCTCCGTCACGGTGCCGGGCTGCCAGTTTTCGGGCGCGGGGAGGGGCAGTTCCAGCTGCACGATGGCGGCGAAGGCCGATTGGAAGCGCCCCAGTTCCTGGCCGGCCTCGACGCCCTGGCCGAGTTGGATCTTGTAAGCCGTGACGGAGCCCGCCCTCGGGGCCTTCACGGTCATCACCGCACCGGCCATCTCGGGATTCAGCCCCCGGGCCTCCAGAGCGAGCCGGGCGGCTTCCTCGTCAGCCCGCGCGGTGGCAGCTTCGCTCTTGGCGGCTTCCAGTTCCCGGCGGGATCCGGCCTGGGCTTCGTAGAGCCGCTGTTCCCGGGCCCATTCGCCCTCGGTGCGGTCACGCTTGGCCCGGGCGGACAGCCAGTCGGCCTTGAGGCGGGCCAGCTCGGGGCTCTGGAGGGTGAACAATCCGGCACCAGCGCCGACATGCTGACCGGGAGGAACCTGGATGGCCGAGACGATGCCCTTCACCGGGCTGCTGAGGATGGCCTGGGCGGATTCGTCACCGATGGCCTCGGCGGGATACCAGGCACCTTCGGCCCTGGGTTCGGAGACCACCAGGAAACGGAGGCCCCGGATGTCCTTCAGGGAGAGATGGACCCCCTCGCCGTCGTGGGTGCCCTCCGCCTGATGGGATTCCCTGACCTCGGTCGGTGCGGCCTTGCGTTCGCAGGCCACCATGGCCCCCAGCGCGAGTGTCAGCACGGAAAGTCGGATGGTGGGGTTCATGGGTTCACCTCGGATGTGAGGGCCTGGAGCTCGGCAGACAGAAGGTGGGCGGCCTGAAGTCGCCGGTAGGAGGCGGCTTGGGCCTCCAGGAGCTGGCGGCGGATGGGGAGCGCCTCGGAGGGGCGCTCCTTGCCCTCGCTGAGGCGCAGGCTCACGGCCTTGAGGGATCGGTCGAAGCCTTTGAAGAGGGTGGGCGGCGGGGCCGTCCGGAGCCGCGTCCACGCCGACTGGAAGCGGGCATCCAGCTCCAGGAGGGCGATCTCCAGTTCGCGCTTGGCGGCCTGGAGGGTGGCCTCCGTTTCGCGATGAATGGCCCGACCTTCCCCCGGGCGGGAGAAGCGGTAGGCCAGACCGATCTTGCCGATGCGCTCTTCGCCTTCCTTGGCATAGCTGCCCCGGAGGCTCCAGCGGCTGGTGGCCAGAGCCTCCTGGTGGCGCAGGGCCTGTTGCTCCAGGTTTAGGCGGCTCTGAATGGCTTGACGCAGGGCGCCGTCCTCGAACCTAGCCTGGAGCCCGTCGCTGGGGAGGACCTGCGCGTCGCCAGGATCGGCGAGGGGAACGGGGGATATCGGAACATCCGCCATCGCCCGGAGGCTCGCCCAGGCATTCAGTCTCTGCCTCCGCGACTCATCCAGATCCGCCTGGGCGCGAAGCACTTCGCCCTCTACGAGGCTGACCTGGAATCCAGGATCCGCCCCGGCCTCCAGCCGCGCCTGGGCGGCCTTGAGCCAGGCCTGGACCGTGGTGATATCCGCCTCCCGGAGTTGGAGCAGGCGCTCGGCCAACCAGGCGTCCAGGTAGGCTTGGCGGAGGCGGAACCGCGCCTCGATCTTGGCGGCCTCCCGCAGAGCCGGGTTTGCCTGCCCGAGGGCCTCTTCCAGACGATGCCGGGTGGCGGGCGACAGGAACAGCGGCAGGTCCAGATCCACGGACTGGTCCGTCGTCGTGGGCGTGGCGGAGTTGGTACGGGGGCCTGCGGTGAGGCCCATGGAGGGGCCTTCGCGGAGGAATCCCTGGGTGCCGCTCAGCGCCCGGTGGCGTTCGGCCAGCAGGGCTTCCACCCGGTATTGTCCAGGGCTGGTCTGGGCCCGCTGAAGGATGTCGTCAAAAGAGAGGGGCGGCGCCTGTGCCAAGAGCAGGCAGGGCAGCGCCCCCAGGAGAAAGGTTCGCATCGGGGCCTCATGGGAGATGGAGGGATGGCACGGCAGGGCAGGGCCCGGCCATGCATTCGCACGCTCAATCCCTCAGGCTCGAGGAGGGTCCTTTTCCGGTTCGATGTCCAGGCTGACGAGACACCCCGCCCGTTCCGCCACGAAGCAGCGATCCGGCAGGGCATCGGGCGAGGGGGGGGCCGGCGGTTCCGGCACGGGCGCCGTGGCGCATCCATCCGCGCAGAGCAGGTGGCAGATGGGCGCACAGTCGTCGCCCGGGCCTTCCACGCAGGCATCCAGGCTGGTGGCGCCCAGGTACATCCCCGTCAGGCAGAGCAAAAGGATCGCCACCCAGCGCCGCAGGAAGGGTCGATCGAGCGCTCGAGAGGGGGGCCTCAGCATCGACCCCAGACTACCCGAATGGGCGCGACCCCGGGAATTCTCGGGCCTTGCACTCCCGCGTCCCTACCTCCAAGAGGAAGCGGCGCCCAGGCGCCGCTTCCTCTTGCCGAAGGTAGGCTGATGTCCTCAGAACCCGGTGAACACCACCACCGCGTAGGCGGCGAAGCTCCCGTCGGGCTTGGGCACGACGGCCACACGGGCCTTGGCAGGACTGACGAGCTTGGCTCCCCAGGTGCTGGCATCGAGGGGCAGGACCGTGACCGTACCGGCCTGGTTGATCACCTCCAGCACCACCGGCTGCGCGCCCACGGTGGTGTTCAGGCTGACCGAGATGGTCTGGGTGGCCGCGGCGGAATTGGTGAAGGTGAACCCCATCTGGCCGCCGCTGTACGAGGTGCTGATGGCGCCCTGGGGCAGGGCCACGGGCAGGAAGATGGCGTTGCTGGCGTCCCAGGCGCTGATGCCGCCGTTCCACACCAGGTCGCTCACGCCCTGCACGCGCACATCGCCCGCGCCGGTGATGGCGGCCGCGAAGGCGCCGCTGCTGCTGGAGGTCGCGCCGGGGAAACCGAGATACCACCAGGAGAAGGCATTGGCGTAGGCATGGGTGCGATCGCCGGCCAGCAGATGCTGGTAGGTGAAGGAGGTGGCCGTGGCAGTCTTGATCACGCCCCCATCCACCGCCCGCTGGATGTTCACCGACTTGGCATGCATGGGCACCTGGAGCGGGTCCTTCACTTCGACCTGCACCTTGAAGCCGGTC
This sequence comes from Geothrix oryzae, assembly GCF_030295385.1. Taxonomy (GTDB): domain Bacteria; phylum Acidobacteriota; class Holophagae; order Holophagales; family Holophagaceae; genus Geothrix; species Geothrix oryzae. The sequence continues at coordinate 2,694,285 of NZ_AP027079.1, forward strand.
CACAGGTTGGCGAGGGCCGCCGGGCCCAGGCCGAGGGTCTGGCCCGTGCGGAAGGTGAAGGCGGTATCCGCATCGATGGCAATGGCCCGGGGGGTGCTGGCATTGGTGCTGACCAGCAGCCGGCCCGCGGCCTGATCCACGCCGTAGACATGGCCTTCGGGCGTCCAGCCCGGCAGGGCGTTGGCGCCGTACCACACGCGCACGGCCCAGAGGCTGCCGTCGGCTTGCATGCGCAGCGACACCAGCGCGTTCTTGCCCGCGGCCAGGCCCGCCAAGCTGCCCACGGCCTTGGCATCCGCATCGAAGAACCAGCTGCCCCCATCCACATTCACCGTGAGGTCGTTCCCGCTGTCGGTGTGCAGCATGAAGCTGGAGGCGCCCACGGAGGCGATGGTGCCGCGACGGTGGCGGAAGGCCATCTGGGCCATGCCCATCATGCCGTTGGCGTTGGGGCGGTGCTTCACCTGGAGGTTCATGACCCAGGAGCCGTCCGGCAGCTGCACCAGGAACAGCGGATGCCCGAGGTCGAAGTCGAGTTGCACTGCGTTGTTGCCGCTGGCCGTCACCACCAGGTCCGAGCTCAGCCCCACCTGGACCGTGGAGCCTGCCACGCGCACCAGGTTGCTGGGTACGGAACTGCCGTCGGCCTTCACCAGGTTCACGCTGGCGGGATCGATGGTGATGCGCAGGGCGTCATAGGTGCCTACGGGGATCTGGGCCGTGGCGAGCAACTCACCCACGCTGTCGAGATCCACGAGGTTGATCTTGGCGGTGGCACCCTGGAAGGCCACGATCTCCTTGGTATGGTCGGTCTTGTTCAGCAGGGTCACCTTGGTGACGACCACCTCGATGGCCGACCACTGGTCCGAGGGGGCGTCCGTGAGGATGATCGAGGCCGTGCCCATGGGGGTGGAGGCCGGAGTCGTGGCGGAGCCACCGGAGGAACCTCCGCTGCAGGCCAAACCAAGCGTCAAGGCGCTGAGGCCGAGGGGAAGCGCCGCCAGGGAGAGACTTCGAAACGCAGGACGCATGGGATCTCCAAAGGGGGGGAGCCGAGGCTCCGGGAGGGAGAGGGAAACGGATACCCCACTGACCCACCCCCCAGGAGGAGGGTTGAAGCGGTTTGATTTTGCGGATCCCGCCCTCGCCTTGCGATACTTCGCCATGGCGTCGACCCTGCGGGACCTCCTCATTCAGCGCGCGGCGCGGCTCCAGGGCCGCCCGGCCCTGACGGCCCCGGGGTGGGGTACCCTGTCCTACGCCCAGCTTCGCAACCGCGCCGAAGGCGTGGCCCTGGGCCTGCTGGCCGCCCCGCCAGCCCCGGCGGTCTTCAGCGCCACCGGAACACCCTGGGACTGGGCCGCCGAACTGGCCGCCGCGGCCTCGGGTCTGACCTGGGATCCCGAAGGGCAGAGGGTGCCCCCGGAGATTCTCGGGGGGTCCCGATTCAACCTGGACGAAGGCCGCGGTCCATACCACACCCGGGAACAGAGCGTCTCCGGGGCCACGCCCTTTTCCGGGGGACTCACCCACGGCGAGCTGATGCTGCGCCTCCAGCGCTTGAACCGGACCCTCGGCTGGGACCACGACACCCGCGTGGACCTGCCTCAGACCCGCCTCGGCGAGATCCCGCTTCGCGCCGCACTGTGGAGCCTCCTCTATGCCGGGGGCCATGCCGTTCTGGTGGAGGCGCCGGCGTCGCAGGGGCTGCGGGCCCGGTTCCGGAGCCCGAAGCCCGAATGGGACCCGGCTCCCTTCGCCGCCTTCTGGACGGCCTAGAAGGACATCGGCCGTCGACGGCACCCCATCCCCGGCCGCCGGCGCCACCTGCGCCTTGCTTCTCGACAGTCACTGACCAATCATGATGCAGAGGAGACTGCCATGGCTCGGACCGCGCACCGCAAGGCCCTCGAATCGCCCCGCCCCGACGGCGGCCACCTGGTGAAGCCCGAGCGACTCCAGGCGGTGCTGGAGGCCGTCCGCGACTCAGGGGACCGCGGCATCACCAAGGCTGGGCTCGCGCGGAAGCTGGGCGGCACGGCCATGCGCACCGTGGATCGCGCCATCGCCTTGCTGGAAGAACAGGGGGCCCGCTTCGGCAAGGCGCGCGAGGGTCGGCCCGCCGTCATCCACTTCACCCTGGAGAAGGCGCCGGACTGGGACAGCAAGATCACCCCCCACGCCCGCATGGCGCTGGAAGTCGCCCTCATGGCTCTGGAGGGCACCGCCACCGAGCTGTGGTACGACCAGCTGGAGGGCCTGCGCACCCTGGCCGACAGCCACCTGAGCACCCGCGACCGCGACCTGTTCCGAGCCCTGCAGGAGCATGTCTGCGTGCGCGGCAGCGCCGACGACCAGCAGGCCCTCGACACCAGGATGCTCACCCAGGTGCTCCTGGCGCTCGGCCATCCCGACGGGCCCCGCGAGCTCGAGCTCACCTACCGCGCGGCCTCCACGGGCCGCACCAGCGCCCGCACCGTCATTCCCTTCACCCTCACCCACGATGTCTTTTCCGGCGGCGCCTTCCTGCTGGCCTGGGACCCAGCCAAACAGGAACCCCGCCACTTCCGGCTGGCCCGCATCGAGGAGGCCAAGGCCTCGGCGAAGCGCGGCCTCATCCCCGACAAGCGCCCCCTGGAGCAGGCGCGGGACCTGCAGATCGGCGGCTGGTTCAGTCCCGGCACCCCCTTCCGGGTCCGGGTGCGGATCGGAGGCTCCAACTGGCCCCAGGCCCTCCTGGACGCCCCCCCCGCCCTGCCCGGCGTCGAGGTCCGCAAGGAAAAGGGCGGCACCGTGCTGCTGAGCTTCATGGCCACCGACTTCCAGGGACCCACCCGCTTCGTGCTGCAGGTGGGAGCCGAGGCCGAAGTTCTCGACCCCAAGCCATTGCGCGCCCACCTGGTCGCCACCCTGAAGGCCATGGCCGCACGCTATCGGTAGGGACGACCGCCTCCCCTTCCGAACCGCCTTCCTGCGATGGGCCGCGGCATGCGGCGCCATCCGGCTCCTCTGTTTCAAGATAGACTGATCTCCTAACCCCGCTCCCTGCTCATTCATCAGTCAAGGCCCAGCCACCATTCAAAGCGAACGACGGAGGGTTCTGTTTTGCGCCTCAAATTCCGGCCTGCCCCATCCAGACTCGCCCCGCTCGCGCTTTTAGGCCTGACCCTCGCCGGCAGCGCCTGGGGAACGGTACCGAGGGACTCCAGCGAGAGACGGATCCTGTCCATCCAGCAGGATCGCGATGAATCGACGCACACCCGCTTCCTTCGGACCCATCAGGGTCTCCGCGTGTGGGGCGGCGACGGCATCATCCACACCCGGACCAAGGGTGGGGATTACCTCATCACCGATCCGACGCCCGGTGAGATTCTCCTCAACACGAGCCCCAGCCTGACGGCATCGGAAGCCCTCTGGATCGTGTCGGCGGACCTGAATGCCACGGGCCCCTTCGCCAAAGAGCCGAAGGTCGAGCTGGTCATCCTGCCCCAAGTGGAACGCTTCCATCGAACGACCGGCTTGCCGGTCCGGGCGGGTGATCCTCTCAATGCCGTAGAGATCGTGGAGAAGCCCACCGGATACCGGCTGGCCTATTTCGTCGAAGCCGCCTTCAGCAACAGCCAGGCTGGCGCGGTCTCCGCCGGTTACCTGGTGGATGCCCATGGCGGATCCATCCTGCGCAAATGGAACGCCCTGGAGAGCGCCCTCGGGACCGGGAACTCCCAGTACAACGGGACCGTCGCCCTATCTACCGCCGCAGGAGGCCCGGGCTTCGAACTGAGGGACCTCGGCCGGGCAGGCAATGCGACTCTGGACCTGGGGCACAGCTGGGACATGGCCTCTGCGGGGAACCTCTACGCGGATGCGGACAATGTCTGGGGAGATGGCCTCCAGTACGCCCTCGGCGCTCCGACGAATTCCACCAACGGGCAGACGGCCGCCGTGGATGCGCATTTCGGCACTCAAGTGACCTGGGATTTCTATCAGCAGGTCCTGGGACGGAATGGGATCGACGGGAAAGGGACGCCCACCCGGGCCCGCGTTCACTTCGGAAATCAGTACGACAATGCCTTCTGGTGGGACGAGTGCTTCTGCCTCACCTTCGGAGACGGGAACAAGTTCCTGACCCTGACCGCGCTGGATGTGGTCGGCCACGAGTTCAGCCACGGCGTCACCTCGACCACGGCCAACCTCGTGTACATGGGGGAATCCGGATCCCTGAACGAAGCAACCTCCGACATCCTCGGAACCATGGTCGAGTTCTACGCCCGGGGCGCCGGGGGCACTGGCGCGGTCCTGCCGGATACGGGTGGGAACTGGACCATCGGCGAGCAGATGAAGACCCCTGCCTTCGATCATCCGTTGCGGTACATGTACAAACCGAGCCTCGATGGCCTGAGCCCGGATGCCTGGTCGACGAGTCTCCTCAACCTGGATGTCCATTACGGCAGCGGCCCCATGAACCGCTGTTTCTACTTTCTTGCCCAAGGGGCTTCTTCCGACTCTGCTTCGACGGCCTTCTCCTCGTATCTTCCAGCGGGCATGACGGGGATCGGCAACGACCGGGCCACCCGGATCTGGTACCGGGCCCTGGCCACCTACCTCACCTCCTCGAGCAACTACCTGCATGCACGCATGGCCGCGCTTCGATCCGCCATCGATCTCTACGGCGCAGGCTCCCTGGAGCATCAGGCCGTCCGGAACGCTTTCGCCGCCATCAATGTCGGATACGCCTCGGGCCTCGGCGATGACCTGACCCCTCCAACCGTTTCAGGTTCGGTGAGCGGCTCCACGGGAATGATCGTTCTCGGCGTTCACGCCCAGGACAACACGGGGGTGGGCAACCTGGCCTTCTATGTGGATCAGCAGAGGATCGAAACCGGGAATGGGGGCGGCCAGACCGATGTGACCCTGAACCTGCCTTTCGATTCCCAAAAAATCCCGAAGGGCAGCCATGTCCTGACCGTGGTGGCCACCGACTCGGTGGGGAACACCACCCGTTCGGCGGAAGTCCCCTTCTCCACCTCGAACGCCTTCTACGAACTGCTGCTTCAAGGCGGTTTCGAATACGGCAGCGTCTGGGACGGCGGCATCGACAAGCACAACATGGCCTGGGTGGATCCCCAGGGCATCATCACGGGCGATTGGCCCGGCACGGCCTATCTCGGACGGTGGTGTGCGGCCTTTTGCGGCCTGGGCGATGCCAATACCCAGTCCATCCATCAGACCATCTCCATCCCCGCCGAGGCCCAGAGCGCCATCCTGACTTTCTGGCTGCAGGTCTTCTCTCAAGAACGGGATGGCCTGGTCAGAGACACCTTCCAGGTTCAGGTCCGATCCGCCGCCGGTGAGTTGATCGAAACCCTGGCGACCTACTCCAACCTGGACCGCAGCCTGATCCCCATTGCCATCCCTGCTCAAAAAGACTACTTCCAGCGATCCCTCGACCTGTCCGCCTACCGGGGCAAGACCATCCAGCTCTGGTTCGAAGGGAAGGAAGACGCAGCACACCCCACACCTTCCTTCCCCCACGGCGCGGAAACGCCCGTTGCGGCAAAAGCCCCCTTGGCACTCTCATGGCCAGCGAAGGAACGGCCCCAGGCGATGGCGTCCATCGAGCGCGCTGCTGGTGGCGCCTACACCTCCGGTGTCGGGCTGACAGAATTCCTGCTGGACAATGTTTCACTCCGGATCGGGGAGGTCGTGGACGCAGAGC